>NZ_FOTH01000033.1:0-14662 GCF_900114515.1 Pseudomonas sp. NFACC46-3
AATCGGTTGGTCGACCGGGATGCTTTTGTGGCGAGGGAGCTTGCTCCCGCTGGGCTGCGCAGCAGCCCCTCTCAAGCTTCACTCAATCAACCTGACCCACCGCGTCGCCGGGTTCTAGGGGCGCTGCGCGCCCCAGCGGGAGCAAGCTCCCTCGCCACAAAGGCAATCCTGCAACCCGATTGTTGCCGATCCGATCAGTCGCTCAGCAGACTCAATAATCGCTCACGCGCCACTTCCAACTCGCCGGAATCCGGCTGCGCCGCCGAGACTATCGGCGTGGAGTAGAGAAACAGCAGCATCACTGCCAGACGCATCGCCATGGTGTCCATCCTTATCTGCGAAGGAGTCAATTTGTCAGCGTCAAATTTAAACACATGGCCAAATGATATTACAGCTGGTTTTTTCCAGAAACGGCGAAGCCTGCGATCTTTTCTCTTGCACCTGGGGGGCAGTGAAGATGAAAAGATCGCAGGCTTCAGTCGTTGCGCGCTATTTCAGTGTTGGGTCTTGTGGTCCAGCGCCGCATAGAAGTTGGCACTTTGTTGCAGGTATTTCTCGGTATAGCTCTGGGTGCGATTTTTCTTGTCGCTGATCTCGACGCTGGCACTGGCGGGCAGCGCCACGGTGGCAGAGATGGCGGAAGCGGCGATCACGGAGAAGAGATTCAGATTCATGGCGGTAGACCTCGGATTCAGTTGGCTGACTTGCCCGGTTGGGCCGTGAAGCAAACTTACGCGCCGAGGCGTCCCGCGTTGAAATGCTTTACATCACTTGCGAATATCAGTCTCGTTGATACAACGGCGCAGGCCCCGAAAAACGGGGCCTGTGGGCTATTGACGGACCATGAACTTCAAATCGCTGGGCGCATCCATCGGCATTTTCTGCACGGTTTTACCCAGCAGGCCCGTCTTCGGATCGCGCTCGATCACCACGATCTGGTTGCTCTTCTGGTTGGCAATCAGCAGGAATCTTCCACTCGGGTCGAGGCTGAATTCCCGTGGATGATCGCCTTCGACCGAGCGCCGCTGCAGCTCTTTGAGCGTACCAGCGGCCGGGTCGATAGCGAATACCAGCACTTCGTTGGTGGTGCCACGGTTGCTGACGTAGAGGAACTTGCCATCCCTGGACGCATGCAGCGCAGCCGCCGCCCTGCCCGGCTGGGGTTTGCCGGCGGCCAGGTCGACCAGTTGACGCTGGGTCAATCGGCCGTCCTGATAGTCGAACACCGCCACTTGCGCGCTCATTTCCATGGTCAGCCAGGCGTGCTTGCCGTCAGCGCTGAACAGCAGGTGACGCGGCCCGCTGCCGGGTGGCAACTGCACGAAGGCTGGATCGGCAGCGGTCAACGGTAGCTCTGGATTGGCCTTGGGGTCGTAGCGGTAGATGAATACCTTGTCCGCCCCCAGGTCGTTGGCGAACACGTACTTGCCATCGGGCGAGGACACTGCGGCGTGGACGTGAGCCGACATCTGCCGCTCGGGGTTGACCTTGCTCGGCTGATGACTGCTCAACTGCACCACCGGCGCCAGCTTGCCATCGGCGCCCACCGGCAACACCGCCAGGGTGCCGCCCGGGTCTTCCATCACCGAGTAGTTACTGACCAGCAAATACCGGCCATCACCGCTGAGGCTGGAATGGGTCGGCTCGTTGCCCAGGGACTGCACCTGATTGATCAGGCTCAGTTCATGGGTCTTCGGGTCAATGGCGTAGCTGCTGACCTTGCCCACCGGGTCTTTCTGGCCCGGCCCGTTTTCATTGACCACGAACAGCCGGGTCATGTCCTTGGAAAGGGTCAGCCACGACGGGTTGTCTGTCTTGATCACTTGCAATGGGTTGGCATCGAGCTGGCCGGTGCGGCTGTCGAATTGCAACCGGTAGATGCCCTGGCTCTGGCCGGCGGTGTAGGAACCCACCAGCAGTTGATGGCGTTCATCGGTGTCTGCCTGGACGCCCATGGCGCCCAGGCTGCCGGCCATCAGCAACGGCCAGAGACTACGCATCTTCATGTTCGTCGTCCTCATCATCGTCGTGGCCGCTGGCCGCTTCCACGCACTCCAGGTGGTGGTCACCCGAATCGCTGGTAATGGTCCATTTGTTCCGGGTTTTATCGAAGGTCGCGGCCTTCATCTGCGCCGGCGTGAAACGCCAATGCTCAAGGGTGCGGCCGTTCATGCATTCGACGTGCAACTGGTCCTGATCATCGAGGAAAAAATCGAAAGCGTGCATATTGTCGATGATCAGCATGTCGCATTTTTGAAGGGCATCCAGCAGGGTCTCGGTAACGGCAGTCATGGTGATCAGTCGGTCGTTGGGAAAGTTGCCATGATAACCCAATGTGGGAGTGGGCCTTGGGCCATAACTTCAGACTCGATGTTGACTGGGCGATTGACTTCGCGAGCAAGCTCTCACATGGGAGCGCATTCCAATGTGAGAGCTTGCTCGCAAAGAGGCCGGTACATTCCACCTCAACGTAACGGCCTGACCGCGATCCTCAGACCGCCTCGCGCCCCGGCACGCCATCTACCAACCGCAGGATCCCCAGCGGGTTGGCGTTCTTCAGCGGTTCCGGCAGCAGGCTGTCGGGATAGTTCTGGAAGCACACCGGGCGCAGGAAACGATCGATCGCCAGGGTCCCCACCGAAGTGCCGCGGGCATCGGAAGTCGCCGGGTAAGGCCCACCGTGCACCATCGAATCACACACCTCGACCCCGGTCGGATAACCGTTGAGCAGGATGCGGCCGACCTTCTGTTCCAGCAGCGGCGTCAATTCGCTGAACCGTTCGAAATCCGCCGGCTCGCCGATCATCGTCGCGGTCAACTGGCCGTGCAGACCGTTCAGCGCAGCGGTCAGTTGCGCCTGATCGGCGACTTCGACAAACACCGTGGTCGGGCCGAACACTTCTTCCTGCAGCGCCTCGTCACCGTTTATCAGCAGGCTGGCATCGGCCTTGAACAGTTGCGGCTGGGCCTGGTTGCCCTGCTGCTGGCGCCCGGCCAGGTGCTCGATGCCCGGGTGAGCGAGCAATTTCTGCAGGCCCTTGCCGTAGCTTTGCAGCGTGCCGGCATTGAGCATGGTCTGGGGCGCCTGGTCGCCGATCAACGCGGCCACTTGCTGGGTGAAGGCGGTGAACTGCGGCGAACGAATGCCGATCACCAGGCCCGGGTTGGTACAGAACTGACCGCAGCCCTGCACCACCGAAGCGGTCAAGTCGCGCGCGACGCTCTCGGCGCGGTTTTCCAGGGCTTGGGGCAAGACGATTACCGGGTTGATGCTCGACATCTCGGCAAACACCGGGATCGGCTGGGGCCGTGCGGCCGCCATGTCGCACAGGGCACGCCCGCCCTTGAGGGAACCGGTGAAACCCACGGCCTGGATCGCCGGATGCTTGACCAGCCACTCGCCAACGCCACCGCCGTAGATCATGTTGAACACACCCGCCGGCATCGCGGTTTTTTCCGCCGCGCGGATGATCGCATCGGCCACGTGCTCGGCGGTCGCCATGTGACCGCTGTGGGCCTTGAACACCACCGGGCAACCGGCGGCCAGGGCCGACGCCGTGTCGCCACCGGCGGTGGAAAACGCCAGGGGGAAGTTACTGGCACCGAACACCGCCACCGGCCCCAGGCCGATGCGGTACTGCCGCAGGTCCGGACGTGGCAACGGCGTGCGTTCCGGCAAGGCGCGGTCGATACGGGCACCGTAGAAATCGCCACGACGCAGAACCTTGGCGAACAGGCGCATCTGGCCGCTGGTGCGACCGCGCTCGCCCTGGATCCGTGCCGCCGGCAGCGCGGTTTCACGGCAGACCACGGCCACGAACGCATCGCCCAGGGCGTCCAGCTCATCGGCAATGGCCTCGAGGAACTCGGCCCGGCGCACGGCGCTCAGGCTCCGGTAGGCCGGATAAGCCGCAGCCGCGGCCTTGGCGGCAGCATCGACTTCTTCGGCCGTGGCCTGGATGAAATCATGGGGCAAGGCCTCGCCGGTGCTGGCGTCGACGCTTTGCAGGCGAGTCTGGCCGGCCGCGCTGCGCGCCCCTCCGATGTAGTTGTGGCCAAGGATCTGGTTCATCGCAAGTCTCCTTTTAAAGTGTGCCGATAGTACCCGGGTTGAACACCGCGTCTACCGGGGCAATGCCGTTGACCAGCGGCGCGCCGAATTCAGCCTGGCTGATTTCGAACACATCCCCCGGCTGGGTGCGGATGCCGTCGGCGAACGACAGGGTCGCGGTGCCGAAGAAGTGAACGTGCACGTCCCCCGGGCGCAGGAACTGACTGTACTTGAAGTGATGGAACTCCAGGTTTTCGAGGCTGTGGCACATGTTCGCCTCGCCGCTGAGGAATTCGTTCTGCCACAGCACTTCGCCATTGCGCAGGATACGACTGGTCCCGGAAAGATGTTGAGGCAGTTCACCGACGCGAAGTTCCGGACCAAAACTGCAGCTGCGCAATTTCGAGTGGGCCAGGTACAGGTAATTCTTGCGTTCCATGACGTGATCGGAGAACTCGTTACCCACTGCGAAGCCCAGGCGATAGGGCTTGCCGTCGTGACCGATGACATACAGGCCGCTGATTTCCGGCTCTTCGCCAGCGTCTTCGGCAAAGGGTGGCAGCGGGAACGGATGGCCCGGACGGACCACAATGCTGCCATCGCCCTTGTAGAACCATTCCGGTTGCACGCCGGCCTGCCCAGCCTGGGGTTTACCGCCCTCCACGCCCCATTTGAAGATGCGCATGGTGTCGGTCATGGCGCTTTCGTCGCCAGCCTGTTGATGCATCTTGTCCCGGGCCGAGGCGCTGCCCAGGTGGGTCAGGCCAGTGCCGCTGACCAGCAGGTGCGCCGGATCCGGGTGATCCAGAGGAGGCAGGATACGCAGCTCACCGAGCAACCGGGCGTAGTCATGGCCGGCGCCCAGGCCCAGGCTGTTGACCTGCTGTTCAAGCTTCACACCCGCCTCGATGGCCGCCAGCGCCAGGTCGCGCACGCTACCGGCGCCCTGCACTTCCCGCACCTGATCGCCGTCGACCACACCGACGCGGCGTTCGCCGTTAGGCAATTCGAACTGAACTAAACGCATATCTTTCTCCTTGTAAGCAAAACTTGAATAGGCGTAGCAGGCTTTTGTGGCGAGGGGATTTATCCCCGCTGGGCTGCGAAGCAGCCCCAAAACAGCAACTCGGTGTGCCAGGAAGATTGAGTTCGCTACTTTAGGGCTGCTGCGCAGCCCAGCGGGGATAAATCCCCTCGCCACAAAAGCTCGCTCCCACAGTGACCTCAGGTACGCGTCGCTCCCCGGGCACTGGCCGCGAACTGATCCGCCGGCAGCACGTGCTTGCGCTCCAGCAACCGATACACCACCCCGGTCAGCACCAGGCCGAACAGCATCACGCAGGACAGGAAATACAGCCCCGAGGCCAGGTTGCCGGTGTACTCCTTCAGCGCACCGATCACAAACGGGCCGATGTAACCGCCCAGGTTGCCCACCGAGTTGATCAGCGCAATACCCGCCGCCGCACTGGCTCCGGCGAAGAAACGGCCAGGCAAGGTCCAGAACACCGCCGTGCAGGAAAACAGCGCGAACGCCACCAGGCACAGCGCCGCCAGTTGCAACACCGGCACCGACAGCCAGGCGCTGAGGAACAGGCCGATGGCGCCCAGCACATAGAGCACGGCCAGATGACCATAGCGGTCGTTCAAGCGGTCTGAACTGCGGGGAATGATCAGCAAACCGATGATGCCGAAGATGTACGGCACCGACGACACGAAACCGGTCACCAGGTCGCTGCCACCGAATTGCTTGATCAGCGTCGGCAGCCACAGGCCCAGGCCGTAGATGCTCAAAGTGACAGGTAGGTAGAACAGCGCCAGCAGCAAGACCCGCTTGTCCTTCAGGGCATGCAGCGGGTTGCCGTGGCGGGTCTGGCCGTATTCCTGCAGGTCTTTTTTCAGTTCACCGGTCAGCCAGTCCTTCTCGGCCTGGTCCATCCATTTCACTTGTTGCGGGCCGTCCGGCAAGTAACGCAGCACCGGCCAGGTCAACAGCACCGCCGGCAGGCCGATGACGATGAACAGCCACTGCCAGCCGTGCAGGCCCAGGATCCCGTCCATGCCCAGCAAACCGCCGGACACCGGGCCGGTGATCATCATTGCAATAGGTTGGGACAGAATGAACAGGCCCAGGATCTTGCCGCGATGGCGCACCGGGAACCACTGGGTGATGTAGTACAGCACGCCCGGGAAGAACCCGGCCTCGGCCGCGCCGAGCAAAAAGCGCATCACATAGAAGCTATGCGGGCCTTGTACGAACGCCATGCCGATGGTGATGGCGCCCCACGTGATCATGATCCGGGCGAACCAGCGCCGGGCGCCATAGCGTTCCAGCATCAGGTTGCTGGGGATCTCCAGCAGGAAATAACCAATGAAAAACAGCCCTGCGCCAAGGCCGTAGGCGGCGTCGCCGATGCCGAGGTCGGCGCCCATGTGCAGCTTGGCAAAGCCCACGGCAGAGCGGTCCACGTAGGCGATCAGGTACAGCAGGATCAGGAAGGGAATCAGTTTCAGCGTGATGCGACGAATAAGCCGCAATTCCTGGCTCATGGGACCGGTCTCCGATTGTTGTTGTTATGGAACCTCGGGGGATTTCTCTCGCGAATGACCGCCAGGACAATCCCTCCGTTGAATCGGACTATATAGTAATACTATTTACCCAACAACACTTCCAAACCGGCTAAATTGAGCTTATGTTACGCTCACGCTAGAACAATATAGTCATACAATAAGAGAATCTATCATGTCTGATAAGAAACCCTCCCTGCGCTCGGCCCAATGGTTTGGCACCGCCGACAAAAACGGCTTCATGTACCGCAGCTGGATGAAAAATCAGGGCATCGCCGACCATCAGTTCCACGGCAAGCCGATCATCGGCATCTGCAACACCTGGTCGGAGCTGACGCCGTGCAACGCGCACTTCCGGCAGATCGCCGAGCACGTCAAGCGCGGCGTGATCGAAGCCGGAGGCTTCCCGGTGGAATTCCCGGTGTTCTCCAACGGCGAATCGAACCTTCGCCCCACCGCCATGCTGACCCGCAACCTGGCGAGCATGGACGTGGAAGAAGCGATTCGCGGCAACCCGATTGATGGCGTCGTGCTGCTCACCGGCTGCGACAAAACCACCCCCGCCCTGCTGATGGGCGCCGCCAGTTGCGACGTGCCGGCCATCGTCGTCACCGGCGGGCCGATGCTCAACGGCAAGCACAAAGGCCAGGACATCGGTTCGGGCACCGTGGTCTGGCAATTGAGCGAGCAGGTCAAGGCCGGCACCATCACCATCGACGACTTCCTCGCGGCCGAGGGTGGCATGTCCCGCTCGGCCGGCACCTGCAACACCATGGGCACCGCCTCGACCATGGCTTGCATGGCCGAAGCCCTCGGCACGTCGCTGCCGCACAACGCGGCCATTCCGGCGGTGGATGCACGGCGTTATGTGCTGGCCCATATGTCCGGCATGCGCGCCGTGGAAATGGTCCGCGAAGACCTCAAGCTGTCGAAGATCCTGACCAAGGAAGCCTTCGAAAACGCCATCCGGGTCAACGCGGCCATCGGCGGCTCCACCAACGCGGTGATCCATCTCAAGGCCATCGCCGGACGCATCGGCGTGCAACTGGACCTGGACGACTGGACCCGCATCGGTCGCGGCATGCCAACCATTGTCGACCTGCAACCGTCCGGACGCTTCCTGATGGAAGAGTTCTACTATGCCGGTGGCCTGCCCGCCGTACTGCGGCGTCTCGGCGAAGCCAACCTGATCCCCCACCCGAATGCCCTGACCGTCAACGGCAAGAGCATCGGCGAGAACACCAAGGACGCACCGATCTACGGCCAGGACGAAGTCATCCGCACCCTGGACAACCCGATCCGCGCCGACGGCGGTATTTGCGTGCTGCGCGGCAACCTGGCGCCATTGGGAGCGGTACTCAAGCCGTCCGCCGCCACCGCCGAATTGATGCAGCATCGCGGTCGCGCGGTGGTGTTCGAGAACTTCGACGAGTACAAGGCCCGGATCAATGACCCGGAACTGGACGTGGACGCCAGCTCGATCCTGGTGATGAAAAACTGCGGGCCCAAGGGTTACCCAGGCATGGCCGAAGTCGGCAACATGGGGCTGCCGGCCAAGCTGCTGGCCCAGGGCGTGACGGATATGGTGCGGATTTCCGATGCGCGGATGAGCGGCACCGCCTACGGCACCGTGGTCTTGCACGTGGCACCGGAAGCCGCCGCCGGCGGGCCCCTGGCGGCGGTGAAGGAAGGTGACTGGATCGAGCTCGACTGCGCCAGCGGGCGTCTGCACCTGGACATCCCGGACGCCGAACTCGCCGCCCGCCTCGCCGACATCGTCCCCCCGCAGCAACTGCTGGTGGGCGGCTACCGCCAGCTGTACATCGACCATGTGTTGCAGGCCGACCAGGGCTGTGACTTCGACTTCCTGGTCGGTTGCCGTGGGGCCGAGGTGCCGCGTCATTCCCACTGACCCCATCCATCCCCCTGTGGGAGCGAGCTTTTGTGGGAGCTGAGCTTGCTCGCGATAGCGGCGTAACAGACAACATCCAAAGTTGGCTATCACACCGACTGTGGCGAGGGAGCTTGCTCCCGCTGGACTGCGAAGCAGGCCCAAAAGCGGCGGACTTATGCAAAATGATGTGTGGGCTTTCAGATTTTTGGGAGCGCTTCGCACTCCAGCGGGAGCAAGCTCCCTCGCCACAAGGTAACCATGTCCCCGGACCAAACAGGTCACCAGGCCCAAGGGTTTGGCCTGATGAATATCCGCCGCGCCTGCTATCATGCGCAGCACCCCCTCGCACAGGATCGCGCCGCATCCCATGGATTACCGTAAACCCTCCGACCGCAAGAGCATGCACGCGCGCATCGTCCAGGAACTGGGCATGCAGATCGTTTCCGGGCGCTTCAAGCCGGACGATAAACTGCCCGCCGAAGCCTTGTTGTGCGAAGAGTACGCGGTCAGCCGCCCGGTGCTGCGCGAAGCCACGCGCGTGCTGGTCGCCAAGGGCCTGGTGTATTCGCGACCGCGGGTGGGTACAGTGGTCAAGGCCCGGCGGGAGTGGCATATGCTCGATCCGGATGTGCTGCATTGGCTGATGCAGAGCAGCCCGCAGAATGAATTCTTCAACCTGCTGACCAGCGTGCGCAGCATCATCGAGCCGGCCGCCGCCGCCCTCGCCGCACAATTCGCCAACGAGGACGACATCGCTTCCATCCGCGAGGCCTACCAGCGCATGGAAGCGGCACCGACCCCCGAGGCCGTGCTCCAGCCGGACCTGGACTTCCACAGCCGCATCGCCGACGCCACCCACAACGACCTGCTCGCCAACCTGTGCAACATGTTGTCGGTCGCCATCGCCGAAGCGCTCAAGCATTCCAACCAGCGGCCTAACCTGCATGAGCTGGCGATGCCACGGCACAAGGCGATCCTCACCGCCATCGAGAACCGCGATGCCCTCGGTGCGCGCCATGCCACCCTGGTGCAACTGGACGATGCCCGCAGTGCGCTGAACGTGGTGTTGGGCGCCGATCCTTCCTGATATCTAGCCCGGCCCATCCGTGGCCTGGCACACATTCCAGCCGCCGCGGCGGTATCTATATACCGCCCGCGCGAGCCCAGAGGTCGATACTTTTCCGGCGTCATTTCCAACGCCCCATGAAAAGGATTTCTCATGAGCTCATCCTCCCCGGCTGACAGCCCTTCTGCGCTTGCACAAAGCGTCAGCCTGCAATTTTCCAGTCGTCCGACCTTCGAGCAGTTCGCACAACGCATGCTTGAACAAGCCATCCAGGAAAAGTACCCCACACTGGTCTTCGATCTTTCCAAGACTCGGCTGGCGACGCCCGATCCGGCCTCTCGCGGCTACTTGCTTGAACCCTTCATGCCTCGCGTCCTCGATTACCTGGCGCTGGGCACCCCCGTTGAATTCAAGGATCGCAACGGGCGTCGCAGTTTCCTGTCCGACTCGCCACCGCGCCTTCTTGCGCCAGATGACGGGAAACTGGAGATGAAGGTCATTGAAAAACTGCTGCTCGAATTGCCCTGGACCGTACCCATCGGACTGGAGGACGCGCTGACCCGCTATTGGAACGCCAACATCGACACCGGCCCGCAGGACGACAAGCAGGACGGCACCAGCCGTTGGCAGTGGCTCAGCGAGGTACTGCGCAACCTTGCGCAGATCCGCAGCCTGCAACAACAGGACCTCACTGGGCAGGCCCGGGAAGCCCTGGGCCAGATTGTCCAATGGCCCGATCGGGAACAACGCTTTCGGCGCCACGGCCAATCGGCCGTCTATGCCTACAGCCTGGAGACCCGACTCACTCGGGACGGCTCCAGCAGTCTGTTGACCAGCAGCGACATCCTGTTGATCCAGTGCAAGAACAACGCGACGCTCTGGCTGCTTTGCAGCCCTGCGGGTGCGGTCCAGGTCTTTGACTCCCTGGAAGCGTTCACTCAGCACTGGGGCACGCTGATCGCCAGCCAGTACATCGTCGACAGCGTCACCTGCCAGCGTAACGAGATCAGTGGCAATGCCTTCGAGACCCAGGCGGCCCTGATCCTGGAGCAGCAACTGGCCGACCTGCAGGCCGTGCAGTTGCCCGCGCGCATTGGCCTGCCCGACCTCCAGGCGCTCTATAACGAGTTGAGCGACCCTGCCCGCTATCTGCTCGATGCACCGCGTCCGATGCCGGTAACGTCGGCGCGGATCGCGCCCCTGATCCCTGACTGGTTGAAGCAGGCGTCGGTCCTCGACAGGACGAAAATCCAGCAATACAGCCTCGCCTTGGCCAGCGCCAAGAAACGCAACCAGGGACGCACCTTTCTCAGCGGCATCCAGGACATCAGGGCCTTTGCCGCCGACGCCTTGCTCAAGTGCATGGGACAAGCCAACGACAGCAGTCCGGCGAAGGCGCAAGCCAACCAATACCAGCCCGACGATGTGGAACTGACCTTCAGCGCGGCGGCGGGCTATCCCGGAACCATCGGCATCGTCGAAAAAAGAACGATGAGCCTGACCGAACTGGCGATCAACAACCTCGTCGCCCGACCTGGCGTGGATCCGGTGCTCAGCCATCGCCGGGGCCTGGCGCTGCCGGTGTGGCTGACGGCGGACTTCATCACCCGCAAGGGCGGCTTGATCGAACAGGTGGACATCGGCACGAGCTACCCACGCTACCTGCAACAAAACCTGCTGGACGGTGGGCCTCGAACCCAGGAGCGCCAACGCATGTTTGCCGATGAGATGCCCGCCCAACTGCCGCTGGATGCCCTCAAGCAGCTGCTCAACCAGGAAAACGGCATGACCCGCCAAGGCCTGGCGCTGATCGAAGCCCTCCTCAAGCCCGACGCCGATGAGCAGCGGGTCGCAGGCCGCCCCGTCGTCATTCGCCACCTGGCGTTCCTGCGCAAGCCCGAAGCCCACCCCGATACCGTGACGAACATGTTCATCATCGAACCGGAGGACGTCGCGACGGGCCCGCATGTGCTGTACCGACCGCTCTATACACCTTCGCTGCAGCAATACCCGACGCGCCAAGCCTTGCTGCAAGCCATCGTTGCCCCCGGAGACCTGCAGCAGAGCGTCCTGGCCTGGATGTCCGACGCCGCCCGCCCGATCTATGCCAATGGCGGCTTCCAGGAGCCCCATATCGTGCGCTTCTACCAGGGCGATGAATTCAGCCTGCCTGAGAAGCCAGCCCCGGCCACCCTGGCGGTCGACAGTGTCAACGACGAGTTGCGGCAGTTCCTGCGCAACGGCGAGCTGATGCAATACCTCTATGGCAGCAACGCGCGGGCCCTGGTCACCCAGGCCGACCGGGATTCGGTTTCCAACAGCGAAAGTCGCTGGGCCGTTCTGCTGCATGGCGGCAGCCTGCTGTTCAACACGCTGCTCTTGCCCTTGCTACGCGGCCCAGCCATGGCCACGGCCTGGCTATGGAACCTGATGGCCAGCGCCAGTCAGGACATTCCGTCGCTGAGCAGCGAAGACTCGGTAACGCGGGAACTCGCCACCGTCGATCTGCTGCTCAACCTCGGCATGCTGCTGCTTCAATTTCCCTCCATCAGTGCGCCGCCTCGTGCCCCCTTGCCCGAAATGCTCAAGGAACAGGCGATGCGCCCTCCCGCGCCGCGCATCATCCCGGAGCAGTGGCCCACACCCGCGCCGCCGAGCATTCATGAAGGGTCGGTGGCCTTGCCAGGGGAACGCTTCGGGGACAGCGGCGCAAACCTTGACCTCAGTTTCGCCAGCGCCCGCCGCCGGCTGACAGCGGAGCAACTCGCCCGCCTGCAGCGCTTTCAGGTAAGCCTCCCGGCGTCCCTGCCCGAGCCGACAAAATACGGCCCCTACACGGGCCTGTACGTCATTCGAAACACCTGGCACGCCCTGGTGGATGGAAAAATGTATCAGGTGACCCCTGAATCGGACGGCAGCGCGATCATCGTCAACCCGCTCGCCCCGCGGGATCCGGCCCAGAACGGACCCGTATTGCAAGCGGATGCCCTCGGCAACTGGTCCATCGACCTGCGTCTGCGCCTGCGTGGGGGCATGCCGCCCAAGCGCCTGGCCAAACTGCGGGACCTCAAGGCCCAACGCGCGGCCGAACTGAGCGAGCTGCTGAAGAGTTATTACAAGGACGAGGTCGATCGGCAACGCGCTCTGGACACCGCCCAGGAAGTCATGACCAGGACCCAGGCAGGCAACTTTACCGAGGCGCAACGCGCGGACAAGCGAGCGCGGTTCTACAAGCTGCTTGAGGAGCAGACTGACAGCTATCTGAAGCTGCTGGACAACATGACCGAATATGCCAGCCTCGATATGCATCTCCCCCCCGCCATCATTCGTACCTTGATGGAGAACGTGGTCAACAACGCCCGCAAGGGCTTCCTGATCAACGAATTCGAGCTGACGGCGCTGGATGCCGCCTATGACCAATTCACGCAAGATTATTCGACCTTGCAAGCGAATGTCGCTGGCAACGTTCTCGACTATTTCAACTACCTTGACGCCTTGAGTGACATCAACGATCGCTCGATCTATTGGCTGGAACTCAGGGATCGTTACCTGGAAGCGCTGTTGAACCTGGGTGCCGCCGGCGCGCAAGTGTTCGAACGCCTGACCCGGGACCGTCCATTGGGTGAACGAACGCCATTGGCTACCAAGGCCCTGCAACTGCCTACGCTGGCGTCACTGATATTCAAGGATCCCGACTCCAATCTTCCCGAGAACCTGCACAGCGTCACCAAGCTGTTGATGGAACAGGCGCGCTCCCAATCCGACCTGAGCACCTACGAGCTGACCCCATCGGAACAGATCGAGGTCCTGGAAAGCCTGGTCGAACACTATGGCGCGGCACTCGATGCCATGCAGGGCATGAAAGCCCTCAATGCCGCTGACATGGACACGTCCTATTTCGGCAGGCTGTTCAGGCTGGTCGAGGGTCTTTATGAAGAGGCGTCCACGAAACTGGCCGCCGAGATCAAGCCCGAGCCGCAGCCGCGCAAACGCCCGCCGAAACGCAGCAGGACAGTTGCCGGACGCCCGCAGAAAAAGGTGATCAAGACGCGCAAGAGCGGCGTGTTGATCGGTGACTTGAAGCCGGCTGGCACGTCGCTGCCGATCGAGGTCGTCGAGCTGCGCTCAGAAGTCGACGACAAGTTGCTCGCCACCTACTCGCAACACGACGACGTCTGGGACCTCGTCGAGGTCCAACGACCGGCCCCGGCCCCCCGCACACGCTCGGTCAAAGCGATCAAGGCCGATGCACGAAAGCTGCTCGGGCAACTAGACAACAGTCTGGCGAACGCCGAGCGCTATAAAACCCAGTGCCGCTTCCCTCAGGAAATCGAGGAAATCCTGAGTAATGAAGCAAGTCGCTACCGCAAGCTGTCCGAAGAACTCGAACGAGCCTTCACGGCCTCGAAAAACCCGCGCACCGCAGCCGATCAGACACTGACCGAGCAGCTGTCAAACGCTGTTTCGCGTCTGACCACCCGAGGCAGTGAACTGCGCACCGAATTGAGCCTGAAACTGCCGCCTACCGACAGCAACCTTCGCTACCTGTTCGAGAAAAACCTGGTGCAAGTCGCGAGGCTCGGCGAACGCATAGCCTTGAAAGGAGAGCGCAAGGATTTCCTCCAGGAGTACGCCATCAATGACCGGGACGGCTGGCCGCTCTGGTACGCGCATTTTCATTACGAAACCGCCGACACGCCAAAGGCTGACTTTAGCGTCGCGCATTTGAAAACCAAGGAACAGCGCAAGGAGCACTACCATTCAATGCTGGCCAAGGCTAAAAGCCCTTACGCGGTGGTGAATGTGCATCGAGGACAGATCGGCAGGCCGTTGGCACAAAGCAAATTTTTGCCGTTGGCGCCTTGATCGCGGTGAAAGGGCAAGACGCTGCTCACGTGAGACCAGTGGCTCGAACTGCCTGACTCACCCAGCCCATCGCCAAACACAAACCCCGTGGCGAGGGAGCTTGCTCCCGCTGGGCTGCGCAGCAGCCCAAAAAGCCTGGAAGCATTCAGCCCGTTACACCGAGGCGCCTGGTTTGGGGGCTGCTTCGCAGCCCAGCGGGAGCAAGCTCCCTCGCCACATG
>NZ_FOTH01000033.1:15447-59016 GCF_900114515.1 Pseudomonas sp. NFACC46-3
ACCGAGGCGCCTGGTTTGGGGGCTGCTTCGCAGCCCAGCGGGAGCAAGCTCCCTCGCCACAGATCATTCCAAACCCCTTGAGCGGATAGTCTCAAGGTTGCAGCATTGCCATTCAGCCGGCAGTCAGTGCGCAAACAACGAATTGCCCTTCTGCCCCGCCAGTTTCTCCGGCTTGATCAGGAAGCGTGCCAGCGCCGGCAGCAGCCACAGTGCACCGAACATGTTCCACAGCAACATGAACGTCAGCATCAACCCCATGTCCGCCTGGAACTTGATGGCCGAGAAGATCCAGGTGCACACACCGATGGCCAGGCACAAACCGGTGAACAGCACCGCCTTGCCGGTGGATTTCAGTGTCTGGTAGTAAGCCTCCTGCAACGGCAACCCGGCCCGCAGGAAACTTTCCAGGCGGCTGTAGATGTAGATGCCGTAGTCCACGCCGATGCCCACGCCCAGTGCCACCACTGGCAAGGTCGCGACCTTCACACCGATGCCCATGAATGCCATCAGGGCGTTGCCCAGCACCGAGGTCAGCACCAGCGGCAGCACGATGCACAACGTCGCCGCCCAGGAACGGAAGGTGATCATGCACATGGTCGCCACGCAGATGTACACCAGGACCAGGATAGTCAGTTCCGACGCCTTGATCACTTCATTGGTGGCCGCTTCAATACCCGCGTTACCGGCGGCAAGGATGAACTCCAGGCCGTCGCGGTTGTTTTCCTTGGCGAAGTCCTGCACCGCCTTCACCGCCCGGTCCAACGTCTCGGCCTTGTGGTCGTTGAGGAACACCAGCACCGGCGCCAGGGAGCAGCTGTTGTTGTACAGGCCATCGGCCCGGGCAATGGAGTTGTTCAGCACGTCAGGGTTGCGCGACAAGGTCTCCCATTTCAGGTTGCCCTCGTTCATGCCCTTGATCATTTGCTTGGACACGGTCACCAGGGAAATCGCCGACTGCACGCCCTCGGTGTTCTGCATCTTCCACATCAGCTCATCGATGGGGGCCATGGCTTCATAGCGCGAGCAGCCTTCGGCCTTGGTCTTGACCATCACCACCAGTACGTCGGAGCTGGTGGAGTAATTGCTGATGATGAAGTTGTTGTCCTGGTTATAGCGCGAGTCCGGACGCAGTTCCGGCGCCCCCTGGTCCAGGTCGCCGATCTTCAGGTTCTGGCTGTACCAGAGGCCACCGCCAAAGGCGATCACGGCCAGGGCAATGGACACCGGGGCGACTTTGGCGCTGGCGAAATTCGACAACAGGCGCCAGAACGGATGCTCACGGGTCGCGTCTTTCTTGCTGCGCTCGACCGCACGCTTGCTGATGCCGGCGTAGGAGATCGCCACCGGCAGCAGGATCAGGTTGGTGAACACAATCACCGCCACGCCGATAGAGGCGCCAATGGCCAGTTCGCGGATCACGCCGATGTCGATGATCAGCAAGGTGATGAAGCCGACGGCGTCCGCCAGGATCGCGATCATTCCCGGCAGGAACAATTGCCGGAAGGTGCGCCGCGCCGCTGTCAGGGCGTTGTCCGCCTCGCTGGACTGCAAGGCGATGCCGTTGATTTTCTGCACACCATGGGAAATGCCGATGGCGAAGATCAGGAACGGCACCAGCATCGAGTACGGATCAAGGCCGAAACCGGCCGCATGCATCAGCCCCAGTTGCCAGACCACGGCCACCAGGGTGGTGGTCAACACCGCAACGGTACTGCGCATGCAGTTGGTGAACCAGTAAAGCAGGATCAGGGTGATGACGAAGGCCACGCCGAAGAACAGCACCACCATGACCAGGCCGTCGATCAGGTCGCCGACTTTCTTGGCGAAACCGACGATATGGATCTGCACGTTGGGGTTCTGGGCTTCGAACTTGTTGCGGATCTTGTCTTCAAGCTCGTGGGAAAATTTCCGGTAGTCGAGGGCGAGCAATTTGCCTTGGTCCTGCGGGTCGGGATAGGACTCCAGCAGCGGGATGTCGATGATGCTCGACTTGAAATCGTTGGCCACCAGGCGCCCGACCTGACCGGACTTGAGCACATTGTTGCGCAGCAGGTCGAGGCTGTCGGCCGAACCGTTATAGCTCTGGGGAATCACCTCACCGCCAGCGAAGCCCTCCTCCGTCACTTCGGTCCAGCGCACGCTCGGGCTCCACAACGACTTCAGTCCGGAACGGTCGACGCCGGAGATGTAGAAGACTTCGTCATGGATCTGGCGCAGGGTCTCCATGTATTCCTTGGAGAAAATATCGCCGTTGGTGGCCTCCACGGAAATGCGCACCGTGTTGCCCAGGTTCGCCAGGTCATTGCGGTGCTCGAGCATCTTCTGGATGAAGGGGTGCTCGAGGGGGATCATTTTTTCGAAACTGGTGGACGGCCGAATCAGCGTGGCCTGCCAAAACAGGAAAATGCTGACCAGCAGGCAAATGATGATCACTGCCGGGCGGTTGTTGAAAATCAGGCGCTCGAGGAACGTCGCCTTGTCTTGGTGATGACTGCTCATGGGGTCCGCCTTCTTGTTTTTGTGCCCGTCTTGCAGGCGTGACTCATTTGCTCAGTTCGGCGCCGGTGGACGTGGTGGCGCGTACGCCGCCTTGCCCCGCCAGGATCAGGTTGCCGTTGCCGGCGGTCGTGACGGCTGCCACGGAAATTCGATCCGGGCGATTGAACACGCTGAAGGTCTCGCCGTCGTCGGTACTGCGCACGACGCTGCCGCCGTTGCCGACAATCACGATGGAACCGTCCGCCAGCAGCGTGGCGCCTGACAGGCCGAACTCCAGGGCACCGCGCGCGGCCTTGAGCTCGATCTGATCCCAAGTGCCGCCGAAATCAGTGGAACGATAAAGGTTGCCGCGCAAGCCATAGGCCAGCAGCGTCGAAGGCTGGGCGGTGCCGATGACCCCGAACAGCGAGCCTTCATAAGGGCCTTCGACCTTTTCCCAGGTCTGGCCCCAGTCGGCGGAGCGGAACATGCTGCCAGCCTCGCCGACAATGAACAGCCCGGCATCTTTCACGGCGGCTATCGCATTGAGGTGGAACTGGTCTTCGTTTTCGAGGCGGTCGCTGGCGTCTTCCCAGTGCTTGCCGCCGTCGGTGGTTTCCAGCAATGCGCCGTAGGCACCCACGGCGAAACCGTTGCTGGCATCCTTGAACCAGACGTCCAGCAGCGGTGCTTCGCGGGTAAGGTCTTCGAATTGCTTGGTCCAGGTGCTGCCACCGTCATCGCTGGCGAGGATCTGCGCGTCGTGCCCCACGGCCCAGCCGTGTTTGTCATCGACGAAAAATACCGCCGTGAGCAGTTGACGAGTCGGCACCTTGGCCTGGGTCCAGGACTTGCCCTGGTCGTCTGAATAGACAATGTGCCCCCGATCACCGACCGCCACCAGGCGCTGGCCGGCGTGGACCACATCGAGCATCAGGGTTTTGCTGGCCTTGGCCGATTCGACGGAATAGATGACATCGGACGTCGACGCCGCAACAGCCATCACCGGTGCCGACAACACCGCAGAGCCCAGCAGCGAGAGCGCCGAAGCCAGCAACGCCACTCTGCGCAGCATCGGCGGCCGGCTGCGGCCCACAGCCATGACAGGCTCATTCATAGACCTTTCCCCCATTATTATTGTTAGGTCATTCAACCTTTCAGGGCGCCGTAAGCAGGCTCTGGATGGTTGCCAGTCCTGGAGCATAGTCCTGAAACCTGCAATCTAGAGCCACTTCGGAAGCTGACCTATCCTATCGGGCTTTCGAAAGGTCTGACAATCGACGCCGCGTTATCTTTTGTTAACCAGGGGGATATAGGCCAACGGCGAATAAGAAGACATTCGTGAGGGTGATGAATGTGGCGAGGGAGCTTGCTCCCGCTGGAGGCCGAAGGACTCCCTGAGCTTGGTCCACCCGCCATTCGCAGCAAAAGTGAACCAGGATCAGGCCTGCTTCGCAGGCCAGCGGGAGCAAGCTCCCTCGCCACAAAGGTAAGGCAGTGCCGGTTTATGCCAGGCTCTTGCTCACCACTTCGAACACATCGGCCGACAGCCCGCCGGACGCCAGGATGCGTTCCAGTTCGCCTTTCATCAACGCCTGGCGGGCGCTGTCGTATTTGCGCCAGCGGGTCAACGGTGCCAGTTGCCGCGAAGCGATTTGCGGGTTGAGGCCATTGAGCTGAATGACCAGGTCCGCCAGGAAGCGATAACCCGAACCGTCGGCGGCGTGGAAGTTGATCAGGTTCTGCCCGGCAAACGCGCCGACCAGCGCCCGCACCTTGTTCGGGTTCTTGATATTGAACGCCGGGTGCTCCATCAAGGCCTTGACCCGCGCCAGGCCACCCGGCAACGGGCTGCCAGCCTGGACGCTGAACCATTGGTCCATGACCAGCGGATTGCCCTTGAAGTTTTCCGCAAAGACTTCCAGGGCCTTGGCCTTCTCGACTTCGAATGGCGAGTTGACCAGCACCGCCAGCGCAGTCAGGCGCTCGGTCATGTTGTCGGCGGTGTCGAACTGCTCCAAAGTCGCACTCAGCACCTCAGGCTTGCCGGTGAGCATCAGGTACGACAGCGCGATGTTCTGCAACGCGCGACGGGCGAAATGCTCGGCCTCAGCCACGTAAGGCGTTTTCTTCGACAGGTCGCGGTTGGCTGCGTAACGCAGCCACAGGGCTTCAAACAGGTTCTCGGCCAACTGCTGACGGGCGAAGTCACGGGCGGCATGGATCGCCTCGACGTCAGCCACTTCGCTAATTTCCGTCAGGTAGGCCTCGCTTGGTAGCGAGAGCATTTCGGCGACCATGGCCTGGTCCAGGGATTCGTCCGACAGCACGCTGCGCAGTGCACTGACCAGACGTGGATCCAGTGCCAGGCTGGCACCCTGCTGATGCTGGGCAATCAATTCCTGCAACACCTGCACCGACAACTGCTGGCCGGCATCCCAGCGGTTGAAGCCGTCGCTGTCGTGCTGCATGAGGAACATCAACTGGTCGCGGTTGTACGGGAAGCTCAGCTTCACTGGCGCCGAGAAACCACGCAGCAACGAAGGCAGCGGCTGTTCGGCGACATCGAGGAAAGTGAAGGTCTGCTGGGCTTCGGTCACCGAGATCACTCGGGACGTGCCGTCTGCCGCGGCTTCACCGACCAGGCGCAGAGGGATTTCAGCCCCCTTGCTG
This sequence comes from Pseudomonas sp. NFACC46-3, assembly GCF_900114515.1. NCBI lineage: Bacteria > Pseudomonadati > Pseudomonadota > Gammaproteobacteria > Pseudomonadales > Pseudomonadaceae > Pseudomonas > Pseudomonas sp. NFACC46-3. The sequence goes on from NZ_FOTH01000033.1 coordinate 20,599, forward strand.
TCCAGCAGGCCGAGCTCCACGGGAATCACGAACGGCAGCTTTTCCATCTTGTCCGGGGTCGGCGGGCAACTCTGGCTGAAGGTCAGGCTGTAGGTCTTGGCGGCGGCGTCATAAGACTCGCTCACCGCCAGCCGTGGTGTACCGGCCTGGCTGTACCAGCGCTTGAACTGGGCCAGGTCGACGCCGTTGGCATCTTCCATGGCCTTGATGAAGTCGTCACAGGTCACGGCCTGGCCGTCGTGGCGTTCGAAGTACAGGTCACTGCCCTTGCGGAAACCTTCAGGCCCCAACAGGGTGTGGATCATGCCAACCACTTCCGAGCCCTTTTCGTACACGGTCAGGGTGTAGAAGTTGGAAATTTCGATAAAACTGTCCGGACGCACCGGGTGGGCCATGGGACCGGCGTCTTCGGCGAACTGGTGGGTGCGCAGGTATGCCACGTCCTGGATGCGCTTGACCGTGGCAGAGTTCATGTCGGCCGAGAACCCGGCGTCGCGGAACACCGTGAAGCCTTCCTTGAGCGACAGTTGGAACCAGTCGCGGCAGGTCACGCGGTTGCCCGACCAGTTGTGGAAATATTCGTGGGCCACGATCGCCTCGACCCGCTGGTGCGCAGCATCGGTGGCGGTTTCGGCGCGGGCCAGCACGGCGCTGGAGTTGAAGATATTGAGGCCCTTGTTCTCCATGGCGCCCATGTTGAAGTCGTTGACCGCGACAATCATGAAGATGTCCAGGTCGTACTCACGCCCGTATACCTCTTCGTCCCAGCGCATCGACTTCTTCAGGCTGGTCATGGCGTGCTGGCATTTGTCGATGTTTTCCGGCTCGACATAGATACGCAGCGCCACGGTGCGCTCGGTCATGGTGGTGAAGGTGTCCTCGACGCACCACAGGTCGCCGGCCACCAGGGCAAACAGGTAGGCCGGCTTCTTGAACGGGTCTTCCCAGGTCGCCCAGTGCCGACCGTCTTCGCCCGGGCCGCTGGCAATCGGGTTGCCGTTGGACAGCAGCACCGGATAGCTGTGGTGCTCGGCCACCACGGTGGTGGTGAACTTGCTCATCACATCCGGGCGGTCCAGGTAATAGGTGATCTTGCGGAAACCCTCGGCCTCGCACTGGGTGCAGAACATGCTGCCGGATTTGTACAAACCTTCCAGGGCGGTGTTGGTTTCCGGGTGGATCCGGACGGAGGTGTCGACCGTGAAGGCCTGGGCCTTGGGGTGCAGGGTCAGGTGGCTGTCGTCCAACTGATAGTCGCCCTGCCCCAGGTCGGCGTCGTCGAGCTTGAGCGAGAGCAGTTCCAGGTGCTGGCCATCAAGCACCAGCGGCGGCAGCCCGGCACCACGCTCGGGGTTGCGGCGCATCACCAGTTGCGCATGGACCAGGCTGTGGTCCTCGAACAACTCGAAGGTCAGGTGCGTCTCATCGATCAGGTATTCAGGGGCCTGATAGTCCTTCAGGTAAATCATCTTCGGCTGTTCGGTGCGCATGGGTCGAATCCTTCTACTGATGCACGGCGAGCTGGTAGGCCGTGTATTTACGAATATTGATCACGCCGGTGTCAAAAATCAGGTACTGGCCCTTGATTCCCAGCAGCGTGCCTTCGGCAATCGGGTTCTTGTCCAGGTTGAAGCTGACGATCTTGGCCGGGTATTGCTCCACCGGATAACGGATCTCGATGGGTTCGACGTCCGCTATGGTCTGGATCGCTTGCAAGCCAAATCGTTCCTGCAAGCCCTGCAATCCCTGGGCGCAGCTTTCGAACAGCGCGTCGCGGATCGCAGGCAGGTCCACCGCCGCGGCGTCACCCTTGAGCAAGGCGCGCCAGTTGGTCTTGTCCGCCACCTGGCTGCGGAACAGGTCCTCGACAAACCCCGACTGCTGACGGGTGGCGACCCGCAGGATCGGCAGCGCCTGGCTTGCCCCCTGGTCCAACCAGCGGGTCGGCAATTGCGTGGCACGGGTGATGCCGACCTTCACGCCCGAGGAATTGGCCAGGTAGACCACATGATCGGTCATGCAGAACTGCTCGCCCCAAGCCGGATCACGGCAGGTGCCCGCCTCGTAATGGCAACGCTCGGGGCTCATGATGCACAGGTCGCACTGGGCCAGCTTGGTCATGCAGGGGTAACAATATCCCTGGCTGAAGCTGGTCTTGGTCCGGCGTCCACAGTGGGTGCAGTGGATCGCACCGAGGTACTCCAGGCGCACCGTGCTGCCGATCAACGGGTTGACCGGCACCTCGACATCGCCCAGGCGAAAGGCGTATTGAACGGTCGGCCCGTCAAGGCGCGCCGACATCTTGCTGATTGCACCGCGGCCAATCTCGATCAATGGATGGCGTCCGACTTGAACAGGATATTCGGCACTTCAGTGGACTTCGAATGGCATTCCTGCGCCCCCATGTAACCGGTGCGCTCGTCTTCGGGCAGGTTCTGGATTTCCCAGGCGATCATCGCCTGCAGCGACAGCTCGCGCTGCTCGGCGGTGAGCTTGTTGCCATCGGCCCATTTACCGATTTCCACCGCCAGTTTCAGGCTCCGGTAGATGTCGGGAGTGATGTTCTGGATCATTTCGTTGAAGGAAGCCATGGGTTCTCCGCGCAATTGCGCATTCTCAAAAGGCACAGGTGCCGGTCAAAGGGCCATTTTACGGCGAGCGAACAGCCCGCCCAACAACCCCGTGAAGCACCCGACGAGCAGCCCGCCGACGTGAGCCGCATTGGCGATTTCACCGAAACCGATCAGCGAAACCAGCCCGGACAGGCACAGCAGCAACCACACCAGCATCATCACCAACACCCCGCGGGGCAAGTGATAGGCCGGGTTCGGTGCAAGCAGTTGGTAGATCCAGCAATGGCCCAGCAAGCCGTACAACACCCCCGACAACCCACCGAACAGTGTCGGGCCGCTGAAAAAGTACTGGGCAAAATTGGAGACGAGGCTGAACAGCAGCGTCAGCCCCAACAAGTTGATGCCGCCCTGGCGCGCTTCGATCCGCCGTCCCAGTTCCCAGTACCACATGCCATTCATGGCGATGTGCAGAAAGCCAAAGTGAATCAGCATCGGCGTCACCAGGCGCCACCACTGCCCCGCCGCCAGGCTATCGGCCAACGGCGTGAACTGGATGTAGTCGCCAACGACGCGGAACTCGAGGAAGGTCAGCCAGCGCAGGATCTCAAGATTCTCCCCCAGCAGGGTGACCGCGCTGACGCTCAGGCTCAGCAACAACACCACGGCCGTCACTGGACTGCGCGTCAGTTGCTGGACGAACCCCGCTCGCCGGGAAGTGCCACCCGTGTTGGGCAGTTCCAACTGCTGATCGGGATCGCCGGCGGGAAAACGTGCGTACAACGAACGCACATCCTCACTGATTTCATCCGGCACCCAAAGCACCTGCTCGCCGGCCTCTTCGCTGACACGATGGGGTACCTGCATGCGTTGCAGCAGCTTGACGAAGCCACTCAAGTCCGCTGCCAGGGGCAGGCGCAATACCGCGACGACACTCATTGCAGCACCTCCGGCCGCTCGACATCGACCCAGACGAACTTGTGCGGATCCAGGCGGGTTTCCTGGTCGAGGCGATAGGCGACCAGCTTGCCGTAGAGCACCGCGCTGTAATCCAGGCAGGCCAGGTTCGGGCGGATCGGCGCGGGTTTGCCGCTGCGCCAGTAGTGGCCGACGAACAACAGCGGTTCGTGGACGCCATAGCGCAGCAGGTTGTTTTTTTCATCCGGCGACAGCGGCGTACGGGCCACCGGTTCCGGCAAGGCGTCGGGCTGGAAGACGATGTCGCCGTAGGTCTGCGGGTTGTCTTCCCAGAACTTGGTGCGGAAAAACGAACGGGTCAGGCCATCGCCACCGGTCAGCGTCAGGCCATGGGGCAGGCGCATGTCGGTGCCGCGCAGCAAACGATCGAATACCGTGCAGGCAAAACTGCCCGGTTGCGCCGAGGCCTGGAGGAAATGTTCGTCGACACAACCATCCGGGAACAGGCCACGCAGCGGTTCGATCAGGCCGGAGTCCCAACAGGCATGCACCACCCGGAACCGGCCGGCGTCGACAAACAGCGGCAGCTCATAGAACCACTTGAGAAAGTCATGCCAGTCGCCGGGATGCTGCTCGAACTGAGTCAGGGTCTCGTTGAGCAGGCGGGCATGGCGTGGCGTGTGTTCGCGCACGTAGCGCTGGCCACTGCCCGGCAATGCCGGTGTGCTCCAGCCCAGGGCATTGAACTCGTGGTTGCCCATGATGCACAGCGCCTGGCCGGCCACGACCATGTCGTGGACGATGTGCAGCGCCTCGCGGATCCGCGGGCCACGGTCGATGATGTCCCCCAGGAACACAGCCATGCGCGACGGATGCCGCCAGACCCCGCCCTGCTTGTGGTAACCGAGTCGGTCCAGCAGGTGTTCCAGGGTCAGGGCGCATCCGTGCACGTCACCGATCAAATCGTAACTGCGCGCAGGATCGAGCATCAGTCGCCTCCACCCCCCAACCGACTTCCCCAGCCGAGCTTGGTCCGGCAGACTTCATAGTAATTGTGATCCAGCGGATGGATCAGGCGCAGCTTCTGCGCTTTTTTGCTGACGGTGATGGTGTCACCCGGCGCGCAGGTGAAATGGTTCTGGCCGTCACAGGACACTTGCGGGTAGATCTGCATATCCTTGGACACGACGATTTTCAGCTCACTGTTGCCATCGACCACAATCGGTCGCCCAGACAAGGTATGGGGGTACATGGGCACAATCACAATAGCGTCGAGCTTGGGGTGCATGATCGGTCCGCCGGCCGACAGTGCGTAGGCCGTGGAACCGGTCGGGGTCGCGACGATCAGGCCGTCGGCCTTCTGGCTGCAGACGAACTGGCCGTCGATGTACAGCTCGAATTCGATCATGCGCGTGGACTTGCCGGGGTGCAGCACCACGTCATTGAGGGCATCGCCCTGGCCGATGGCCTCGGCGTGACGACGGACCTCGGCTTGCAGCAGGAAACGGTTTTCCACCAGGTAGTGGCCGTCCAGCACCTCGGCGACCTTGGTTTCCAGCTCGTCAGGGCGGATATCGGTGAGGAACCCCAGGCTGCCCCGGTTGATCCCCAGCACCGGGATGTTGTGCCGCGCCAGGGCCCGGGCAGCCCCCAGCAGGCTGCCGTCGCCGCCGACCACGATGACCATGTCGCAGACCTCGCCCAGCATCTTGCGCGACGACGTCTGCAGGCCATGGCCCGGCAAGACTTCGGCGATGGTGTCTTCGAGGATCACATGCAGGTGTCGCTCCAGGAGGAAACGTTTGAGACGGCGAACGGTGTCCAACACCTGCGAACTGCCCAGGCGACCGATGATGCCGATATTGCGAAATTGCTCCATGAGGCTCCTGCGAGGGTCTGCGGCGGGCGAAAAACACGATTATGGGCGAAAGCGCTCCATAGACAAAATTCTTTAAGCCTTCACCGTGGCGCAATGCTGTTATTCAAGGGGTACCTGAATCACCGTGGCGAGGGAGCTTGCTCCCGCTCGGTTGCGCAGCAACCGCCCCAAGGGGCCTGCTTCGCAGTCCAGCGGGAGCAAGCTCCCTTGCCACAGGGTCTTTACCTTCCTGAATTGACAGCATTGGCCGCATAGCGGCTATGCTCGCAAAATGATCCTGTTCCCTGAATTGCTGGACTTGCCCCGCCGCCTGCACCATCCCGAAGTGCGCGACCTCGCGTGGGCGATCATCGCCCCGCCGATGCTCATCGACACGCCCTGGCCCCAGCGCCATCCCCTGGCCGGCAGTGACTGGGTGCAGGATCCCCATCGACTGGAACACTGGCTGCGACAACTGGACCGCGACAGCTACCCGCTGCTGCACTGCCTGTCCCTGGGACGGACGCGACGCCTGGGCCTGTATTACGAAAGGCTGTGGCAGTTCGCCGTGCAGCACGCTCCCGGCATCGAGCTGATTGCCGCGAACCTGCCGATCCGCCACGAAGGCCATACCCTGGGCGAACTGGACCTGCTGCTACGCGATCGTGACGGCATCCATCATCTGGAGTTGGCGATCAAGTTGTACCTCGGCCCGCAACAAGGTAACGGGCGGGACGCCGCGCAATGGCTGGGTCCGGGTTGCCATGACCGGCTTGACCGCAAGCTGGCCCATCTGCGCGAACACCAGTTGCCGATCTCGGCCCGCCCGGAAAGCCGTGAGGCCCTGGCGGCACTGGGTATTGAGCCGACCGGCCTCGAGGTATTCCGCTCCGAGCTCTGGCTCGGCGGCTACCTGCTCTACCCCTGGCCGGGCCACGCCGACCCGCCGACCGGTGCGCACCCCCGGCATTTGCGGGGCAGTTGGCTGCATCAGCGGGATTGGCCTGCATTCATCGCCCAGCGTCCACCTGGGCGCTGGCAACCCCTGCCCCGCGCCGCCTGGTTGGCCCCGGCCCATTATCCGGCGGAGCAGACCTGGAGCACCGAGCAACTGGAGGCCTGGCGAATGGCCCTCGACCCGATGGCGCCGGCGCAACTGATGGTGCGCCTGACTGAAAATGCCGAGGGCGAGTGGGAAGAAGCTGAGCGGCTATTCCTGGTGGCCGATCTTTGGCCGGATGTGCCGGGTAACAGCTGAGCCTTGTGCTGCCTGTCAGGGCCTCATCGCGAGCAAGCTCGCTTGTCCCACAAGGGGTCACATTCCTAGAGGAAGTTGCACTCCAATGTGGGAGCGAGCTTGCTCGACGTCAATTCGGTCTGGTCTAGAAGGACAACCGCACCGCCAGCGCCGCCAACGTCACCAGCAACACCGGCACCGTCAGCACGATCCCGACCTTGAAGTAGTACCCCCAGCCGATCCGGATGTTCTTGCGCTCCAGCACATGCAACCACAGCAAAGTCGCCAGGCTGCCGATCGGGGTGATTTTCGGGCCCAGGTCGCTGCCGATGACGTTGGCGTAGATCATCGCCTCCTTCACCACCCCGGTGGCCTGGCTGGCATCGATGGACAAGGCGCCGACCAGCACCGTCGGCAAATTGTTCATGGCCGACGAGAGCAACGCCGTCAGCACGCCGGTGCCCATGGCCGCCCCCCACACGCCATATTCGGCAAAGCCGTCGAGCCAATGGGCCAGGTAGCCGGTCAGCCCGGCATTGCGCAGGCCATAGACCACCAGGTACATGCCGAGGGAGAAGATCACGATCTGCCAGGGCGCTTCCTTCATCGCCTTGCGGGTGGAAATCTTGTGACCGCGGGCCGCGACCGCCAGCAGCAACGCAGCGCAGACCGCTGAGATCGCGCTGATGGGAATCCCCAGTGGTTCCAGCGCAAAGCAGCCCAGCAGCAGGATCACCAACACCACCCAGCCGGCATAAAACGTTGCCTTGTCGTGGATCGCCGTTACCGGATCGTCCAGTTGATCGGGGTCGTAGTCACCCGGGATATCGCGACGAAAGAACCACAGCAAGATCGCCAGGCTGGCCGCCACGCTGATCAGGTTCACCGGCACCATGACCGCCGCGTAGCGGTTGAAGCCAATGCCGAAGAAGTCCGCCGAGACGATGTTCACCAGGTTCGACACCACCAGCGGCAGGCTCGCGCTGTCGGCAATGAAACCGGCGCCCATCACGAATGCCAGGGTCGCCGCCGGGGAAAAACGCAGCGCCAGCAGCATCGAAATCACGATCGGCGTCAGGATCAACGCCGCCCCGTCATTGGCGAACAACGCCGACACCAGCGCCCCCAGTAGCACCATGAAGGCAAACAGCTTGCGCCCGCTGCCCTTTCCCCAACGGGCCACATGCAAGGCCGCCCAGGCAAAGAAGCCCGCCTCGTCCAGCAGCAGGCTGATGATGATCAGCGCGACAAACGTACCGGTGGCGTTCCAGATAATCTGCCAGACCAGTGCAATGTCACCGACCTGCACCACCCCGCTCAACAACGCCAGCAGCGCGCCGAGCGTCGCGCTCCAGCCGACGCCAAGCCCCTTGGGCTGCCAGATCACCAACGTAATGGTCAGCAGGAAAATCAATGACGCGATCAGCATGCGCAACAGCCTTGGAAGGAGGATTGAAAAGACGAAATCAGCAGCAACGCGCCACCGGACGATCAGCCATGGCACCCAAACGCTCGACATCCGCCATCAGCCACGCCGTGTTGGCTGCCAACGCCTGCTCCAGCAAATTGCTGACCCAGGCCGGCAACTGCGGATGCAGACGGTAGTAGACCCATTGCCCCTGGCGCCGATCGCTGAGCAGGCTGGCGTTACGCAACTGCGCCAGGTGCCGGGAGATCTTCGGCTGGCTCAGGTCCAGCGCGGCGGTGAGCTCACAGACACACAACTCGCCTTCACGGGCCACCAGCAGCGCAATGCGCGTACGGGTGTCGTCGGCCAGCGCCTTGAAGACATCGACGGGATTGTGGGAATCAGACATGGCTAAGGACGGCCTGGAGGTACGAAGGGGCGAATATATGGAAATTCGAATATCCAGTAAAGCGGGGATTTGAAGTTGCACCTGTGGCGAGGGAGCTTGCTCCCGCTGGACTGCGAAGCAGGCCCCTTCGGGCGGTTGCTGCGCAACCGAGCGGGAGCAAGCTCCCTCGCCACGGGGTTATCTGGAGCCTCGGAACATCAGGCCTTCTTGTGCTGCTCGACCCACTTGCCATAGGCATCGATGAATGTCTGCAGGAACGGCCGCACGGACTCCGAGAGATTGCCCGCCTCGTCGAACGCCGTCCCGGCGCCGCTCAGGTAGGCTTCCGGTTGCTGCATGCAAGGCACATTGAGGAACACCAGGGACTGGCGCAAATGATGGTTGGCACCAAAACCACCGATGGCGCCCGGCGATGCACTGATCACCGCGCCCGGCTTGCCACTCAGGCAACTCTGGCCATAGGGACGCGAGCCGACATCGATGGCATTTTTCAGCGGTGCCGGTACCGAGCGGTTGTACTCTGGCGTGACGAACAACAAGGCGTCGGCCGCGCCCACCTGCTGGCGGAATGTGGTGTAGGCTGCCGGCGGCGCTACATCAATGTCTTCGTTATAAAGTGGTAGCTCGCCGATCTCGACGATGTTCAGCTTGAGGTTCGCTGGCGCCAGGTCAGCCAGTGCCAGCGCCACCTTGCGGTTGATCGATGCCTTGCGCAGGCTGCCCACCAAAACGGCCACTGTGTAGACATTACTCATGAGAGGCTTCTCGACTATCGGCTCAAAGGAGCCTGTAGTTATAGATGATCGGGGTGACAATTGGACCAGTGGAGCGACGAAAACCTGGCGGCTGGACTATTTTTTTCATGTAGGAAAACTTACCGCGCTTGACCAGGGTCTACAGAACCGCAAATCGAGTGATTTATTTCCAGAGGTTCTAAGCGATGGCAGCAGTACTTGTCGGACAATTTCATGCGCGGGACGCCGAAGGTCGCGTCTATTCGGTGCATGAGTTTCAGGAATCGACCCCGTCGCCCGACGGAAACGGCAAGGAGCCTGTCACCACCTATAAGTTGGCTATCGGTGATCGAGTCAACAAACTCGAAGACGGAAAATTTATTCTAGTGCAATCTCAAATCGAACTGACGCGCGAACCGGAAACGCCACTGCAAGCTCAAACACCCACTGAAACGCAAATAGCTTCATAACCGGCAGTTATGAGCAGAAGTCGTGCCCGGACTTGGGTTAGGATTCAGCCACTCAATGGCTCACCCGCCGAACATGGACTTCTTGCATGCGTTTACGCCACATCGAAGTGATCCAGGCGCTGCTGCAGACCGGTCACCTCGGCACGGCGGCCGAATGGCTGCAACTGCCGGTGGCGGAGGTCGAGGCGATCCTGCGCGATGCCGAGGCCCAGTTGGGCTTCATGCTGTTTGCCAGCGTGCGCGGGCGCCTGCAGGCCACCCGGGAAACCCTTGAACTGCGCGACGGCATCACGCGGGTGTACGACACCCTCGAACCGGTGCAGCGCCTGGCCAGCAGCCTGAAACACTATCAGGCGCCACCCTTGCGCATTATCTGCACCCCGCCGCTGGCCCAGCAGTTGTTGCCCCAGAGCATCGCCGCCCTGCGTCGCCGCCATCCGGATGCGCCCTGCACCCTGCTCAGCCAACCGACTCGCGACATCGTCCACAGCCTGCTGTTGCGTGAAAGTGACCTGGGCCTGAGCTTGCACGACCCCGAACACCCCGACATCCATTGCCAGATGATCGCCCAGGGCAAACTGCAATTGCTGGCACCTCACGGCTGGCTGCAACCACGACAGAAATACATTTCGCTCCAGGACCTGGCAGGCCAGCCGTTGGTAGGCCTGGATGGCCATGACCCGCTGAGCCCGGCGTTCGAGCATAAACTGGCGGCGCTGCGTCCGGCGCCGATGATCCAGATCCGCGTCCAGACCCATCAGATGATGCGCGCGATGGTCGAGGCCGGCGAAGGCCTTGCCATCGTCGACCCGTTCACTGCCTCGGGTGCCAAGGGCAGTGGCCTGGACGTCTGCCCGGTATCGCCCGCCATTGCGATTAGCCTCTATGCCTTGAGCCTGAACGGCACGCCGCCCTCACCCGCTGTCCAATCGCTGCTGGAACGGGTTACGGAACAAGCCGAGGCGTTGCTGAGCCACTGATCGACATGCCCAGCGGATCGTCGAACAGCCGGTACCAGAACAACGCCACTTCGGCGGTATGTCGGTCAATGCCGCGATAGCGCAGGTGATCGATACCACCGAGCACGTAGCCGCAACGTTCATAGAGCCGGCATGCACCCAGATTGTTGTTCTGGGTTTCGAGCATGATGCCCGGCAGTTTTTTCTTGCGGCTCCAGAACTGGGCGACATCGAGCAATGCCTTGGCCACCCCGTGGCGACGGGCCGGGGCGTGCACCGCCAACTCGTCGATGTGGGCGTAGCCGTTCCAGTTGGTACTGACGACCAGATGCCCCACGGGCTGGTCGTCGAGATAGGCCATGAAAATCTCGCTGTCCGGGGCATTGCGGAAGCTGCTGAATTCCTCGGGATCGATGCCATAGCACTTGCGATAGGGAACAATGGGCGTCACCGGCCATTGGCTGACGGGCCGGCCGATCTGCGCCGTCGCGTAGTCGCTGACTTCGAAGCTGAAGTCACTGCCCCAGATATAAGCGGCAAAGCCGTCATCGACGACGCGCACCGACAACCCGGGGTGCTTGGGATTCATGACCGGTTGCATACTGGGGAAGGTCCTCATTCCTTGAGACAACCAACGGCGTGGTGCCATCCATTGCCCTTGCCTTTCAAATCTTCACACATCAAGCGGGATCCGTAGCCTGCCCGTTACCTCAGGGTAGAAGGTCGTGGCGATTGTGGCGAGAAATGAACGATGGATGCAGTAGCTCACACAAGGATTGCCTGGATCATTGTGGCGAGGGAGCTTGCTCCCGCTTGAGTGCGAAGCGCTCACAAAATGGGCTGCTACGCAGCCCAGCGGGAGCAAGCTCCCTCGCCACAGGCTCTTTACTTACCTTGAATGAACAGCATGGCTCTCATAGGGTTTCATCAGTGCGTGGCGGCCTGTGCCTCGGCCAACTGCGTCCACAATGCCGGAGCGCCTGCAGACTTGGCGATGGCTTCCAGACGCGCGGCATGTTCGGCCAGGTCGCTTTCGCTGGCGCGGATAATCCGCGATGGCTGGCGGTCAGCGGGCAAACGCCGGATCTCCGTGGCCTGGTTGCCGGAGCCTTCGCCGGTACCATTGCCGTCCGAGGCGTTACCGGCCAGGGACAGGCTGGTCTGGCCGCCGGTCATGGTCAGGTAGACGTCGGCCAGGATCTCGGAGTCGAGCAAGGCGCCGTGCAGTTCACGACCGGAGTTGTCGACGCCATAGCGCTTGCACAAGGCATCGAGGCTGTTGCGCTGCCCGGGGTGACGTTCCCTGGCCATCATCAAGGTGTCGAGGATGGTGCAATGCTGGGTAATGTCAGCCCGGTCGTGCTGGCCCATCAGGGCGAATTCGTTGTTGATGAACCCGACGTCGAACGCCGCGTTGTGGATGATCAACTGCGCGCCCTGGATGAATTCGAAGAACTCGTCGGCCACTTCGGCGAAACGCGGCTTGCCCACCAGAAATTCGTTGGTGATGCCGTGCACGCCAATGGCGCCTTCGTCGCTTTCGCGGTCCGGTTGCAGGTAAACGTGGAAATGGCGACCGGTCAGGCGCCGGCCGATCAGCTCGACACAACCGATTTCAATAATCCGGTGACCATCGGTCACCGGCATGCCGGTGGTTTCGGTATCCAGTACTACAGATCTGTTGGCCATCAGTGTTCAGCTCTCAGCGGGCAGTCTTGCAAAAGCGCGGATCTTAACACGCTCACGGAACGCGGTGCCGCACCTGTGGCGAGGGAGCTTGCTCCCGCTGGACTGCGAAGCAGGCCCCTTCGGGCGGTCGCTGCGCAACCGAGCGGGAGCAAGCTCCCTCGCCACAGGTGTCATCCTCTCCAGATCATGACAACGTCTCTATCAAGCCTGCTTGTAGCCCCGCACCTCATCCACCCCACGATTGGCCAACTGGTCCGCCCGTTCGTTGCCGTGGTGGCCGATGTGGCCGCGCACCCATTTCCAGGTGACGTTGTGGCGGTTGACCTGTTCATCCAGCAGCTTCCAGAGATCGGCGTTTTTTACCGGTTCCTTTGCCGCCGTCTTCCAGCCGCGTTTCTTCCAGTTCGCCATCCATTCGTTGATGCCTTTCATGACGTACTGAGAGTCGGTCACCAACAGCACATCGCAGGGCCGCTTGAGCTCCTCCAGGCCACGGATGGCGCCCATCAGCTCCATGCGATTGTTGGTGGTATTGGCTTCGCCGCCCCAGAGCTCCTTCTCCACGCCCTTGCACACCAGCAACGCGCCCCAGCCGCCCGGACCGGGGTTGCCCTTGCAGGCGCCATCAGTGAAGAGTTCTACGCTATCGCTCATGCCAATCTATCCAGGAAAAAATGCAAAGGCCCGCCGATCAGGCCCGACAACACCCGCAGCCCAATGCCGGCAAGCACCATTGAAAAAGGTTACGGCTCGATGTGGCGACGATTGACCTTGGCCATTGGCAAAGGAATCAGCTTGCCCATCGGCTCGCGTCGCGCCTGGCGCACCGGGCGCAGACCGACCGCGATCTTGCGTGCCACCAGCAGGTAGAAACCACCACCGGAGAGCTGCCAATCACCGGCCTTGCGCTCCCAGCCGGCCAGGCGCGCCTGCCACTTGGGCGACGCGAGCGGCGGACGATAGCACCCGAAGCGGCGTTTCTCCAGCGCAAAGCCCAGCAGGTTGAGCCAGTCGCCGACCCTCGACGCCGAGATGCAGCGGGCCTGGCGCAAGGCATCGTGGGCAAACACATGACGCAAGCCCCAAGCGCTCCAGGGGTTGATGCCGATGATCAACAGATGGCCGCCGGGACGCACGCTGCTGGCGGCCTCACGCAACAGACCGTGGGGCGACAGGCAGAAATCCAGGCCGTGCTGCATGACCACCACGTCGGCGGCATGTTCGCTCAACGGCCAGGCCTGCTCCTCGCAGACGATTTCCACCCCGGGCAACGGCGCCCCCAGGCGCACGTTGCGCTGGACTTGCGGTGCCGACGGCGGCGTTTGCGCCGAAGGGCCGTAGTGCACCAGATAGCCGCCGAAGAACCGGCCCAACTCGTCTTCGAGCATGCGCCGTTCTTCTTCCAGCAAAAATTGCCCGACAGGGCCGGACAGCCATTCACGGGCGGCGCTGATCAACGCCAGCCAGTCAGGATCAGCCTGAGCGAACGCTTCATCGGTCATTGCATTCTCCAACGCGTCAGGAAGTTCTAAGATGCGCCTTTGTTTTCCGCTTGGCGAATTCCGCGATGATACAGATCAGTGCCCTGCCCGCATTCACCGATAACTACATCTGGTTGTTACAGGACCACGCCACCCTGCGCTGCGCCGTGGTCGACCCGGGTGACGCCGCTCCGGTGCAGGCCTGGCTCGAGACCCATCCGGGCTGGGTCCTGAGCGACATCTTGATCACCCACCATCACCATGATCATGTCGGCGGCGTCCAGGCGCTGAAGAATGCGACGAACGCCACCGTCTACGGCCCGGCCAGCGAAAACATCCCGGCGCGGGACAAGGCCCTGCATGACAACGACAAGGTCAGCGTGCTCGGCTGGGACTTCGATGTCTACGCCGTGCCTGGCCACACCCTCGGGCACATTGCCTACTACCACCATGGCCTGTTGTTCTGTGGCGACACCCTGTTCGCCGCCGGTTGCGGCCGGCTCTTCGAAGGCACGCCTGCGCAAATGCACCATTCGCTCAGTCGCCTCGCCGCCCTGCCTGAAGATACGCTGGTCTACTGCACCCATGAATATACCCTCAGCAACCTGAAGTTCGCGGCCGCCGTGGAGCCCGGCAATCCGGACGTCGCTGCCCGCCTGGAAAAAGTCAGCCGGCAACGCAACGAAGGCATCATGACCCTGCCCTCGACCCTGGCCCTGGAAAAACTCACCAATCCGTTCCTGCGCACGACTGAAACATCCGTTAAACAAAAAGCAGACGAACGGAACGGCCAGCGAAACCAGACGCCGAGTGAGGTTTTTGCGGCCTTGAGGGCTTGGAAAGATACGTTCTAAGGCAGCTATCGATTGATACAAAAATTCTGAAAGGTTGACCTGTTGGGGTGCGCTTCCTAGAATCGGCCGACATTTTTGCCCGGAACTTACTTCCAGCCAATGTCGTCATCCATACGCAGGTCCGTCCAGTCAGACACATTGACCCGCTTGGCTCAAGCCATCGCGGTGGCTGTGTCCGCCACCTTGGCGGGCTGCCAGAGCACGAGCCAGCTGCCGCAGACCGACGCGGCACACACACCGAATATCGCCGCTCGCGCCAAACAGAAGCCGGTATGGCTCACCGAGAAACCCAGCCCTCAAGTCCCCCAGGACGTCTGGGAGCGCATGCGCCAGGGCTTCCAGTTGCAGGAAACGGCCGGCGTCAACCCGCGTATCGAGCAACAGCGCCTGTGGTTCGCCAGCAACCCTTCCTTCATGGAAAACGCCGGTGAGCGCGGCAGCCTGTACATCCACTACATCGTCGAACGCCTCGAAGAGCGCAACATGCCGCTGGAACTGGCGTTGCTGCCGGTGATCGAGAGTGCCTACAACCCCATGGCCTATTCCCGGGCCAACGCAGTGGGCCTGTGGCAATTCATCCCGTCCACGGGGCGTTACTTCAACTTGCGTCAGACCCGCTTCTATGACGGACGTCGCGACATCACCGCCTCCACCACGGCCGCCCTGGACTACCTGACGCGCCTGCACGACATGTTCAACGGCGACTGGTTGCTGGCGCTGGCGGCCTACAACGCCGGCGAGGGTACGGTCAGCCGCGCCATCGAGCGCAACGAGAAGCTTGGCCTGCCCACCGACTACTGGAACCTGCCGCTGCCCAGCGAGACCCAGGCCTATGTGCCAAAGTTGCTGGCGCTGTCCCAGGTGGTGCTCTCGCCCGATGCCTATGGCGTGAACCTCAACCCGATCGCCAACGAACCCTATTTCCAGGTCGTCGAGATCAACCAGCGCATGGACCTGTCCAAGGTCGCGGCGGTGGCCAACATCGACGAAGACGAGCTGTTCCAGCTCAACCCGGCCTTCAAGCAACGCACCACCATCGACGGCCCCCAGCACCTGTTGGTGCCCACGTCCAAGGCCCAGCTGCTGACCGCCAGCCTGTCGACCATGCGCCCGGAAGAGCTGATCAGCCAGCGCGCGCTCAAGCCGGTTTTCGAATCCGCCGACGACAGCGAAGTCGAAGGTGCCAGGCGCACCTACCGCGTCAAACGCGGCGACAACCTGGCTCAGATCGCCAAGGCCAACAACGTCCAGACCAAGGACCTGCAACGCTGGAACAAGCTCAGTGGCAACAAGCTCAAGGTCGGCCAGACCCTGGTGATGCAGGACGCCAAGGCCAGCAAGGCCCGTGGCAAGCGCATCAGCACCGTGGTGGCCGCCAACAGCAAGGACCAGAAGAAGCAGACCCAATACAAGGTCAAGCAAGGTGATTCGCTGTACGTCGTCGCCAAGCGCTTCAACGTGGAAATGCAGCACCTCAAGCGCTGGAACCCGCGGATGGGCAAGGCACTCAAGCCTGGGCAGATGCTGACGGTCTACTCCCCGCACTAAGCCTCGCGGTGGCCGAGGAGCTTTTTGTGGTGAGGGGATTTATCCCCGTTGGGCTGCGAAGCAGCCCTAAAGCCAGGCACCACGGCGTTTAAGGAAGTTTGGATGGGGTCGCTTCGCAACCCAGCGGGGATGAATCCCCTCGCCACAAGTTCGGAGCTCTACCGATATCCACCACCTTACTGACACTACCCGCTGAACCCCGCCTTTTTCCTGCCGATACAAGCTGTTACTGTACAGGCCATAAAAGCCCAAGCCGCCTGGATCGGATCTCAGACTTGATACGTCCCCTCCTCTTGCTCCTGATCAGCCTGGCCTTGAGCTCTCCCGCCAGCGCAACCATCAGCGAAAGCCATGGCTATGCGCAGTTCGGCACGCTCAAGTACCCGGCCAGATTCACCCACTTCGACTGGGTCAACCCGCAAGCGCCCAAGGGCGGTGTCTTGCGAGTCATGGCATTCGGCACCTTCGATACGCTCAATCCCTACACGTTCAAGGGCAGCAGCCCGGTTTCCACGCCCAATTTCCTGCAATACGGCATCAATGAGCTGAACGAACCACTGATGGTCGGCACAGGCCAGTACGCACCGTCCGGTGATGAACCGACGTCGAGCTACGGCCTGATCGCCCAGTCGGTGGAGTACAGCGAGGACCGCAGCTGGGTGGTGTTCAACCTGCGCCCCGAAGCGCGCTTCCACGATGGCGTGCCCATCACCGCCTATGACGTGGCGTTCTCCTACAGGACCCTGCTCAAGGATGGGCACCCGCAATACCGTACCAACCTGCAGGAAGTGCTACGGGTCGACATTCTCAACCCACGGAGAATCCGCTTTGTCTTCAAGCGCGCGGGCAATCCGCTGCTGATCCTGCGCCTGGGGGAACTGCCGGTGTTGCCCCAACATTACTGGAAAGACCGCGATTTCAAGGCGACGACCTTCGAACCGCCCCTGGGCAGCGGGCCGTATCGCATCACCAAAGTGCAACCAGGCCGCCAGCTGGTGTTCGAACGAGTCAAGGATTACTGGGGCAAGGAACTGCCGGTCAATCGCGGCAAGTACAACTACGACCGCATGGACGTGGAGTTCTATCGTGACAGCGAAGTTGCCTTCGAAGCCTTCAAGGCTGGCGAGTTCGATATCTACATCGAACACCAGGCCAAGAACTGGGCCAATGGCTATGACTTTCCGGCGATCAAGCGCGGCGACATAATCAAGGCGCAGATTCCCCACCAGATCCCGACCCAGACCCAAGGCCTGTTCATGAACACCCGGCGCGGCACGTTTGCCGAAGTCAAGGTACGTGAAGCCCTGGGGCTGATGTTTGATTTCGAGTGGACCAACCGCACCCTGTTCAGCGGCGCCTACAAGCGCACCCTCAGTTATTACCCCAACAGCGAGTTTTCCGCCACTGGCCTGCCGGTGGGCCATGAATGGCTGCTGCTCAAGCCGTACCGGGAACAATTGCCGGCCAAACTGCTCACCGAACCCTTCAGCTTGCCCAAGACCGACGGTCGCGGCATTCCCCGGGAAACCCTGCGTAAAGCCCTGGGGTTATTGAAGCAAGCCGGTTGGAACCTCAACGGCCAACGCCTGCTGAACGCCGACAGCCAGCCCCTGAGCTTCGAAATCCTGCTGGTGAACCCGAACCTGGAGCGCATCCTGCAACCCTACGTCGAGAACCTCGCCAGCATCGGCATCCAGGCCCGGCTGCGCACGGTGGACCGTGCCCAATACAAGCAGCGTCTTGACCAGTTCGACTTCGACATGATCCTGTTGACCTTGAGCCAGACCCTCAGCCCGGGTCTCGAGCAATGGCAGTACTTCCACTCCAGCCAGGTCGGGGTCAAGGGCAGCAAGAACTACTCCGGGATCGCCAACCCAGTGGTCGACCATCTGCTGGAAAAGCTGCTCGCCGCCCAGACCCGCGACGAACAGGTCGCCGCCGGCAAGGCGCTGGATCGCGTGCTGCTGTGGCAGCATTACTGCATTCCCAACTGGTATCTCAATTATCATCGCCTGGCTTATCGAAACCGGTTCGCCTTCGTCACCACGCCGCCCTACACCCTGGGCCTGAGCGCATGGTGGCTGAAATCTTCGGAGAAAGATCAATGAAGCCTTTACGCGCCCTGCTCCTGCAGGCCAGCAGCCTGTTATTCACCGGGCTGGCCTGCGCCGCGCCGCAGCATGCCGTGACCTTGTACAACGAGCCGCCGAAGTACCCGGCCAACTTCAAGCATTTCGACTACGTCAACCCGGACGCGCCCAAAGGCGGAATCTTCCGCCAGGGCGGTTTTGGGGGCTTCGACAGCCTCAACCCGTTCATCAGCAAAGGCGTGCCGGCCGATGACATCGGCTTGATCTACGACACCCTGGCCAAGCAGGGCCTGGACGAACCGTTCACTGAATATGGCCTGATCGCCGAAAAAATCGAGAAAGCCCCGGACAATGGCTGGGTGCGCTTTTACCTGCGCCCCGAAGCCCGTTTCAACGACGGCCATCCGGTACGCGCCGAAGACGTGGTCTTCAGCTTCCAGACCCTGACCAAGGACGGCGCGCCGATGTTTCGCGGCTATTACAACGACGTCGCCGACGTCATCGCCGAAGACCCGCTCAAGGTTTTGTTCAAGTTCAAGCACACCAATAATCGTGAACTGCCGTTGATTCTCGGCCAACTGCCGGTATTGCCGAAACACTGGTGGGCCGAGCGCGACTTCAGCAAGGGCAATCTGGAGATCCCCCTGGGCAGCGGCCCCTACAAAGTCGCTGAAGTGAAGGCCGGACGCTCGATCCGTTATGAGCGAGTGAAGGACTATTGGGGCAAGGACCTGCCGGTCAATCGCGGCTTTTATAATTTCGACGTACTGGCGACCGACTACTACCGCGACAACACCGTCGCGGTCGAGGCCTTGAAAGCCGGGCAGTTTGATTTCTGGCTGGAAATGACCGCCAAGAACTGGGCCAACGCCTACAACATCCCGGCCGTGACCGAAGGCCGATTGATCAAGGAACAGATCCCCAACGGCAACCCCACCGGCATGCAGGGTTTTGTCTACAACCTGCGCCGGCCGATCTTCCAGGACGTACGGGTGCGCAAGGCCTTGAGCCTGTTGTTGGACTTCGAGTGGACCAACAAGCAGCTATTCAACGGCGCCTACGCCCGCACCCGCAGCTATTTCGAGAATTCGGAGATGGCCGCCACCGGGCTGCCCGGCGAAGACGAGTTGAAGATCCTCGAACCCCTGCGCGACAAGATTCCCGAACAGGTCTTCACCGACGCCTTCCAGCCGTCGATGTGTGACGGCAGCGGCATGATCCGCGACCAGCAGCGCAAGGCCTACCAATTGCTGCAAGAGGCCGGCTGGCGCATCGTCGACGACAAGATGGTCGATGCCCAAGGCAAACCGGTGGTGCTGGAGTTTTTGCTGGCCCAGACCGAGTTCGAACGGATACTGCTGCCGTTCAAGCGCAACCTGAGCGACCTGGGCATCGAGCTGATCATCCGTCGGGTCGACGTCTCCCAATTCGTCAACCGCGTACGCTCCCGGGACTTTGACCTGGTGGTGGGCAGCTTCCCGCAATCCAGCTCACCGGGTAACGAACAGCGCGAGTTCTGGATGTCGGCCGCCGCCGACAAACCCGGCAGCCGCAACACCATGGGCCTTAAGGATCCAGCCGTTGACCAGTTGGTGGAACAACTGATCAACGCCGATTCGCGCAAGAGCCTGGTAGCTCACGCCCGGGCGCTGGATCGGGTTTTGCAATGGGGCTACTACGTGATCCCGAACTGGCACATCAAGACCTGGCGCGTGGCCTACTGGAACCACATCGGCCATCCGAAAATCACGCCGACCTATGACATCGGCACCACCACCTGGTGGGTCAAGCCGGAGGTCAAGCCGGCCGATGAAGTAGAGAAGCAGGTCATCGAGCAGCAAATCGCCGCCCCTGCGAGCGTGGAGTAACAAAATGCTGGCTTACATTTTTCGGCGACTGCTGCTGATCATCCCGACCCTGTTCGGCATTCTGCTGATCAACTTCGTCATCATCCAGGCCGCGCCCGGCGGGCCGGTGGAGCAGATGATCGCCAAGCTCGAAGGTTTCGAAGGCGCCACCAGCCGCATTGCCGGCGGCGGTGCCGAAGTGTCGGTGGCCGGTTCCTCCTACCGCGGCGCCCAAGGCCTGGACCCGGCGCTGGTCAAGGAAATCGAGCGTATGTACGGCTTTGACAAGTCGGCACCCGAACGCCTGTGGATCATGATCAAGAACTACGCCCACCTGGACTTCGGCGACAGTTTTTTTCGCGATGCCAAGGTCATCGACCTGATCAAGGAAAAGATGCCGGTGTCCATCTCCCTCGGGTTGTGGAGCACGCTGATCATGTACCTGGTGTCGATCCCGCTGGGGATCGCCAAGGCCACGCGGCACGGCAGCCATTTCGACGTCTGGACCAGCTCGGCCATCATCGTCGGCTACGCGATCCCGTCGTTCCTGTTCGCCATCCTGCTGATCGTGGTGTTTGCCGGCGGCAGCTATTTCGACTGGTTCCCCTTGCGCGGACTGACCTCCAACAACTTCGACGAGTTGAGCATGGGCGGCAAGATCCTCGATTACTTCTGGCACCTGGCCTTGCCCGTGACCGCCCTGGTGATCGGTAACTTCGCCACCATGACCCTGCTGACCAAGAACAGTTTCCTCGACGAAATCAACAAGCAATACGTGGTCACCGCCAAGGCCAAGGGCCTGACCCGCCACCGGGTGCTCTATGGCCACGTCTTTCGCAACGCCATGCTGCTGGTGATCGCCGGTTTCCCTTCGGCATTCATCGGGATCTTCTTTACCGGCTCCCTGCTGGTGGAAGTGATCTTCTCCCTCGACGGCCTGGGCCTGATGAGTTTCGAAGCGGCGATCAACCGCGACTACCCGGTGGTGTTCGGCACCCTATTCATCTTCACCTTGCTGGGACTGGTGGTGAAACTGATCGGCGATTTGACCTACACCTTTGTCGATCCGCGCATCGACTTCGAAAGCCGGGAGCATTGAGATGAACCTGTCCCCTCTCAATCGCCGGCGCTTCGAACTGTTCAAGGCCAACAAGCGTGGCTGGTGGTCGCTGTGGCTGTTCCTGATCCTGTTCGGGCTGAGCCTGGGCGCCGAGTTGATCGCCAACGACAAGCCGCTGGTGGTGCATTACGACGACGGCTGGTACTTCCCGGCCGTCAAGCGCTACCCGGAAACCACGTTCGGCGGCGAATTCCCGCTGGAAGCCAACTACAAGAGCCCGTACATCCGTGAACTGCTGGCGGCCAAGAACGCCTGGGTGCTGTGGGCACCGATTCCGTTCAGCTACCAGAGCATCAACTACGACCTGAAGGTCCCGGCCCCGGCACCGCCCTCTTCCGTGAACTGGCTGGGCACCGATGACCAGGGCCGCGATGTCCTGGCCCGGGTCATCTATGGCTTCCGCATCTCGGTACTGTTTGCCCTGACGCTGACCGTGCTCAGCTCGATCATCGGCGTGATCGCCGGCGCCCTGCAGGGCTTCTATGGCGGCTGGGTGGACCTGGCTGGCCAACGCTTCCTGGAAATCTGGTCCGGGCTGCCGGTGCTGTACCTGCTGATCATCCTGGCCAGTTTCGTCCAGCCCAACTTCTGGTGGCTGCTGGGCATCATGCTGCTGTTTTCCTGGATGAGCCTGGTGGATGTGGTCCGTGCCGAATTCCTGCGCGGGCGCAACCTGGAATACGTCCGCGCGGCGCGGGCACTGGGCATGCAGAACGGCGCGATCATGTTCCGTCACATCCTGCCCAACGCCATGGTCTCGACCATGACGTTCATGCCGTTCATCCTCACCGGCGCCATTGGCACCCTCACCGCCCTGGATTTCCTCGGCTTTGGCCTGCCGCCCGGCGCACCGTCCCTGGGGGAGCTGGTGGCCCAGGGCAAATCCAACCTCCAGGCGCCCTGGCTGGGCATCAGCGCGTTCGCCGTGCTGGCCGTGATGCTGAGCCTGCTGGTGTTCATCGGCGAGTCCGCTCGCGATGCCTTCGATCCGAGGAAATGAAATGAACCAGGATAATCTGATCGAAGTGCGTGACCTGGCGGTGGAGTTCATTGTTGGCGAACGCCGCCAACGTGTGGTCGAGGGGGTCAGTTTCGATATCAAGCGCGGCGAAACCCTGGCCCTGGTGGGTGAAAGCGGCTCGGGCAAATCAGTCACCGCCCACTCGATCCTGCGGTTGCTGCCCTACCCGCTGGCCCATCACCCCACCGGGACCATCCAGTATGCCGGCCAGAATTTGCTGGGCTTGAAGGAAAAAACCATCCGTCATATCCGCGGCAACCGGATCGCGATGATTTTCCAGGAGCCGATGACATCCCTCAACCCGCTGCACTCCATTGAAAAACAGATCAATGAAGTGCTCGGCATCCACAAGGGCCTGAGCGGCAAGGTCGCGACCCGCCGGACCCTCGAGTTGCTGGAACTGGTCGGCATTCCCGAGCCCCACAAGCGCCTCAAAGCCCTGCCCCACGAGCTGTCCGGCGGCCAGCGCCAGCGGGTGATGATCGCCATGGCCCTGGCCAACGAGCCGGAACTGCTGATCGCCGACGAGCCGACCACCGCGCTGGATGTCACCGTCCAGCTGAAAATCCTCGAATTACTCAAGCAATTGCAGGCGCGATTGGGCATGTCGCTGCTGCTGATCAGCCACGATTTGAACCTGGTGCGAAGAATTGCGCATCGCGTATGTGTCATGCAGCGCGGTTGCATCGTCGAACAGGCATCGTGCGAAGAGTTGTTCCGCGCACCGCAGCATCCGTACACTCGGGAACTGCTGGGCGCCGAACCCAGCGGCACCCCGGCGAGTAACGTCGTCGGCCCGCCGCTGTTGCAGGTCGAGGACCTGAAAGTCTGGTTCCCGATCAAGAAAGGCCTGTTCAAGCGCACGGTAGACTACATCAAGGCCGTGGACGGTATCCGCTTCAGCCTGCCTCAGGGCCAGACCCTGGGTATCGTCGGCGAAAGCGGTTCCGGCAAATCCACCCTGGGGCTGGCAATCCTGCGATTGATCGGCAGCCAGGGCGGGATCCGCTTCGAAGGCAAGCAGCTGGACAGCCTGACGCAGCAACAAGTCCGGCCGCTACGCCGGGAGATGCAAGTGGTGTTTCAGGACCCGTTTGGCAGCCTGAGCCCACGGATGTGTGTAAGCCAGATCGTCGGCGAAGGCCTGCGGATCCACAAGATCGGCACCGAAGCCGAACAGGAACAAGCGATAATCGCGGCATTGAAGGAGGTAGGCCTGGACCCGGAAACCCGGAACCGCTACCCCCATGAATTTTCCGGAGGGCAACGGCAGCGTATCGCCATTGCCCGGGCCCTGGTGCTCAAGCCGGCGTTGATTCTGCTGGATGAACCGACGTCGGCCCTGGACCGTACCGTGCAACGCCAAGTGGTGGAGCTGTTGCGGTCGTTGCAAACCAAGTACAACCTGACGTACCTGTTTATCAGCCATGACCTGGCTGTCGTCAAAGCGCTGAGCCACCAGTTGATGGTGGTCAAGCATGGCCAAGTGGTCGAACAAGGTGATGCCCGCAGCATATTCGCCGCGCCGCAGCACCCCTATACACAGCAGTTGCTGGAGGCCGCCTTCCTGGCCCCAACAACTGCCGAATAACCTGAAAGAGGAGCAACACATGGGTTTTCTCGCCGGTAAGCGCGTACTGATCGTCGGTGTCGCCAGCAAGCTGTCCATCGCATCCGGCATCGCCGCCGCCATGCATCGCGAGGGCGCTGAGCTTGCCTTCACTTATCAGAACGACAAACTCAAGGGTCGTGTCGAAGAATTCGCACAAGGCTGGGGCTCGAGCCCTGAGCTGTGCTTCCCGTGCGACGTGGCCAGCGACGAAGAAATCGCCAAGGTCTTCGAAGAACTGAGCAAGAAGTGGGATGGCCTGGACTGCATCGTGCACTCCGTGGGCTTCGCCCCGGGCGACCAACTGGACGGCGACTTCACCGAAGCCACCACCCGCGAAGGTTTCCGCATTGCCCACGACATCAGCGCCTACAGCTTCGTGGCCCTGGCCAAGGCCGGTCGCGAAATGATGAAAGGCCGCAACGGCAGCCTGCTGACCCTGTCGTACCTGGGCGCCGAGCGCACCATGCCGAACTACAACGTCATGGGCATGGCCAAGGCCTCCCTGGAAGCCGGCGTACGTTACCTGGCCGGCTCCCTGGGCCCGGACGGCACCCGCGTCAACTGCGTATCGGCCGGTCCGATCCGCACCCTCGCCGCTTCCGGCATCAAGAACTTCCGCAAGATGCTGGCCGCCAACGAAGCGCAGACCCCGCTGCGTCGCAACGTCACCATCGAAGAAGTCGGCAACGCCGGCGCCTTCCTGTGCTCGGACCTGGCGTCGGGCATCAGCGGTGAAATCATGTACGTGGACGGCGGCTTCAACACCACCGCCATGGGTAGCCTCGAAGAGTAATCTTCACCCGCGCCACGCGTAAAAAAACGCCGCTCGTCCTGGAAAGGCCAAGCGGCGTTTTTTATTGCCGATTGTCGGATTACACCGCAATACCTTGTGGGAGCGAGCCTGCTCGCGATGGCGGTGAGTCTGCTGGCATTGATATGAATGTACCGACGCCTTCGCGAGCAAGCTCCCACCCCGGGGATTGGGCATGGCGTGGGTTAAGGGAATGCCTCGAATCAGTTTCAATTTCAAGAGCAAATCGGTTGATCGACCGGGATGCTTTTGAGCTTTTGAGCTTTTGAGCTTTTGAGCTTTTGAGCTTTTGTGGCGAGGGAGCTTGCTCCCGCTGGGTTGCGTAGCAGCCCCTCTCAAGCCCACCCAATCAACCTGATCCACCGCGTCGCCGGGTTCTAGGGCCGCTGCGCGGCCCAGCGGGAGCAAGCTCCCTCGCCACGGGGGATTGGGCATGGCGCGGGTTAAGGGAATGCCTCGAATCAGTTTCAATTTCAAGAGCAAATCGGTTGATCGACCGGGATGCTTTTGAGCTTTTTGTGGCGAGGGAGCTTGCTCCCGCTGGGCTGCGCAGCAGCCCCTCTCAAGCTCACTCAATCAACCTGATCCACCGCGTCGCCGGGCTCCAGGGCCGCTGCGTGCCCCAGCGGGAGCAAGCTCCCTCGCCATTGAATGAGGGGTGAGTCTCGGTTCTTCGACCAACATAAATCCCTGTGTGATCGGGGGTTGGCTTGTGCTAGCTGCGTAGCGCCTGTTTCTGTGCATACATCGCCGCGTCCGCGTCAGCCAATAGATTGTCGATCAACTGATGACGCTGGGCGTCGTACTCGATCTGGCCGACGCTGAAACGAATGTCATAGCCACGCTGCAACATCGCATTGCGCTCATCGAGGATTTCCTTGAGGCGCGCCATGATTGCCGCTATCTCGACATGGGAAGAACCGGTGAGCAACGCCACGAACTCATCACCGCCCAGGCGACCGATCACGTCACTTTCGCGAAAGGCGATACGCAGCACATCGGCGAAGGTTTTCAGCGCGTTGTCGCCCTCGGCGTGGCCATAACGGTCGTTGATCGGCTTGAAGTCGTTGAGATCGAAAAACAGCAACGTCGCCGGTCGCGACAAGCGATCACACACATTCAGCGCATGCTGGGCCAACGTCCTGAAGCCACGTCGATTGGATAGCAGCGTGAGCTCGTCCATGCTCGCCATCTGCACCGCGACCATTTCCTGTTCGGCCATGCGCGCCAAGTCGCGCAGCAGTTCGCGCTCCTCATCATTGAGTTTGCGCGGCCGGGTGTCGAGCAGGCACAACGTACCGAGCTTGCTACCGTCCTCCAGCCCCAGCGGATGCCCGGCGTAGAAACGAATGCCAGGCTTGTCCGTGACCAAGGGATTGTCGTGAAAGCGCTCGTCCTGCTCCGCGTCGCAGATTTCCAGGATCTGATCCTGCAAGATCGCATGCCCGCAAAAGGAAACTTCCCGCGGGGTTTCGCTGGCGTCCAGGCCGGCGCTGGACTTGAACCACTGCCGGTTGGCGTCCACCAGGGACACCAGGGCGATGGGCACGTCAAACAGACGTCGGGCAAGACGGGTCAGGCGGTCAAACCGTTCTTCAGGTGCGGTATCAAGCAGCTTGAGCGAGTGCAGATTTTTGAGGCGAGCGGCTTCGTCGTCCGGTTTGCGTGGCGCAAGCATCGGAAACTCCATTGGCAGGACTTCATGAAGTCTAGCCCAGGACCTCAGCCCTTCAAACCGAACGGGCTAAATCCGACGGGCATTTGCCGGTCAGGACTAATACACTGCCACTCAAGTTCAAGACGAGGACGCTGACCGATGAAGCACGCCCCCCATGACGACGCCCCACGCTTCTGGCGCGACGCGGCCCTGCCCTTCATCGAAGCCCGGGCCATCGGCGATGGGCGCAAGGTCTGCTATTCGCGCCACTCCCATGACCACTTTTCCATCGGCGCGATCACCGCTGGGCGCAGCACCTACCTTCACGAACGATCGAAATTCCAGGTGGAAAGTGGCACGGTGGTGCTGATGAACCCGGGCGACGTTCACGCGTGCAACCCAATCGACGATCAGCCGTGGTCCTACGTGATGTTGTACGTCGACACCCAATGGCTCAGAGACTTGCAGCGCCGTGTCGGCTTTGACGAAAGCCTGGATTTCCAGGGTTTCGCCACCACCCACAGCCGCGACGTGGAACTGTTTACCGCGTTGGAAAAACTGTATGGACAATTGGTAGACGAGCAACTCGACGCTGGCGACAAGCACGCCGCCGCCGAGGCATTTTTCATTGACCTGCAACAACGGCTCAACCCTGCCGGTCGCCCGGATCGTGGCAGCCATCCGAGCCTGATGCGTGCGGCACAGTTTATCCACGACCATTGCAGTGAAGCCTTGAAGCTGGAAGACATCTGCACCGCCGCGCAACTGTCGCCGTCCTACCTGAGCCGAGCCTTCAAGCGCCATTACGGGATGACGCCCCACGCCTTCCTGGTCAACCGCCGAATCCAGTTTGCCCGGCGCCAATTGCGCGAAGGCAAGCTGATCGCCGACGTGGCGCTGGACAGCGGGTTTGCCGACCAGGCGCATTTCCAGCGTGCCTTCAAGCAACACCTGGCGGCCACGCCCGGCCAGTATCGCGGCTGATACTGCCCCACCACCTTGTTTGGACCAAAAACAGGTGGACCTCTGTGGCGAGGGAGCTTGCTCCCGCTGGGCTACGCAGTAGCCCTCGATTCTGGGCGACTGCTGCGCAGTCGAGCGGGAGCAAGCTCCCTCGCCACAACAGCATCCCCGCCTCGAAAATGCGGATTATGGCCACAATAGCACTCGTCTCAAAAGCCCGGATTGCCCGCCACTTCTGCTCACGGCAACAATAAATACACCGCACTGGCCACCAATAACACCGCCATCGTCCGATTGAACAGGCGCATGGTCGCCGGATTACCCAGCCAGCTGCGCAGAAAACTCCCGGCGTAAGCCCAGCAGCCCACCGAGACGTAGCAGATCACCAGGTAGATCGCCGCAAACTGCCACACCAGCCGCGCCTCGCCATCGGCCACGAATGCCCCCATTCCCGCCACGCAGGCCAGCCACGCCTTGGGGTTGAGCCATTGCATCAACGCGCCATAGAACATCGAAGGCGCCCGTCCCTCGTCCTCGCTTCCCAGGTGCCCGTTATCCATCACCAGTTTCCAGGCCATGAACAACAGGAACGCCACACCGCCCAGTTGCACCACCCGTGTGAGGCCAGGCCAGCGTTGCAACACTTCATGCAATCCCAACCCCATCAGCACCAGCAGCAAGACAAACCCCAGGGTTGCACCGCCCACATGGCGCAACGTCGTACGAAACCCGTACCGCGCCCCGGAGCTGAGGGCGACGATATTGACCGGGCCAGGTGTAATGGAGGCGACCAGGGCAAACGCCGCCATGGAAAGAATCAAACTCATCGCATACCTTCTTTGTATCTGTGAGGGGACGATCAAGGTAAATTGCCAATCGCAGGCGGTATTGAACAAAACTGCCCAAGGGGGCTACCCATCAGCCCTTCACAAAAACAATACTGTGCGGCTCATTCATCCAGGCGTGTTCTATGTCCATTGCGGTAGTGCGGTTTATTGGCTTCATCCTCGGTATTTTCCTGATCACCCTGGCTGCCAGCATGGCAATCCCGCTTTTGACGCTGGTGATATACGAGCGCAACGATGACCTCTCGGCGTTTTTGTGGTCGAGCCTGATCACCTTCGTCTGCGGCATCGCGTTAGTGGCGCGTGGTCGGCCAGCACACACCCAGATGCGCCCGCGGGACATGTACCTGTTGACCACCGCCAGTTGGGTCATCGTTTGCAGCTTCGCCGCCCTGCCCATGGTGTTCATCCAGCACATCAGCTACACCGATGCCTTTTTCGAGACCATGTCGGGCATCACCACCACCGGCTCGACCATCCTTACCGGCCTGGACACGGCCTCTCCCGGCCTGTTGATCTGGCGCTCGATGTTGCAGTGGCTCGGCGGGATCGGCTTCATCGGCATGGCGGTGGCGATCCTGCCATTGCTGCGGGTCGGTGGCATGCGGCTGTTCCAGACCGAGTCGTCGGACTGGTCGGAAAAAGTCACACCGCGTTCCCATGTCGCGGCAAATTACATCCTGTTGATCTACATAGGATTGAGCGCTCTGGCGGCCCTGGCCTTGTGGCTGGCCGGCATGACGCCTTTCGAGGCGATCAATCATGCAATGTCGATGATCTCTACGGGGGGGTTTTCCACATCGGATTCATCCCTGGCGCACTGGCCCCAACCGGCCATTCACTGGGTGTCGGTGGTCGTCATGATGGCAGGCGCGCTGCCCTTCACTTTGTACGTCGCCACCTTGCGCGGCCACAAACGCGCGTTGCTCAAGGACCAGCAAGTCAAGGGATTCGTCGGATTCCTGGTCATCACCTGGCTCATCGTGGGGACCTGGCTGAGCCTGAACAGCGACTACAGCTGGTGGGATGCGGTCCGTATCGTGGCCGTCAACGTGACGTCGGTGGTCACCACCACGGGCGTGGCGCTGGGCGACTACACCCTATGGGGCAGCTTTGCCTTGCTGCTGTTCTTCTATTTGACGTTCGTTGGCGGTTGCTCGGGATCGACGGCCGGCGGACTGAAGATCTTCCGCTTCCAGGTAGCCGGCGAGTTATTGATGGGCAGCCTGAAACAACTGATCCATCCCCGGGCGGTGATCCAGAAAAAATACAACGATCACCCCATCGACGAAGAGATCGTCCGCTCGCTGCTGACCTTCTCGTTCTTCTTCACCATCACCATTGGCGCTATCGCCCTGGGGCTGGCGCTGATCGGTCTGGACTGGACCACCGCCCTGACCGGCGCGGCCACCGCCGTGTGCAACGTGGGGCCCGGGCTGGGCACGATCATCGGGCCCGCCGGCAACTTCTCGACCTTGCCGGATGCGGCGAAGTGGCTGCTGACCATAGGCATGCTGCTAGGTCGGCTGGAAATCCTGACGGTACTGGTGTTGTTCACGCCGGTGTTCTGGAAGTATTGAAGACATCGGGCACAAGACAAAAAAAACCGCGATGCCCTGAACAGGCGTCGCGGCTTTTTTTTCAAGCGATCAGCGGTCGTTCTTGATCGAAGAGCTGGTCGCGTTGGTCAGGCCCTTGGTGTTGTGGGTACCTGGTGTAGCGGTGGAAATCGCCGATGCCTTGGTCAGGCCACGGGTATCACGGTCCTTGGCGATGGTCGAAGTCAGCGAGGACTTGCTGGTGCGATCGGTACGGGTGGTGCCGGTGTGCTTGCCGCTCAGACCATGATCGCGGGTACGGGTACCGGTGTGGTCGCTAGCCAATCCTTTGCCAAGGCCGCTGGAATCACCAGACTTGTCATGGCCCTGGCCTCCGCCGATGCCACCACCGTGGCCGCCGCCATTTCCTCCACCGTGACCGCCACCCCCACCATTGCCACCACCACCGCCGCCATTGCCTGCGGCATAGCTCGAACCGATAGGCGACAACTCAGCAGGCAGCAAGGCCGAGGCACCGAACGCCAAGGCACAGACAGCAACGGCGATGAGAGATTTCTTATGTTTGGACATGATGTCTCCGAAAGACAAAAACAACGGTTGAACCTTTAAGACTCTCAGGTTCAATTTTTGTTCGTGACCGTCCGACCAAGTGAGCGGAAATTCACTGTCGATTTTTCGGTGGAGTCGTTCCAGGCACGGTTCTATGCTCAGGCCCATGAACCTACACGACTCGCTGCTCCCGCCCCATGCCGAGATGGTCCGCGCCATGCTCGAACGAGACACTGCCTACGAGGGGGTGTTCTTCACTGCGGTCAAGACCACCGGTATTTTCTGTCGCCCCAGTTGCACCGCGCGCAAGCCGAAACCGGAGAACGTGGAGTTCTTCGCCCATGCCGACGAAGCCATGTCGGCCGGTTACCGGGCCTGCCTGCGCTGCAAGCCCCTGGACGCCGCCGCCATCGCGCCAGACTGGATCCAGGCCCTGCTCAAAACCGTGGACGCCGAACCCGACCTGCGCTGGACCGATGCCTTGTTGCTGGAACAAGGTATCGAGCCACTGAAATTGCGCCGCTGGTTCAAGCAACATTTCGGCATGACCTTTCACGCCTATCTGCGCACCCGCCGCCTGGGCATCGCCTTGGGCGGCATCAAGGACGGCAACTCCATCGACAACGCCGCATTCGACTCCGGTTATGAGTCATTGAGCGGTTTTCGTGACGCCTTCGTGAAATCCTTTCACATCACGCCGGGCCGCGCAGCCCTCAGCGAACCTTTGCTGTTCACCCGCCTGACCACACCGTTGGGCCCCATGCTGGCCATGGCCGAACGACGAGGCCTGGTGCTGCTGGAATTCCTCGACCGCCCGGCCCTGACCAAGGAGCTGGAAGAGCTGCAGCTACGCTACGGCTACACGGTTGCGCCGGGGCACAACGCTCATTTGCAACAGATCGAAACCGAACTGGCCGAATATTTCGCCGGCAAGCTCACGGCATTCAACGTTCCGCTGCACATGCCGGGCAGCGCCTTCGCCGTACGGGTCTGGGCTGAACTGCAAAAGATTCCCTACGGCGAAACCCGCAGCTACGGCGGCATCGCCACGGCGCTGGGCAGCCCGGGCGCCAGCCGCGCCGTGGGCCTGGCCAACGGGCAGAATCGCTTGGCCATCGTCATTCCCTGCCATCGAGTGATCGGTGCGGATGGCTCGTTGACCGGCTATGGTGGCGGACAGCCGCGCAAGGCATTTCTGCTACGGCTGGAGAAAGCCGCGGTGCAGGTTTCGCTGCCCCTGGCGTTTTGAGCGCCCCGGAGAACAAATACCCGATGCCTGTGCCCTACCACGACGCCAGCGCGTTGCTGGCAAGTCTCGACGAAGACTGGCGACGTCACGTCGAGGCGATCGGCCCTTGCCTGCTGCAACCCAAGCCGGCCCGCGATCCCTATGAAGCCTTGGTGCGGGCGATTGCCTACCAGCAACTGCACGCCAAGGCAGGCGATGCCATCCTCGGTCGGCTGCTGGCGTTGTTCCCGGCGCAGACATTCCCCCATCCCGGGCAGATCCTGGCGACAGACGTTGCGCAGTTGCGCGGCTGCGGGTTTTCAGCCAGCAAGATCGCGACGATCCAGGGCATCGCCCAGGCGACGCTGGACGGAGTCGTGCCGGATTACGCCACAGCGCGGGCGATGGAGGATGAAGCGTTGATCGAACGCCTGGTCAGCTTGCGCGGCGTCGGGCGTTGGACCGTGGAAATGCTACTGATCTACAGCCTGGAACGCCCCGACATCCTGCCGGCCGATGACTTTGGCGTACGCGAAGGTTATCGACGGCTAAAGGGGTTGGAACGACAGCCCAGCCGCAAGCAGATGATTGAGATCGGCCTGGCGTGGAGCCCTTATCGGACGGTGGCGGCGTGGTATTTGTGGCGAGTGCCCGGTCGTTAGACCGTGTCTTCGTTCATCGCGAGCTTGCTCGCGATAGCGTCCGCATGTCAGCCATGCGTTCCACTGCCCAGAACATCGGGCCGCCCAGGCTGTCCAGAGTCATTACAGTCCCCAATCGGAGGTTCCCATGCAGCTCGAAGGATCCTGCCACTGCGGCGCCGTGTCGTTCACCCTCGACAGCGCCCACCCCTACCCTTATCAGCGCTGCTACTGCTCGATCTGCCGCAAGACCCAGGGCGGCGGCGGTTTTGCGATCAACCTGGGGGGCGATGCCCAGAGCCTGAAGGTGCGCGGTCGCAAGCACATCTCGATCTACCACGCACGACTCAAGGACGAAGGCGATAAACGCGCCCACCGCAGCAGTGCCGAACGGCATTTCTGTTCCTTGTGCGGTTCGGGGCTATGGCTGTTCAGCCCCGAATGGCCGGAGCTGGTTCACCCCTTTGCCTCGGCCATCGACACACCGCTGCCGGTACCGCCGGAGCACACCCACCTGATGCTGGGTTCCAGGGCGTCGTGGGTGGAAGTCGAGGCGCATCCGGACGACCGGCAGTTCGAGGTTTATCCCGAGGAGTCCATTGCCCAGTGGCACGAGCGCCTGGGGCTGGTCACTTAGAGATGCAGTGCTGCATAAGGCCCCATCGCGAGCAAGCTCCCACATTGGACTTGGGAAATTCACAAATCCCCTGTGGGAGCGAGCTTGCTCGCGAGGACGTCAGGAGCGGCATCTTCTCTGCACTATCCCTCTGAACTATCCCTTTGAACTATCGAGCCGGCACACCACTGTGGAAACGAAACTCCACATCCGGCGATTCGATCAGCTCCCGCTCGGCCTCACGAACCTTGTCGATCACCTGGGCAATGTCCTTGGCGTCACCGTACTGGTAAGCCAGTTTCAGGTAGCCCTGGAAATGCCGGGCTTCGCTTTTCAGCAAACCGAAATAGAACTTGCCCAGTTCTTCATCCAGATGCGGCACCAAGGCCTCGAAACGCTCGCAACTGCGGGCCTCGATGAAGGCGCCAACCACCAGGGTGTCCACCAGCTTGACCGGTTCGTGGCTGCGTACCACCTTGCGCAGCCCCGAGGCATAACGCCCGGCGGAGAGCTGACGCAAACCGATCTTGCGCTTTTTCATCAAGCGCATGACCTGCTCGTGATGCACCAGCTCTTCCCGGGCCAGACGCGACATCAGATTGATCAGGTCGACGTGGGAATGGTATTTGGCGATCAGGCTCAGGGCAGTGCTGGCCGCCTTGAACTCGCAATTCTTGTGGTCGATCAGCAACGTTTCCTGGTCAGCCAACGCGGCCTGGACCCAGGCATCGGGGGTGCGGCAACCAAGGAATTCGTGAATTTCGGGAAGATTCATGGGGCTCACGGGAAAAGGTAGTCGAGCGAAGGGCGCCGATTATACCGGCCTGCCCCCAGACCACCAGCCACCGCCGTTGATATGCATCAAGTCAAAGACTCACCTACAGCAACTAGACTGCCCCACAACAACTATAGTTGAGCAACGCCAGCCTTTTCATTGCAGGAGAACGCCGATCATGCAAGCCATTCGCAGCATCCTGGTGGTTATTGAGCCCGAACATTCGGAAAGCCTGGCGCTCAAGCGCGCCAAACTGATCGCCGGAGTGACCCAGGCCCACCTGCACCTGCTGGTGTGTGACAAAAAGCATGACCATGCCGGCCTGCTCAGCGTGCTCAAGGCCGCACTGCTGGCCGACGGCTACAGCGTCACCACCGAGCAGGCCTGGAACGAAAGCCTCCACGACACCATCATCGACGTGCAGCAGGCGGAAGGTTGCGGTCTGGTGATCAAGCAGCACTTCCCCGACAGCCCGCTGAAAAAAGCCCTGCTGACCCCGGCGGACTGGAAGCTGCTCCGCCACTGCCCAACCCCGGTGCTGCTGGTGAAAACCGCCGGTTCCTGGAAAGACAAGGTGATCCTGGCCGCCGTCGACGTTGGCAATGCCGACGGCGAGCATCGCCACCTGCACTCCACCATCATCGATCATGGCTATGACATCGCCCTCCTCGCCAAGGCCCACTTGCACGTGATCAGTGCCCACCCCACACCGATGCTTTCGTCCGCCGACCCGACGTTCCAGCTCAAGGAAACCATCGAGGCCCGCTATCGCGAACAATGCCGGGCATTCCAGGCCGAGTTCGACATCGACGACCAGCATCTGCACATCGAAGAAGGCCCAGCGGACGTATTGATTCCGTACATGGCGCGCAAGCTGCAGGCGGCGGTGACGGTGATCGGCACCGTGGCCCGTTCGGGGTTGTCCGGGGTGCTGATCGGCAACACCGCCGAGGCCGTGCTCGATACGCTGGAAAGCGATGTGCTGGTGCTCAAGCCGCAGGAGGTCGAGGACCATCTGGTGGAGTTGGCGGTCAAGGAATAAAGCGAATGGGCTTTTTGTGGCGAGGGAGCTTGCTCCCGCTGGGTTGCGAAGCGACCCTCGCTCTTGATCTTAAAAATTTCCGGGCCTGAAAAATCCAGGCGTCTGCTGCGCAGCCGAGCGGGAGCAAGCTCCCTCGCCACAAAAGCTCCCAGGCACAAAAGCGCCTTTGCATAAATGGCCGGGGAGTCAGCCGCCAATCGCATCCTTCAGGAACCCCGGCGCGATGTAGCGCTGGTAGTGGGCTTCGGACAGGAGGAAAAATTCCCGATCAATGGCGTCGCGCAGGTCTGGCAGGTCCCAGTCGCGAAACTCCGGCATCAGCACCATGCCGTAGGCTTCCAGGTTGTTGATCACCCGCGCACCCCTGGCGATCAACTGATAGGCCCAGCAATATTCCGACTGGTGCGGCACAAAGCGGATCTTGCGCGACTCCAGTTGCTGGCGCAGCAATACCGGGTCGAAAACCTCCAACTTGGCCACCATCACCTGCACCAACAGTTGCTCGAGCCGCATCCACACCGCGCGCTTTTCGTCCTCGTTGTAGCCGTTCCAGTGAATCACTTCATGGTGGAATCGCTTGCAGCCACGGCACACCAGGTCACCGTAGACAGTGGAGCAAAGGCCGACGCAGGGGGTCTTGATGAGCTGGTTGGGCATAAGGAAACGCACACGCAAAAGCAGGACAGGCCGGCATGTTAGCCCTTTGTCTAAGATTGATCACCCCTCAAACTTCCAGGCCCAACTTACCTTTAATTTTTTTTTCCCGTAGAATCAGCCAGCCTTTTAAGGCGCCAATGTCCGTTAGAAGCTGTTTTCAAAGCGTCACGAGCACAGTCGTTCCTTCAGAGCGGTGTTGGCGAAGGGTCTTTCCAGCGGGGAAAGCCCAACGCCAACCCTCATCAGCTCCCGTTCTGCAGGCGTAAAACTTTGAAAGCAGCTTCTGTGAGGAACGTGCGGAAACTCTGGCGTGATGGCTCAAAAAGCCGTCGACGCGCATG
This sequence comes from Pseudomonas sp. NFACC46-3, assembly GCF_900114515.1. Classification (NCBI taxonomy): domain Bacteria; kingdom Pseudomonadati; phylum Pseudomonadota; class Gammaproteobacteria; order Pseudomonadales; family Pseudomonadaceae; genus Pseudomonas; species Pseudomonas sp. NFACC46-3. Next base: position 56,108 of record NZ_FOTH01000033.1, read on the forward strand.
AGTACCGTGGGTTCCTGGATGAGCGTCCCGGACACCCATTTGGGACCACTGATGAGGGTAATAACTGTGCTTGAAGCCTACCGCAAACATATCGAAGAGCGCGCAGCCCTGGGTATCGTTCCCCAGCCGCTTAACGCCGAACAAACCGCAGGCCTGATCGAGCTGCTGAAAAATCCTCCGGCTGGCGAAGAAGCTTTCCTCGTTGACCTGATCACCAATCGCGTTCCGCCTGGAGTCGACGAGGCTGCCTACGTCAAGGCCGGCTTCCTGTCCGCCCTGGCCAAGGGCCAGGCCCAATCCCCTCTGCTGGACAAGAAGCGTGCCGTTGAACTGCTCGGCACCATGCAGGGCGGCTATAACATCGTGACCCTGGTGGAACTGCTGGACGACGCCGAGCTGGCGCCGGTAGCCGCCGAAGAACTCAAGCACACCCTGCTGATGTTCGATGCCTTCCACGACGTGGCTGAAAAAGCCAAGAACGGCAACGTTCACGCCAAGGCCGTGCTGCAATCCTGGGCTGACGGCGAATGGTTCAAGAAGCGCCCGGTGCTGGCCGACAAGATCAGCCTGCGTGTGTTCAAGGTAACCGGCGAAACCAACACCGACGACCTGTCCCCTGCTCCAGACGCCTGGTCGCGTCCCGACATCCCGCTGCACGCCCTGGCCATGCTGAAAATGGCCCGTGACGGCATCGTTCCGGACGAGCAAGGCAAGACCGGCCCGATGAAGCAGATCGAAGAAATGCGCGGCCAAGGCTTCCCGATCGCCTACGTCGGTGACGTGGTCGGTACCGGTTCCTCGCGTAAATCGGCGACCAACTCGGTGCTGTGGTTCTTCGGCGACGACATTCCTTATGTGCCGAACAAGCGCGCTGGCGGTTTCTGCTTCGGCAGCAAAATCGCTCCGATCTTCTACAACACCATGGAAGATGCCGGCGCACTGCCAATCGAGTTCGACGTTTCGAACATGAACATGGGCGACGTGATCGACCTGTACCCACATGCAGGCAAAGTCTGCAAGCACGGTACCGACGAAGTCATCACCACCTTCGAAATGAAGACCCCCGTACTGTTGGACGAAGTCCGTGCCGGCGGCCGTATTCCGCTGATCATTGGCCGTGGCCTGACCGAGAAGGCTCGCGCCGAGCTGGGCCTGCCACCGTTCGACCTGTTCAAGAAACCTGAAGCTCCCGCTGAAAGCACCAAGGGCTTCACCCTGGCGCAGAAGATGGTCGGCAAGGCTTGTGGCCTGGCAGAAGGCCAAGGCGTACGTCCTGGCACCTACTGCGAACCGAAAATGACCACCGTGGGCTCCCAGGACACCACCGGTCCAATGACCCGTGACGAACTGAAAGACCTGGCGTGCCTGGGCTTCTCGGCTGACCTGGTGATGCAGTCCTTCTGCCACACCGCAGCCTATCCAAAGCCGATCGACGTCACCACCCACCACACCCTGCCTGACTTCATCATGACCCGTGGCGGCGTTTCCCTGCGTCCGGGCGACGGCATCATCCACTCGTGGCTGAACCGCATGCTGCTGCCAGACACCGTCGGTACCGGTGGTGACTCCCACACCCGCTTCCCGATGGGCATCTCGTTCCCGGCCGGTTCTGGCCTGGTCGCGTTCGCCGCTGCCACTGGCGTCATGCCGCTGGACATGCCGGAATCGATCCTGGTGCGCTTCAAAGGCAAGATGAAACCTGGCATCACCCTGCGTGACCTGGTTCATGCCATTCCGTACTTCGCCATCCAGAACGGTCTGCTGACGGTCGAGAAGAAAGGCAAGAAAAACGCCTTCTCCGGCCGCATCCTGGAAATCGAAGGCCTGGAAGGCCTGACCCTGGAACAGGCTTTCGAACTGTCCGACGCCTCGGCCGAACGTTCGGCTGCCGGTTGCACCATCAAGCTGTCGAAAGAATCGATCACCGAGTACCTGCAATCGAACATCACCCTGCTGCGCTGGATGATCGGCGAAGGCTACGGTGATGCCCGGACCCTGGAACGTCGCGCCCAAGCGATGGAAGCCTGGATCGCCAACCCGCAACTGATGGAAGCCGATGCCGACGCCGAATACGCCGAAGTCATCGAAATCGATCTGGCCGACATCAGCGAGCCGGTGCTCTGCGCGCCGAACGACCCGGACGACGCCCGTCTGCTCTCCAGCGTGGCTGGCGAGAAGATCGACGAAGTGTTCATCGGTTCGTGCATGACCAACATCGGTCACTTCCGCGCTGCCGGCAAGTTGCTGGAGCAGGTCAAGGGCCAGCTGCCAACCCGTCTGTGGCTGTCGCCGCCGACCAAGATGGACGCTCACCAGCTCACCGAAGAAGGCTACTACGGCATCTACGGCAAGGCCGGCGCACGCATGGAAATGCCAGGCTGCTCGCTGTGCATGGGTAACCAGGCACGCGTTGAGCCGAACAGCACCGTGGTGTCGACGTCGACCCGTAACTTCCCGAACCGCCTGGGTGACGGAGCGAACGTCTACCTGGCTTCGGCCGAACTGGCGTCCGTGGCTTCGATCCTGGGTCGCCTGCCGACCGTCGAGGAGTACATGGAATACGCCGGCAAGATCGACAGCATGGCAGCGGACGTGTACCGCTACCTGAGCTTCGACCAGATCGCCGAGTTCCGTGAAGCGGCTGCAAACGCCAACATCCCGGTCGTTCAAGCCTAAGGCTTAGACGCTCGACAAAAAACACCGCCCTTCTTGCGAGGGGCGGCGTTTTTTTATGCCTGTCATTTCGATGCCAGCCGAATCACCGCCATCGCGAGCAGACTAACGTCGGTGTATCTGACAGGCCGATCTCCTGTGGCGAGGGAGCTTGCTCCCGCTGGGGCGCGAAGCGGCCCTGAGTCCTGACGACTCGGTGTGTCAGGTAAGTGGTTGGGGGCTGCTGCGCAGCCCAG
>NZ_FOTH01000044.1:0-40404 GCF_900114515.1 Pseudomonas sp. NFACC46-3
GTCACTAGTGTCCGGTAAAAACTGAAGGGGGAGCTTGCTCCCCCTTGCTGTGCCTGCGTCTTAAGCAATAATCAGGTTTTTCAGACTCGATTTTCGCCCATGTTCAGCAGCACGCGATTTGCACAAATGCTCCAGGCCCTTCCTCATCAGCTCTTCAAGGCAGCCGTCAAACGCTGTGGTGCTGATCGTTACGCTAAGCAGTTCACTTCCTGGGATCTACTTATCACGCTGATTTACGGTCAGCTTGTCCAAGCTAAAAGCTTGCGCACGTTGGCGACAGCTTCACAGTCGCTGGAACCCCATCGTTATCACCTAAACGCCAAGAACATGGTGCGTTCAACCCTTTGCGATGCCTTGAGTAAGCGCAGCTCTGAACCGTTTCGCCTGGCCTGCGAGCACCTGCTTCAAGGTGTTGGTCGCAAACAGCGCAAGTCGCTCGAAGCGATGATCACCTTGATCGATTCGACCTCAATCAGCCTGCGTGGACCCGGTTTTGACGAATGGACCACCGCGACGAAAACCCGCATAACTCAAGGCCTGAAGGTGCATGTGGCAATCGATCCACGGCAAACAGCCCCGACTTACGTGAACATCACCGCCGCCAACGTCAACGATCTGAGCGATGCCCTGACCATGCCTCTTGAAGCGGGTATGACATACGTTTTCGATAAGGGTTACTGCGACTACAACTGGTGGTACCAGATCGATCAGTTGGGCTCTTTCTTCGTCACACGGCTGAAAAAAAACGCCAACCTGAAGCAGGTAGAAAGCTTGAGAAAAGACGATGCACCGGAATTCATTGAGGCAGACGAATCGGTGCTGTTCGGTAAGAAATACCTGAACACTCGACGTCCGAATCACTATCAGGATCAGGCTGTGCGCCGGATTCAGGTTCGTCGAGACGACCATGAAACGCCACTGGTGCTGGTTACCAATGACTTCTCTCGCTCAGCTGAGGAGGTCGCTGATCTGTACAAACAACGTTGGCAGATCGAGTTGTTTTTCAAGTGGATCAAGCAAAACCTCAAGTTAAAACGATATTTCGGCTTCTCCGAAAATGCCGTTCGTCTGCAGATCTACAGCGCCTTGATTACCTACCTTTTGCTGCACCTTTATCAGCACCGCTCAGGATGTTCGGGGCCTATTTCAGACTTTGCTATTAGGCTGACCCACAGCTTGTTCGAACGCCCATTGAGCATCGAACGCCTTGAAGACCGAAGGCAGAAGCAAACAGAGCTGAAGGCTACCCAAGGTAACCTTCAGCTCTGAAAAGATTTTACCGGACACTAGTGACGCGGAGCGTGGGGACGATCAATCAGAACGCTTGGGCAAATACGGCGGCAGGTACAACCCCAGGTAGGCATCGAATACCCGCATGCCTTCTTCGGCCATGCGCGGTGTGATGTGGCCGTGCTGCTGTATCGAGCGGGCGTAGACGCGGTCGCCCAGTTCCATGGCCAGGGCGAACACGTCGACGTCGCCGGGCAGGGACGGCAGGGCGAAATGGTGGTCGAACACCTTGTGCATCAAGTCACTCAGCTCGAGGTCGTGTTGGCGGTCGGCCTGGGTGACTTCGGTCAGGCCGTGCTGGGCCAGGATCAGCTGGCGAGCGGCGGCGTCCTGGTTGTAGATGGCGAGCATGCGCTGTTCCACCAGCCGTGACAGGTCGTGCCAATGGTTCAGCGCTGCATGATCGATCGGTGCTTGCAGGCCCGCGCGAAAAGCGGCGTGGACGTCGGCGGTCAGGGCTTCGAGCAGGGCCGGGACGCTGGCGAAAAAATGGTACACGGAGGAGGGCGGGATCCCGGCGCGCTCGGCGACGCTGTAGATCGACAAGCTGGCCACGCCTTCGGCGGCAAGCAGCGTCCGGGCGGCATCGAGAATGGTGTCGATCCGGGCCTGGCTGCGTGCGCGGGGTTTGCGAGGGGTGGCGATGCGCGTCATGGCTGTCTCCTGCGGGGCTGGCGGGCATTGTACGCAGAGCGAGGGGAGGGTCCATAGCGGCGCTTGGGAAGAAAGGTATCCCTGTGGCGAGGGAGCTTGCTCCCGCTGGGCTGCGAAGCAGCCCCGAAGTCAGCCACTGCGGTGCTTCAGGTTGACCGATTAAGCCTTTTTGGGGCTGCTGCGCAGCCCAGCGGGAGCAAGCTCCCTCGCCACAATGGGTGTTGTGAACAGCCAAAAAAACGCCGCAGCCTTTAGGGCCGCGGCGTTTTTCTTTACAGCAACCCCTTACACGGTATGCAGGTACCAGTTGTACTCGAGGTCGGAGATGGAGTGTTCGAACTCTTCCAGCTCACTTTCCTTGCAGGCCACGAAGATATCGATGTATTTCGGATCGATGTACTTGGCCATGACTTCGCTGTCGTCCAGTTCGCGCAGGGCATCGCGCAAGTTGTTCGGCAGGCTTTGCTCGTTCTGCTCGTAGCTGTTGCCTTCCACCGGCGCACCGGGCTCGATTTTGTTGACCAGGCCGTGGTGCACGCCTGCCAACACGGAGGCCATCAGCAGGTACGGGTTGGCATCGGCACCGGCAACGCGGTGTTCCAGGCGCACGGCATCGGCCGAACCGGTAGGGACGCGCAAAGCCACGGTGCGGTTGTCCAGGCCCCAGGTCGGCGAGTTCGGCACGTAGAACTGTGCGCCGAAACGACGGTAGGAGTTGACGTTCGGGCAGAGGAAAGCCATCTGCGCGGGCAGGGTCTCGAGCACACCGCCGATCGCGTGACGCAGTGCGGCGTTCTGCTCGGGATCCTCGCTGGCAAAAATATTCTTGCCATCTTTATCAAGAATCGAGATGTGGACGTGCAGACCATTACCCGCCTGGCCCGGATACGGCTTGGCCATGAAGGTGGTGTCCATTTCATGGTCGTAGGCGATGTTCTTGATCAGACGCTTGAGCAGGACCGCATAGTCGCAGGCCTTGATCGGGTCGGCCACGTGGTGCAGGTTCACTTCGAACTGCGCCGGGGCACTTTCCTTGACGATGGCGTCGGCGGGAATGCCTTGCTCCTTGGCCCCTTCCAGAATGTCCTGGAGGCAATCGACGTATTCGTCGAGGTCATCGATCAGGTAGACCTGGGTCGAGTGCGGGCGTTTGCCGGAGATCGGCGAGCGGGGCGGTTGTGGGCGTCCATTCACGTTCTCCTGGTCGATCAGGTAGAACTCCAGCTCGAATGCGGCGCAGATGGTCAGGCCCAGTTCATCGAACTTGGTCACGACTTGGCGCAGGACTTCACGCGGGTCGGCGAAGAAAGGCTCGCCTTCGAGTTCGTGCATGGTCATCAACAGTTGCGCAGTAGGGCGCTTCTGCCAGGGTTCATTGCACAGGGTGTCAGGGATTGGATAACAGATCCGGTCAGCGTCGCCGATGTCCAGGCCCAGGCCGGTGCTTTCCACCGTAGAGCCGTTGATATCCAGGGCAAATAAAGAGGCCGGCAGGTTGATGCCTTTCTCGTAAACCTTGTGGAGGCTGGTGCGTTCTATGCGCTTGCCGCGCACCACACCATTCATATCCGCAATCAGAAGGTCAACGTACAGAACCTCAGGATGTTCCTTAAGGAACGCGTTCGCTTCGTTAAGCTGAACGGCACGCGGGGGTACCGACATGATGCAACACCTTTGTTGTTAAAAATATCAATCATTGATCTCTTCGAAAGCCAGTCAACCCGAACGGCATGCCGAAGTCAAGCAGGGCCTTTTTTGCCCTAAAAAAGCACCTCAAGGGCTTTTTTGAGGCAATTTGGGGCGTTTTTTTCCCTTTAGAGGGCTTGGCGCCCGCAGGCTTGAGCGGGCCGTGTTGTATTTTTTACGGGGGTGTTGTGTAAAAAAATGAACAAGGCTAAGCTCGATTCAAACCCATAACAGCAATAATACCGGGGTGCTTCATGTCTCGCCTGCCGTTAATCGGCGTCACCACCTGCTCCAGGCAGATTGGTCTGCATGCTTATCACATCAGTGGCGAAAAATATTCCCGGGCTGTCGCAACAGCCGCCAAGGGCATGCCAGTGCTGATCCCGTCCCTGGCGGATCTGTTCCCGCCGTCCGATATTCTGGACGCCCTGGACGGCATTCTTCTGACTGGCTCTCCTTCCAATGTAGAACCTTTTCATTACCAGGGCCCGGCCAGTGCGCCAGGCACTGCTCATGATCCTGCACGGGACGCCACCACCTTGCCGCTGATCCGCGCCGCTGTCGATGCGGGTATCCCGGTGCTGGGCATTTGCCGAGGTTTCCAGGAGATGAACGTAGCCTTTGGCGGCAGCCTGCATCAGAAAGTTCATGAAGTCGGAACGTTCATCGATCATCGTGAAGACGATACTCAAGCGGTGGATGTCCAATACGGTCCTGCCCATGCCGTACATATCCAGCCTGGTGGTGTACTTGCAGGGTTGGGATTGCCCCAGCTAATAGAAGTCAACTCGATCCACAGCCAAGGCATCGAGCGCCTGGCACCTGGGTTGCGGGCCGAAGCGGTGGCCCCCGACGGCCTGATCGAGGCTGTTTCGGTGCCAGGAGGCAAGGCTTTTGCTTTAGGTGTGCAATGGCACCCCGAATGGGAGGTAAGCTCTAACCCGCACTACCTTGCGATTTTCCAGGCATTTGGCGATGCCTGCCGAGCAAGGGCAGCACAACGCGACGCCGATGCGTCAAACAACGCCTGACGACTAATAGCCGTCAGGAAACTCACGCCTAGAGGCATTTATGAGTAACAACCTCGACCAGCTCACCGATTGGTTGAAAGACCACAAGATCACAGAAGTCGAATGCATGATTGGCGACCTCACCGGCATCACCCGGGGCAAGATCTCGCCGACCAACAAGTTCATCGCCGAGAAAGGCATGCGCCTGCCCGAGAGCGTTCTGCTCCAGACCGTTACGGGCGACTATGTCGAAGACGACATCTATTACGAACTGCTCGACCCTGCCGACATCGACATGATCTGTCGCCCGGACGAGAACGCAGTATTCCTTGTGCCCTGGGCCATCGAGCCCACAGCCCAGGTCATCCACGACGCTTACGACAAGCAGGGCAACCCCATCGAGCTGTCGCCGCGCAACGTGCTCAAGAAAGTACTCAAGCTCTACGCCGATAAGGGTTGGCAGCCGATCGTCGCGCCGGAAATGGAGTTCTACCTGACCAAGCGCAGCGACGACCCGGACTTTCCGCTGCAACCGCCCGTGGGCCGCTCCGGCCGCCCGGAAACCGGCCGGCAGTCCTTTTCGATCGAAGCGGCCAACGAATTCGACCCGCTGTTCGAAGACGTCTACGACTGGTGCGAACTGCAGGAACTGGACCTCGATACCCTGATCCACGAGGATGGCACGGCGCAGATGGAAATCAATTTCCGTCATGGCGATGCCCTGTCCCTGGCCGACCAGATCCTGGTGTTCAAGCGCACCATGCGCGAAGCGGCACTCAAGCACGACGTGGCTGCCACCTTCATGGCCAAGCCCATGACCGGTGAGCCGGGCAGTGCGATGCACCTGCACCAGAGCATCATCGACAAGGAAACCGGCAAGAACGTCTTCTCCAATGAAGACGGGACCATGAGCGATCTGTTCCTGCACCACATCGGTGGCCTGCAGAAATTCATCCCCGAGCTATTGCCGCTGTTCGCCCCCAACGTCAATTCGTTCCGTCGCTTCCTTCCGGACACGTCGGCGCCGGTGAACGTGGAGTGGGGCGAAGAGAACCGCACCGTGGGCCTGCGCGTGCCGGATGCCGGGCCGCAGAACCGTCGGGTGGAAAACCGCTTGCCGGGCGCCGATGCCAACCCGTACCTGGCGATTGCCGCCAGCCTGCTGTGTGGCTTCATCGGCATGGTCGAAGGCATCAACCCGAGCGCGCCGGTGGTGGGCCGAGGCTACGAACGCCGCAACCTGCGTTTGCCGCTGACCATCGAAGACGCCCTGGAACGCATGGAAAACAGCACCACCATCGAGAAATACCTGGGCAAGAAATTCATCACAGGCTACGTCGCGGTCAAGCGGGCCGAGCATGAAAACTTCAAGCGCGTCATCAGTTCGTGGGAGCGGGAATTCCTGCTCTTCGCCGTCTGAAGCGCCGGGCGAGGCTGCTTCAGGCAGCTTCGCCCTCACCGATAAAAGGAGAATTGGCATGACCCGCAACAACCCGCAAACCCGTGAATGGCAGGCCCTGAGCAACGATCACCACCTGGCGCCGTTCAGCGACTTCAAACAGCTCAAAGAGAAAGGCCCGCGCATCATCACCCACGCCAAGGGTGTCTACCTCTGGGACAGTGAAGGCAACAAGATCCTCGACGGCATGGCCGGCCTCTGGTGCGTGGCCGTCGGTTATGGCCGCGAGGAGCTGGCCGACGCCGCCAGCCAACAGATGCGCGAGCTGCCGTACTACAACCTGTTCTTCCAGACGGCCCACCCGCCAGTGCTGGAGTTGTCCAAAGCCATCGCCGACATCGCCCCAGAAGGCATGAACCACGTGTTCTTCACCGGTTCCGGCTCCGAAGGCAACGACACCATGCTGCGGATGGTCCGCCACTATTGGGCGATCAAGGGCCAGCCGAACAAGAAAGTCATCATCAGCCGCAAGAACGGTTACCACGGTTCGACCGTGGCCGGCGCGAGCCTGGGTGGCATGACCTATATGCACGAGCAGGGCGACCTGCCGATCCCGGGCATTGTCCACATCGCCCAACCTTATTGGTTCGGCGAAGGCGGCGACATGAGCCCCGAAGAGTTCGGCGTGTGGGCGGCCAACCAGTTGGAAGAAAAGATCCTGGAGCTCGGCGTGGACAACGTCGGCGCCTTCATCGCCGAGCCGATCCAGGGCGCCGGTGGCGTGATCGTACCGCCGGACAGCTACTGGCCGCGCATGAAGGAAATCCTCGCCAAGTACGACATCCTGTTCGTGGCCGACGAGGTGATCTGTGGTTTCGGTCGTACCGGTGAGTGGTTCGGTACCGATCACTACGGGTTGAAACCGCACATGATGACCATCGCCAAGGGCCTGACCTCCGGCTACATCCCCATGGGCGGGCTGATCGTGCGTGACGACGTGGTCGCGGTGCTCAACGAAGGCGGAGACTTCAACCACGGGTTTACCTACTCCGGTCACCCGGTGGCCGCAGCGGTGGCCCTGGAAAACATCCGCATCCTGCGCGACGAAAAGATCATCGAGCGTGTCCACAGCGAAACGGCACCCTATTTGCAGAAGCGTTTGCGGGAACTGAACGATCATCCTCTGGTGGGTGAAGTGCGCGGTGTCGGTTTGCTGGGAGCGATCGAACTGGTCCAGGACAAGGCCACGCGCAAGCGCTACGAAGGCAAGGGCGTGGGCATGATCTGCCGGCAGTTCTGCTTCGATAACGGGCTGATCATGCGCGCGGTGGGCGACACCATGATCATTGCGCCGCCGCTGGTGATCAGCAAGGCCGAGATTGACGAGTTAGTGGCCAAGGCGCGGCAGTGCCTGGACCTGACGCTCAGTGCGTTGCAAGGCTAAGTGCTAGGCTCTGAGCGAGGTGCCTGCAAGGGCCTCGCCCAGCGAGAATAAAAGGCTGGGCTTGTGTTGAAAGCCTGGCCTGTAACTTGCCAGACTACCGACCGTTCAAGTTGTCCGCGAGCCGGCTACTGAACGTGGCTAAGAAGAATAACTGGAGCACTTTTTCATGAAGGCATTAGGCATGAAGACATTAGGTATGAAGATAGCTGGCAAGACCCTCCTGGCCATGTCCCTGATGGGCGTGATGGCGGGCGCGGTTCAGGCGGACGATAAAGTGCTGCACGTCTATAACTGGTCCGACTACATTGCGCCGGACACCGTCGCCAAGTTCGAGAAAGAATCGGGGATCAAAGTCGTCTACGACGTATTCGACAGCAACGAAACCCTGGAAGCCAAGTTGCTGGCCGGCAAGTCCGGTTATGACATCGTGGTGCCGTCGAACAACTTCCTGGCCAAGCAGATCAAGGCCGGGGTCTACCAGAAACTCGACAAGTCCAAGTTGCCCAACTGGAAAAACCTGAATACCGACCTGCTCAAGGCCGTTTCGGTGAGCGACCCGGGCAACGAACATGCCTTCCCGTACATGTGGGGTTCGATCGGCATCGGCTTCAACGCCGAGAAGGTCAAGGCTGCCCTCGGTGCCGACGCTCCAACCAACTCGTGGGACTTGCTGTTCAAGCCGGAAAACGCCGCCAAGCTGAAAGCCTGTGGCATCAGCTTCCTCGACTCGCCGACCGAAATGATCCCGGTGGCGCTGCATTACCTGGGCTATCCGACCGACAGCCAGGACAAGAAGCAACTGGCTGAGGCCGAGGCGCTGTTCCTCAAGATCCGTCCTTCGATCGGCTACTTCCACTCCTCCAAGTACATCTCCGACCTGGCCAACGGCAACATCTGCGTAGCGGTCGGCTACTCGGGCGACATCTACCAGGCCAAGTCCCGTGCGGCCGAAGCCGGCGGCAAGGTTAAAGTCAGCTACAACATTCCGAAGGAAGGTGCTGGCAGCTTCTTCGACATGGTCGCCATCCCCAAGGATGCCGAGAACGTCGAGGGTGCCTACAAATTCATGACCTTCCTGCAAAAGCCGGAAATCATGGCTGAAATCACCGACACCGTGAGCTTCCCGAACGGCAACGCGGCCTCTACGCCGCTGGTCAGCAAGGAAATCACCAGCGACCCGGGCATCTACCCGCCGGCAGACGTGCAAGCCAAGCTTTACGCGATTGCCGACCTGCCAGCCGCGACCCAGCGGATCATGACCCGCAGCTGGACCAAGATCAAATCCGGTAAATAAGCCGGCCTGAAGCATCTTCCTGTTGTCGCTGCCATCGCGGCGGCGGCAACAGGAGCCATTAAATAACTAAAAGTTTTGCTGGATCGGTTTATCGAAGGTAAGTTGCGCGCCGGTTTTGTTGCGGGGCCTCTCATGGTCAAGTAACGGGGGCAACTTGGGCCCAACTATTTAAGAGGACCTCCACGTGCCAGTCTTTTCTTTGTTACGCAACGCCTTGCTGGTCGGTGCCGGCCTGACGCTCGCCGTCAGCGTCCAGGCCGCCTCCACCGTGCATATTTATAATTGGTCGGACTACATCGGCGAGACCACCCTGGCGGATTTCGAAAAAGCCACGGGCATCAAGCCGGTGTATGACGTGTTCGATTCCAACGAAACCCTGGAAGGCAAGTTGCTGGCCGGGCGTACCGGTTATGACGTGGTGGTGCCGTCCAACCACTTCCTGGGCAAGCAGATCAAGGCCGGGGCGTTCCAGAAGCTCGACAAGGCGCAGTTGCCCAACTACGCCAACCTCGACCCTGTGCTGCTCAAGCGCCTGGAAAAGAACGACCCGGGCAACCAGTACGCCGTACCTTACCTGTGGGGCACCAATGGCATCGGCTACAACGTCGAGAAGATCAAGGCGGTCCTGGGCGTCGACAAGATCGACTCGTGGGCCATGCTGTTCGAACCGGAAAACATCAAGAAGCTGTCCAGTTGCGGTGTTTCGTTCCTCGACTCCGGCGACGAGATGATCCCGGCGATGCTCAATTACCTGGGCCTGAACCCCAACAGCGAAGACCCTGAAGACTACAAGAAGGCCGAGGCCCAGCTCCTCAAGATCCGGCCTTACGTGACCTACTTCAACTCCTCCAAGTACATCTCCGATCTGGCCAACGGCGAGATCTGCGTGGCCGCCGGTTTCTCCGGCGACATCTTCCAGGCCCGCGAACGTGCCAGCGAAGCCGGCAAGGGCGTCGAAATCGCCTATGTGATTCCCAAGGAAGGCGGCAACCTCTGGTTCGACATGCTGGCGATCCCGCGCGACGCCACCAACGTCAAGCAGGCACATGCCTTCATCAACTATGTGCTCAAGCCTGAAGTCATCGCCCAGGTCAGCGACACCGTCGGTTATGCCAACCCGAACCCGAAGGCTGGCGAGCTGATGGATCAGAAAGTACGTACCGACGAAGCGGTTTACCCACCGCAAGCGGTCGTCGACAAGCTCTACGTCAACTCCGAGTTGCCGCCCAAGATCCAACGACTCATGACCCGCAGCTGGACCAAGGTCAAGTCGGGTAAATAACGTCAACATTCTAAAGGTTCGTCCGCGTGGGGCGAACTGCAAATTCTGTGGGAGTTTCGTAAATGGCAGTTGCCTCCGGCGCCTATAAGAAAGCCCTCGAGGGCGACCAGACACCCAAGCAGGTGTTGGTCAAAATCGACCGGGTCACGAAGAAGTTCGACGAGACGATTGCCGTGGACGATGTGTCCCTGGAAATCAAGAAAGGCGAGATCTTCGCCTTGCTCGGCGGTTCGGGATCGGGCAAATCCACCTTGTTGCGCATGCTGGCTGGTTTCGAGCGGCCTACCGAAGGGCGGATTTACCTCGACGGTGTGGACATCACCGACATGCCGCCCTACGAGCGGCCGATCAACATGATGTTCCAGTCCTACGCCTTGTTCCCCCATATGACCGTGGCGCAGAACATCGCCTTCGGCTTGCAGCAGGACAAGATCCCGAAAGCCGAGATCGATGCCCGCGTGGCTGAAATGCTCAAGCTGGTGCAGATGAGCCAATACGCCAAGCGCAAGCCGCACCAGCTATCTGGCGGCCAGCGCCAGCGCGTGGCCCTGGCCCGTTCCCTGGCCAAGCGGCCGAAGCTGTTGTTGCTCGACGAGCCGATGGGCGCGCTGGATAAAAAACTGCGCTCGCAGATGCAGCTGGAACTGGTGGAGATCATCGAGCGGGTTGGCGTGACCTGCGTCATGGTGACCCACGACCAGGAAGAGGCCATGACCATGGCCGAGCGCATCGCGATCATGCACCTGGGCTGGATCGCCCAGATCGGCAGCCCGATCGACATCTACGAAACCCCGACCAGCCGGCTGGTCTGCGAGTTCATCGGCAACGTCAACATCTTCGAGACCGAAGTGGTGGACGACGCCGAAGGCCACGCGGTGCTGACCTGCAAGGACCTGGACCGCAACATCTACGTGGGCCACGGCATCAGCACCTCGGTGCAGGACAAGTCCGTGACCTATGCCATTCGCCCGGAAAAACTGCTGGTCACCGCCGAACAACCGACCTGCGAGAACAACTGGTCCAGCGGCAAGGTCCATGACATCGCCTACTTGGGCGGCCACTCGGTGTTCTACGTCGAGTTGCCGAGCGGCAAGCTGGTGCAGTCCTTCGTCGCCAACGCCGAACGCCGCGGCCAGCGTCCGACCTGGGGCGACCAGGTGTTCGTCTGGTGGGAAGACGACAGCGGCGTGGTACTTCGCTCATGAACATGCGCAAACTCAAACGCCGACTCGATCGAATAACGCCCGGTGGCCGCCAATTGGTCATCGGGGTGCCCTTCATCTGGCTGTTCCTGTTCTTCATGCTGCCGTTCTTCATTGTCCTGAAGATCAGCTTCGCCGAAGCCGACGTAGCCATCCCGCCGTACACCGAGATCTACAGCTACGTCGACCAGAAGCTGCAGGTGCTGCTCAACCTCGCCAACTACGCGATGCTGAGCGAGGACGAGTTGTACATCGCCGCCTACCTCGGCTCGCTGAAAATGGCCCTGATCAGCACGGTCTTGTGCCTGCTGATCGGCTACCCGATGGCCTATGGCATCGCCAATGCCCGCAAAGAGATGCAGACGGTGCTGGTGCTGCTGATCATGATGCCGACCTGGACCGCGATCCTGATCCGCGTCTACGCGTGGATGGGCATCCTCAGCAACAACGGCTTGCTCAACGGCTTTTTGCTGAGCATGGGTTTTATCAACGAACCGCTGCAGATCCTCAACACCAACCTGGCGGTGTATATCGGGGTCGTCTACTCCTACCTGCCGTTCATGATCCTGCCGCTGTACGCCAACCTGGTGAAACATGACCCCAGCCTGCTGGAAGCCGCGTCGGACCTGGGTTCGAGCACCTTCAACAGTTTCTGGAAAATCACCGTGCCGCTGTCCAAGAACGGCATCGTCGCCGGTTGCATGCTGGTGTTCATCCCCGTGGTGGGCGAGTTCGTGATCCCGGAACTGCTGGGTGGCCCGGAAACCCTGATGATCGGCAAAGTGCTGTGGCAGGAATTCTTCAACAACCGTGACTGGCCGGTGGCATCCGCCCTGGCGGTGGTGATGCTGGCGATCCTGATCGTGCCCATCATCCTCTTCAACCGCAGTCAGGCCAAAGAAATGGAGGGCAAGGAATGAAGCGCTTCAGTTTTTCAAGCCTGATGCTGGTGCTGGGTTTGCTGTTCATCTACGCACCGATGCTGATCCTGGTGATCTATTCGTTCAACGCCTCGAAACTGGTGACGGTGTGGGGTGGCTGGTCGATCAAGTGGTACGTCGGCCTGCTGGACAACAGCCAGTTGATGGGGTCGGTGGTGCGCTCGCTGGAGATCGCCTGCTACACGGCGATTGCCGCGGTGGCCCTGGGGACGCTGGCGGCCTTCGTGTTGACCCGCATCACCCACTTCAAGGGCCGCACGCTGTTCGGCGGCCTGGTCACCGCGCCGCTGGTGATGCCGGAAGTGATCACCGGCCTGTCGCTGTTGCTGCTGTTCGTAGCCATGGCCCAGATGATCGGCTGGCCCCAGGAGCGTGGCATCGTCACGATCTGGATTGCCCACACCACGTTCTGCGCGGCGTATGTGGCGGTGGTGGTCTCGGCGCGCTTGCGTGAGCTGGACCTGTCCATCGAAGAAGCGGCCATGGACCTCGGTGCGCGGCCGTGGAAGGTGTTCTTTTTGATCACCATCCCGATGATCGCACCGTCACTGGCAGCGGGGGGCATGATGTCGTTCGCGCTGTCCCTGGATGACCTGGTACTGGCGAGCTTCGTCTCCGGCCCTGGCTCGACGACCTTGCCGATGGAAGTGTTCTCGGCGGTGCGCCTGGGTGTGAAACCGGAAATCAACGCCGTGGCGAGCCTGATCCTGCTGGCGGTGTCGCTGGTGACTTTCCTGGTTTGGTTCTTCAGCCGCCGCGCCGAAGAAAGCCGTAAGCGGGCGATCCAGCAAGCCATCGAAGAAAGCGCTGCCGACTCCTGGAAACAGCCGGAAGTGCGTCGGGCCGAGACCGCTCCGGTTTAATCGGACGCTGAGTAACTGTGGGAGCGGGCTTGCTCGCGAAAGCGGTGTGACAGTCGACGAAGATGTCGATCGTTCCCACGCTCTGCGTGGGAATGCATCCGGTGACGCTCTGCGTCACCTTGCAGAAGCGGAACGCGGAGCGTCCCTGGCGGCATTCCCACGCGGAGCGTGAGGAACGATCGATACCTGTGGGAGCAAGCTTGCTCGCGATAGCGGCCGGCAGGTTATTGGCCGTTCACTTCTTCAACGCGTCATGGGCCTCCAGCGCGCGCAGGGAGTAGATATAGGCCGCGCCCGCGTTCAGGGACACCGCGGTGGCCAGGGTGGCGGCGATTTCTTCGCGGGTGGCGCCGGCCTTGATGGCGGCGTCGGTGTGTACGCCGATGCAACCGTCACAGCGCGTGGTGATGGCGACGGCGATGGAGATCAGCTCACGGGTCTTGGCATCGAGCACGTCGTTTTCAGCCGCGGCTTCGTCCAGGGCCATGTAGGCCTTGACCATCTTCGGATTGCTTTTGCCCAGGGCGCCAAAGGCGCTCTTGATGGTAGGCAGCAGCTCGGACCAGTTATTGAACATTGCATTGACTCCTGTGAGAGGGGGCGGGGTGTTGAACCCTTGTAGTCTTGACCATCAATGACGATTGAGCTTGTTGGTAATGAAAAATTACACCCGCCAGAATCAGTGCGAGCTCCTCGCCGGTAATAGTTTCAGGGTCGCGCGGGTATTGGCCACCACTTCTTCCTCGGCCAGGTGCGCCTGGTGATAGACCCCTTCGATGTACGCCTCGGCCTGATCCTCGTAATGCTTGTCGAAGGGCACGCCGCTCTGGCCGACCGGATTGATGGTGACGCTATGGGCCGGATCGGCGAAGTCGATGATCCGCCGGGTAGAAGGACCATAGGTCACCGGCCAAGGGGCCGGACCGATTTTGGCCGATTGGTTGTTGGGCACTTCATGGGTGCCGGGGGCCGCAAACGGACCGACATTGAAGATCCGGTCCAGCGGCTTTTGCAGACCCAGCGGATGACCATGGATCAGGGTATGAGCCTTGCCCCACTGCCATTGCGTGGCATCGTCACCCAGGGTGGTCCGCAGGTGGGCCAGGCTTTTCTTCCAGGCAATGTTCACCGTGTCGGCACGGGTTTCCACGCCCAGCGTCGTGCGGTCATCCCACCACGGTGAATCCTTTGAAGCCGCCAGGCGTGGCAGGGCTGCGTCGATCACCCGGGTCGACAGGGCGGTTTCGAAGAAGCCGTCACCCAGTTCATCGTGCAGGGCGGCGTCGGCCAGGTTGAACAGGAACTGGTTGAACAGCGTGGCGCTGATGGAATCCAGCGGGTAATCGCCTTGCCATTGGGCCAGTTGCTCCACCCATTTGCGCTCCTGCGGATCGCTGACCACCTCGCGCAACACCGGCAACAAAGGCGCGAGCAGGCGCGGGCCGTAGGCGGTGGTGGTGCCCAGTTGCAGTTTCTGGGTGGTTTCGATGTCCCACTTCGCCTGCTTGTCGCTGAGCTGGTGGTTGAGTTGCTGGCCACGGTCGGCGAGGTTGTAATAACCGGGGATCTCGATGCCGCTGGCCGGCACCGGCTGGAAATTGGCCGAAACGATGTAGCCCCGCGCCGGGTTCTCTTCCTGCGGGTTGCTGCTGAACGGATAGAAACCTTCCTTTTCCGCCTCCGGGCTGCTGCCATCGAGAATGAAGCCGGGCTTCACGCCGACTGGCCGCTTGGGCAGTTGCGCGGCGGCCCACCAGCCGATGTCCCCCTTGGCGTTGGCCCACACCACGTTCAGCCCCGGCGCGTGGATCTTGGCCGAAGCGCCGCGAGCCTTGGTGAGGGTGTCGGCGCGGTTGAGCTGGTAAAAGGCATCGAGGATCGGGTTGCGGCTTTCCAGGAACCCCCACCACATCGCGACCGGGGTCTTGCCGGCGTTCGCGCCGAGGGCATCGTTGACGATCGGGCCATGGGGCGACTGGCGCAGCACCAGCGTCACCGGCGCCTGGCCCTTGACCGCGATCTGCTGCTCGCTGCGGGTCATGTCCACCCATTTGTCGCGATACCAGACCTGCTCGGGATTGTCCGGGTTGACCTTCTCGGCGATCAGGTCCAGGTCGTCGTTCTGGAACATGGTGATGCTCCAGCCAAAATCCCGGTTCATACCCAGCGTCGCGAAGGGCAGCAGTGCCTGGTATTGCCCGTAGAGTTCGAACCCCGGGGCCGACAAGTGCGCCTCGTACCACACCGAAGGCGTGGAAAAACGGATGTGCGGGTCACCCGCCAGCAACGGCTTGCCGCTGTGGGTGCGGCTGCCGGAGACCGCCCAGGCATTGCTGCCCTCGAACTGCGGCAGGCCGTTATCAGCCAGGGCCTGCTCGCTCAGGCGGGCCAGGGCGTCGAGGTCTTTCCAGTCGGCGGCAGCCAGCGGCAGGCTGCCCTTGCGACCTTCGGCCAGCACGCCCTGAGGCTGCCAGTCGAGGTCGAAAATGTTCAGGTAGTTGGCACCCAGCACATCGCGCACGTAGGTCAGCAGGGGTTCGGTGCGAAAGGCGGCGGCGAAGCTGTAGGCCATGTAGCCGGTAATGCTCACGGTGTCTTCGGCGGTGAAGGGGCGCTTGGGAATGCCCAGCACGTCGAATTCCACGGGACGGGTGTGGCTGTCCTGGTAGGCGTTGATCCCATCCAGATAGGCTTGCATGGCGAGCCAGGCGGGGGATTGTGGGTCCTGCTCGGTCACGTAGGCCGCGGCACGCTCGCGAATGCGCAGGCTGCGCATCAGCTTGTCGGTGTCGAGCAGTTTCGGCCCCAGCACCTCGGCCAGCTCACCACGGGCGAGGCGGCGCATGATCTCCATCTGAAACAGCCGATCCTGGGCATGGACATAACCGAGGGCGCGGTACAGGTCGGTTTCGTTCTCGGCGCGGATATGCGGCACACCGCGTTCGTCGTAGCGCACCGTCACCGAGCCATGCAGCCCTTGCAACTGCACCGTGCCTTGGCGGGTGGGCTGCTTGCTGTAGAGGTAGCCACCCGCGACGATGATCGCGGTGACGATCAATGACAGGAAGGCGATGAGGGTGCGTTTCATGGTGATTCCTTATTCTGGTGACAGCGGTCCCTTGGTGTCGCTGTTGATTCCCTGTGTAGCATAGGGCTGCTTCCCGGCGCATCGTCCGTCGGAGGGATTTTCTCCAAGTCGCCTCGCGGGCCAGAGTATAGGCGGTGGAAGGTTTCAGGCAGCGGCTGGGCTTTGGAGGTCGGCGCGGCGAATCGGAAGGCTATCGTTGATCGGCATGGCAATCACGTCGGTCGTCGTCGAAGCGCAAAGGGATGTGAGTCGGCGTGTGTCGCGAGGGCCGGCCACAGGAGGCTCCTGCGGCCGGCGTAGAAGGACGGTTTCAACCGATGGGCGTCAAGCCAGCGAAAGATAGCCCGGCGGGTTCATCAGCTTGGCCGGGTAGTGGGTGCAGGTTCGTTGGACGGCCCGCCCTGGGGCCGCGCTTCGCCTCGCTCTGCCAGTTGAATGTCATCGCCAGAGGCTTTTTTGGGCCGCGGTGCCAGGCTTTGGGCCCATTCGGTACCCAGGTTAAGCCCCGCGATAGCGGTTTGCGGAACGACCTGGGTAAGGCCGCGGGTCACATGGTAGGTATTTTCCAGGTCGCGCCGCCAGCCTTCCGGCTGGGTGTGGGGCAGGCCGTCTCGGTTTGGATTTGTCACGTTCTGCAGCGGTACGTTTGCTCGCTTGGTCAGGTCGTCTTTGCCGCTCAGCGCCTTGTTTTCGAGCGGTGCCGCCACACTGTTGGCGAAGAACGGAAGCAGCGTCAGGCCGGAGGAGAAGAAGGTTGTGACAATCTGCTCCATTTTTTCCCGCACTTCCGGGTTTTCACCCACCGCGGCTGCGTCGCCCACGGCTGTACGCATGGCGACCCCTTCGCCTACGCCAACGATCCGGTTGGCGAGGTCGCTGACGTTGGCCATGCTGATCGGGTTGAGCTTTCCTGTCGCTTCGGAAAACGCCTTGGGTAACAGTTCGCCCCAGTTGCGGTTTTCCTTGGTCACCCGGTAGGTGGGAATCTCCTCATCACCGTGGGTTTGCGCATATTTCGCCACTGCCTGGCCCCCCGCCATGAAGGTGCCGCCCACTGCTGAGGCCGTCGTGCGGGCGATGATGCCGCCGGCGTTTACCGAGGTGAATTGATCAATGGTATCGCGCACGGCATGGGCGGCACCGAAGGCGAGGTAGCCGGTGAAGTCACCACTCATGGTGCCAAAGTTGTTCGCGTTCTGTTTGAGCTTGAAGTCGTTGCGCTTTTGCTCCTGTGTGAGGTCGAGGGCATCGCGTCCAGCGTTCTCGACCCGACGTCCGTCCTGGGTGACGACTTGCAGGGCCTTGGGATAGACCGACATCGGATCGACTTTTTCCAGGCCGGCGCCGATGGTCTTGTCGACGACGACCTGGACGAATGGGCGGATGCCGTCGCTGATCACCTTGTGGGCGGCGCCTAGGACAGTCGAGGTCGCCGCGACATGCTTGCCGTAGGAGGCGTCCGCCATTTTTTCATCAATCGACGCTGTGATCGCGCCAAAGTGGCCCGCAGACGCCACGCCCTGCGGGATCCCCGCCCCGGCGAACACCGCCAGGCCGGTTACAAAGCCGCTTTTGGTCTTGAGGTCGGCGACATAGTCCTGGCGTGCGACGTTCTTCAGTGCGGTGTCCAGCACCTCGTTTTTCTTCGTCGCCGTCGCCAGTTCGCTTGGCGTGTTCGGCTTGTCGTCATCGGTCTTGAGCAACTCGCCAAGCTCCCCCTGGACCTCGAGCAACTGATCCAGTTGATCTTTCGCCAGATCGCGTTCGGGTTGGGAAAGGCTCTCGTTGGTCGCTGCACTCTGCGCGTGCTCGATTCGGCTTTCCATGAAGGTATTCAAGCGCGTGGGCATGTCTTGCGTCAGGGCTTGCATGACACCCTTGGCATAACCGCGGAAGGCTTCATGGCTATTTTTCAGCAGTTGGCGATCGTTCCCTTCCGGGGTTTTATCAATGACTTCCTGGCACAACGAATGATAGGCGCCAAGGGTATTACCCATGCGCTCGCAGTGTTTGTCCCAGACCGCCTTGAAACCGCCGTCCTCTTTCCGGTCGTCCTCATTCTTGGCCAGGTACTCGTTGAAGTCCTTGACGAATGCCTCGGTTTCTTCATGGCCCGACAGCATCGGGTGTGGCGTGCCGCCGAGTGCGGCGAGATGCTTCTGTACATCTTGATAACTTGTGCCTGGCGCGTAGCCCAATACCTTGCCTTCCAGGCTCATGTGCTCCCGTGCATAGCCAATGGGGTCGCTCTCAGGGTTTTTCTTGCCGAGGCTGGTGACCAGTCCTGTCAGGCGCTGTTGCCTGGTTCGGAGTGTTTGCTGGGTCTTGTCGGTCGCCTGTCCTTCGAAGTGATAAGGCACCAGGGGATTGGTGGAGGGACGAACCTGCCCGGACAGGCTGGTTCCCACCGGCGTGATGCGATCGTCCTGCTGGTGCAACGCCGCCGAGCTGGTGCTTCGTCCTACTGATAAATCTGGCATGTCGTGTTCTCCTAGATTGACAGGGCGCTGTTGAGCCCGGTGCTACGGGGGGTGGGTTTGTGCTGGGTGGTCTTGGCGGTGTCGTTTGGGCTGGCACCGTCGAAGAAGTAGCCGTCGCGCCAAATCAGCGCCATGTCGGCAGCACCGCCCATCAGCCCGAGCAGGCGCTCGGCCGTGAGGGTTTCCAGGGGGACGTGGCCGATCAGGATCACCTGTTCGCTGTCGCGGTTGTAAGACAGGGAAGGGCAGAACGCGCCGCTCAGCAGGTACAGGTTGGTTTCCAGCAGCCGTTGCAGGACCGCTTCCCGATTCGCCACCGGCAATGGCCCGAAGCTGCAGTAGATAAAGACGTCTCCCTCACCCACGCCTGGGGTGTGCTTCAGGGAAAAGTCCACATCCTTGACCGACAGGTTCGCCTGCTCGTAGAACGCTGCCGGGGTAGGAATCATTGTGAGTTCGCAGAGCTGATCGATCAGCTTGCAATAGATGGGTGACGCCATGAGTGACCTCGCATTGTCATCCAGGCGCCGACGAGCGCCTGCTGCCCATGGTGAGTGACAGCTGCGGCATTTCGGTTCCAACCGAGCCCCTGCCGCCCGATGACAGCGTGCCGGACGAGCCGCGTGGAACCGCTGCCTTGCGATCTGCCACCCAATGGCGCCACCTCACTCAAGGTTGACCGCCCATGCCTCGATCAATTGCACTTTTGCCGGCCCTTCGCTTCGTCCCCAAAGGGTTGTCCATGCTGGCCATGGGGACCTTGCTGTATGGCTGCCAGCACCTCGAACCGCAGTTGACCATTGGTGATCCGTTCGCCAACGAGCCTTACCGCTCGCAACTGCGCTGGCTTGAGCCGGCGCCTACGGACACGATCATCCAGATCGGCGAGTCATCCCCGCAAGGCGGCGGCAGCCTGTGGACGCGCATGCGCCAGGGGTTTTCCTTGCAGGCCAAGACCCAGGGTGTGGCGCGTATCGATGAGCAACGCCGCTGGCTGATGGATCGCCCGGCTTTTCTCACCCAGACCGGGCGTGCCGGCAGCCGTTACTTGCATTTCATCGTGGGTGAACTGAACAAGCGCAACATGCCGCTGGAACTGGCGCTGCTGCCAGCCATCGAGAGCGGGTTCAATCCGAACGCCCAATCACCGGCCCAGGCCCTGGGCCTCTGGCAATTCATTCCCGCCACGGGGCGCCGCTATCAATTGCAGCAGCGGGGCGACTATGACGAGCGCCGAGACATTCCGTCATCGACGCGGGCCGCCCTGGATTATCTGTCCTACCTGCACGATTACTTCGACGGCGACTGGCTGCTGGCGCTGGCTGCCTACAACGCCGGGGAAGGGCGCGTACGCGACGCCATCACGCGCAATCGCGCCCGCGGCCTGGCGACCAACTATTGGAACCTGTCGTTGCCCGGCGAGACCCAGAACTATGTGCCGCGGCTGCTGGCGCTGTCGCAACTGGTGAATGCGCCCGCCGACTATGGCGTGAGCCTGGCGCCCATCGCCGACCAGCCGTATTTCCAGATGGTCGCCTTGGCGCAGCCGGTGGATCTGGCGCACCTGGCGCAGTTGTCCGGTGTTCATGAACGAGAATTGCGCATGCTCAACCCTGCCGCGCGCGGCAGGGCCAGGGGGCGCCTGCTGATGCCCCTGGACGCATCGCGCAGGTTGCTGGCCCAACCGGACATGATCGCCAAGGCCGCGCTGCCCCGCGTGGCCGGTAGCGAAGAACAAGTGGTTGCCTCACCCGATACCGGCTCGGCCGAGCCGCAGGTGGCGGAGGTGGTAGTGCCGCCAGGGGTGTGAGCCGGTTGCTTCCAGAAGCGGAACGCGGAGCGTCCCTGGCGGCATTCCCACGCGGAGCGTGGGGAACGATCTTCCGCAGCCTGATCTTTCGCTTAAGTGAGTAGCATCGAGCCGGTCATCCAGGGTTTACAGGCAGCCCATCGCGACATTGGCCAGGCCGCGCGCGCGTGGGTCCATCAAGACGTAGGAACCAATGGTGTTGCAGGCGAAGCCGAACGCCACGCCGCGTTCAGGGTCGGCAAACCCGATGGTGCCACCGGCGCCCATGTGGCCGAACGCCTCGTTGCCCATGCCATAACTGCCGTTCGCCACGTCCGGCTGGTTGAGCATGATGCCCAGGCCGAAACGCGTTGGGGTCTGGATGGTCGGGTCGTATTCGGCGCTGTGCTCGCGCAACATTTCGTTGAGCAGCGGTGACTCCAGCAGTTGCCCGTCGAGCAGGCCTGCGTAGAACGCCGCCAGGCTGCGGGCATTGCCGTGTCCGTTGGCCGCTGGTTGGGTCATGCGTTTCCAGCCCGTCTCGTTACTGCGTCCCAGCACCATGGGCGGGTTGGCGAAGGCCAGCGCGCTCATGGCGGTCGGCTCGTTGAGCACGTCCTTCAACACCCGGCCAAACGCTTCGTCGTCGATCTCGTCTTTGGTGCGCGCCATGTAGGCACAGCGGGCGATGGTCGCGTCGTCCAGGCCGAGGTGGAAGTCCAGCCCGAGCGGCACCGCCACGCGTTGGTGAATGCTTTGCGCCGGCGTCAGGCCATCCACCCGGCGTAGCAATTCGCCGAGGATCCAGCCGAACAGCAAGGGTGAATAGGTCTGCTGTTCCCCAGCCGCGGCCCAAGGAGTTTCCTCGGCGATCAGGTCGGTCATGGTGTCCCAGTCGTAGAGGGTTTCCGGTGCCAGGGGCGTGCGCAGCGCAGGCAACCCGGCACGGTGGCAAAGCACCTGGCGCAGGGTGATCGACGCTTTGCCGGCGTTGGCGAAGGCCGGCCAGTAGTGGCAGACCGGCGCGTCCAGGTCCAGGCGTCCTTCGCCGACCAGCTGCATGATCGCCACCGCCGTGAAGGGCTTGGTGCAGGAAAACAGATTGAGCAGCGTGTCGCGCTGCCAATGGCTGTCCGGCTCCGGCCCGGCAGTGCCGGCCCACAGGTCTATAACGGTTTCGCCGTCAATCTGGATGCAAAGGGCGGCGCCGCGTTCGAAGGGGCTTTGCATCAGCCGGATAAACGCCTCTTTGACCGGTTCGAAACGAGTGTCGCATTGGCCATGGATTGCAAGTGCACGCGTCATGTCAGCTCCACGCAAGGGTTGGTGTTTTCCCTTGAGTGACCGTGGCCGTGCAAACGGTTCACCGGCAGGTAACCCACATGGATCTTTTTTGGCGCGCCCGGCCACTCAGGAGCAACGATTCATGCCCCTGGAGAGTGTTCATGGCTTACGAGCGTACCCTTGATTTGAATAGCGACGCCTTTCGTGGCGAGGCTTATCGGCATTATGCGGCGCTGCGCCAGGCGTCCCCGGTGTTCCTCAGCCAGGCCGAAGGGCAGTTGCCGATGTGGTACGTCACCGGTGCGCGGGAAGTCGAGGAGGTGCTGCTGGACAACGAGCGCTTCGCCCGTGACCCGTCGCGGATCGATGCGCAGTTCGCCGCGATGCTCGGCGGCGAACAATCCATCGCGTTTCTTAACGACCACATGCTCAACCGCGATGGCGACAGTCATCGCCGCTTGCGTCGCCTGGTCAACAAGGCCTTCACGTTGAAGGCGGTGAATGCCCTGCGGCCGCGTATCGAACAGATCGCCGAGACGTTGCTGGAACCCGTGTGGTCGAGCGGCCAAATGGACGTGGTGAGCCAATATGCATTCCCGTTATCGATCACTGTCATCGCCGAATTGCTTGGCGTCCCTGCACAAGATCGTGACGACTTCCGCCGCTGGTCCCACATGATCGTCCAGCAGGTGGGGCATGACCTGAGCGAGTTGCAGCATTGCTACAAGGAATTCGCGGGCTACATGCTCGCGTTGATCGACCAGCGTCGAGCACAGCCGGGCGATGACCTGGTTTCGGCGCTGGCGCAGGTCGAGGAAGAGGGCAGCATGCTCAGCCAGAGTGAGCTGTGCAGCATGATCGCGCTGCTGATCATCGCTGGGCACGAAACGTCGGCATCGATGATCGGCAATGCGGTGCACATGCTCGTGCAGCACCCGAAGGTGCTGGCGCAATTGCGTGACGAGCCGGCGTTAATGCCTGGCGCGGTCGAGGAGCTTCTGCGCTATGACTCTTCGGTGGAGCGGGCCATGGTCCGCTTCGTTACCCGGGACACCGAACTGGCCGGACAACGCTTGCTACGCGGGCAACTGCTGATTGCGGTGGTGGGCTCGGCCAATCGTGACGAAACGCTGTGTGCAAATCCTGACACGCTCGACATCACTCGCCCGGCCTGCCCGCACATGTCGTTCGGCAAAGGCACGCACTATTGCCTGGGCGCCTCGTTGGCCCGGCAGGAATTGGAAATCGCCTTGAACACACTTCTTCGGTGCTGCCCTGGGCTGCAATTGGCGGTCGATCCCGGCGCCGTACGCTGGCGCTACGTGCCCAACTTCAGGGGGCCGGAGGCGTTGCCGGTGTGTTGGTCGGTGGATGGATGACCGAGGTCTTGATGAAAAAGGGGCTGCTGCGCAGCCCAGCGGGAGCAAGCTCCCTCGCCACGGGTTTATCGACTGAACAGCAGGGGCTGCGGGGGCTGTGCAAAAAATGGCATCGGCTCGAATGAGCGCAGGCCCATGCCTTGGAAAGAGGCGGCTCGCCCGACGTCCAGCCGGACGAGCCGTGGACTCACGCCAGGCTGGCCTCCTCGTTTTGCGCTGGCGCTGAAAGGGAGATGGATGCCGTGTCGCCTGGCGTCAGGTGCAGTCCATAGAGCACGACGTCCGCACGGTTATCAGCGAACCGGGCAATCCCTGGGAAGCGTCCCCATTGGGTCGCGCCGAGCCCTTGTACGCCGCGTTTGCTGGCCTCGTTGTGCTCGATGATCCAGGCCACCAGCGTCTCGAAACCATACTGCCTGGCCAACACCACCGCAGCTTGGCCAAGGCGGATGCCGACGCCGCTGCCGATGTGGTCGCTGCGTACGTAGATCGACACTTCACCGGTCAATCGGCAGGCCTGGGCTCCCCAACAGAAGCGGTTGACGATCAACCAGGCGACGACTTCGCCAGCGCGTTCGAGCACGTAGATCGGATCACCCTCCTTGACGAAACAGTCGACGAAAAACGTCATTTCCTTCAGGGAAAACGCTCTGAGCACGGGGGAGCTGGTACCTCCCAGAGCGCTTTCGTTGAAGATATCTGTCATCACCGGCAAGTCGTCGGGGGTGTAGCGGCGCACGCCGCGTGGCAGGTCGGGCCGGCTGTTCAAACGATTGTGGGTCATGGCCGGGCTTCTCCATAGACGCTTCGTTTGAGTTGTTCACGCGCGCGAAACAACCTTGAACGCACGGTACCAATGGGGACGCCCAGTCGCTCGGCGGCATCGCGGTAGCTGCTCTCGGTGTCCACGGCGGTCCACAGGGTATCGCGCATGTCCTTGGGCAACTCGTCCATGGCTAACAGCGTGCGGTCCAACAGCCGACGGTTGTCGCACAGTTCACTCAGGTCAATGTCGTCACTGGACTCGCTGAACTCGCTCTCATCGAACGTGCTCAGCGGTGGCTGCGCATAGAAGCGACGGAAGTGGTTGCGGATCAGGTTGAGGGCGATGCCGCACAACCAAGTGTCCTGCTTTGCCAGCCCTTTGAACTTCTGCTGGTTGCGCCAGGCTTCCAGGTACGTGAGCTGGATGATGTCGTCGGCGTCGTCTTGATTGAGTACACGTTTTTGCACAAACAGACGCAGCTTGCGTTCCTCGCCGAAGCAGATGTCTGGCGCACCTGTGGGGGCCGGGGAGGTTTGCGGGGGGGTCATGAGATTCAGGCTGTTCATTAATAAATCCCTCTGAGTAGGTTCCATAGCGCCGATCAAAATGTCGACGTTTCCCCCGTCAGCAGGACCTGTGCCAAGCCGGATTTGTGAGTTATCTGTCTGATAATTAAGTGTTTTTTACTAGTGCTTTTGCTCTATTTGTGCAAGGGCATGCACAGCCGTCCCAAGCGCCACTGCATGAAATTGCACCGAGCGAACGCTCGGGCAGGAAACCCTTGCGAACCGGTCAGAAAGGGCCATGGCCGCTGATGGAACTGAATGCTGGATAGCCGCCACCCACTGAGCGTCCGAAACCACGCTCACGGCCATCATGAAAGTAGAAGCCCCGACAAATGCGCATATTGCCGCCAACCTTGCCCAGGCCGTTTCGGCCGTCGTGGGCATTGGCAAGCCTGTCGAATCGTTTCAGGCCGTGCAGTCCAATTCGATGGAGGAGGTCGGCATGACCTTCAGCCATCATGTGGAGCGTAATACCAAGGCGCTGAGCCAGCGGCGCATCCGCAATGCCCGCAGTGAGGTGGGCCAGGTGCGCGTCGAGACGCGGGAGCAGTTGGAAGAGTGGTACGACCAACTCGGCCACCCAGGCAAGCAAAGCCTGGGGGCGATGGCCGCCCAGGCGGGTTTGTTGTTATGTGGCGAGCCGGTGCTTGAAGAGGTGGTGCAGTCCACCGGTGGTGACCCGGCCCGTACCGACCTGATCCTGCAGCAAGCCTTGCGCGAGGCCGAAGTTCAAGGTCGTCTCGTCGAAGCCCAGCGCGCTCGCGACTACCTGCAACTATTGCGCGAGCGTTATGGCGCGCAGATCCAGGCGGGCATGAACATCGCCGAGGCCTTGCGCGCTGCGGGCGGCGATCCCGAACTGCGCCAGGCGGTACGGCGGCTCTATTACGACACCGTGGTGCTCAAGCAATCGTTGCCCACCATGATGCAGGCGTTGCTTGGCTTGTTCGGCGAGGCGGCCTTCGTGCCGGGGCTGGACATGATGCGCCGGGCACTGGCTGACGATATCGCGGCGCACACACCGTCACGTCCTACCGCCCTGTTGCGCACGTTGTTGATCGGCCTGGCCGCCTCGACGCAACTGGGCAGTGTCCTGCACAGCTGCCGCCGTTTGCTCGAGCAACTGGCCTGCAGTTGCCCGGCCAGCCAGCTCACGGCGGTGCTGTTGCTCCAACGCATGCTGGGGTTTGTCAGCAGTGGCCTGTCGGCGGCGGAAGTACGGCGTATCGGGCGTGAACTGGGTGGAGAAGAGGAGCGGGACCAACTGGTCTCCCTGAACGGCCTGTACCCTTTGCTCAAGCGTTTGCCGCTACCTCTCTGGCGGGATAGCAAAAGCCGACAGACCGCGCTGAAGAACCTGTTGGTGCTGCTCGATGAGCGTTCCCGTGGCGAGCCCCGAAGCCAGACCGCTGCCCCGGTGATTGGAGCACGCTCATGATCGCCCTGTTGAACAAAGTCGCCAACGAAGCGGTGCGACGCATCGAGGTGGTCGGGGCGTTCGTGGTGCTGGGCATCGTGTTCATGCTGATCCTGCCCTTGCCGACCTCGGTGGTCGATGCGCTGATCGCGATCAACATCTGCATCTCCTGCCTGCTGATCGTCCTCTCGCTGTACCTGCCGCGACCGTTGGCGTTTTCCTCGTTTCCGGCGGTGCTGCTGCTGACCACGCTGTTCCGGCTGGCGTTGTCGGTGGCGACCACCCGGTTGATCCTGCTCCAGGGCGACGCCGGCCATATCGTCCAGGCGTTCGGCGATTTTGTAGTGGGGGGCAACCTGGCGGTCGGGTTGGTCATCTTCCTCATCCTGACGGTGGTCAACTTCCTGGTGATCACCAAGGGCTCGGAGCGGGTCGCCGAAGTGGCGGCGCGGTTCACCCTGGACGCGCTGCCGGGCAAGCAGATGTCCATCGACAGCGACCTGCGCGCCAACCTGATCGATGTCAGCGAAGCCCGGCGGCGTCGCGAGGAATTGAACAAGGAAAGCCAGCTGTTCGGTGCGATGGACGGGGCGATGAAGTTCGTCAAGGGCGATGCCATCGCGGGTTTGGTGATCGTGGTGATCAACCTCATCGGCGGCTTTTCGGTCGGCATGATGCAGCATGACATGGGCGCATCCGAATCGATGCACTTGTACGCCGTGTTGACCATCGGTGACGGTCTGATCGCGCAGATTCCGGCCCTGCTGATTTCTCTTACTGCGGGCATGATCATCACCCGCGTATCGCCGCAAGGGGAGCCGGCAGGCAGTAGCGTCGGCAAGGAAATCGCCCAGCAGTTGACCGCCGAACCCAAGGCCTGGGTGATCGCTTCGGTGGGAATGCTCGGCTTCGCGGCCTTGCCCGGCATGCCCACGCTGGTGTTCATTGTCATCGCCTTGATCACCGGCACCGCCGGCATCGTCCAGCTCTACTCGCGCGCCCGGCTGGCCCGCCAGGGCGACCAGCCAGCGGAGGTCGTGGCCCCGGCACAGAACGGCGCCGAAGACCTGCGCAGCTTCGACCCGACCCGTGCCTATCTTCTGCAGTTTTCCAAAGCCATGGAAGGCAACGCGGCCGCCGAGGAAGCCATCCAGGCGATCCGCAAAAAGCGTAACGCGCTGGTGGCCGGCTTTGGCCTGACCCTGCCGCCCTTCGAGATCGAATACAGCGCGCTGCTGGAAGACGACGAGTTCCGCTTCTGCGTGCACGAGGTGCCGATGTTGCGGGCAACTTTCGGAGAGCGCGTGGCCGTGGCGCGCGGGCCGCTGCCGTTGGAACCGCGCGACGGGCAGGTCGGCAGCGAGGTGCGTGACGAGCAGCAGTGGCTCTGGCTGACGCCTGACGATCCGCTGCTGGCGGATGAACGCGTGGAAGCGGTGTCGGCCGCCGAGTTGCTGGTGGAGCGGATGAGCCGCGCGATGTTTGCCACGGGCCCACAATTCTTGGGGCTGCAGGAGAGCAAGTCGATTCTCAGTTGGCTCGAAGCGGGCCAGCCAGAGTTGGTGCAGGAACTGCAGCGGACCATGCCATTGGCCCGTTTCGCGGCCGTGCTCCAGCGCCTGGCCGGCGAAGGTGTCCCGCTGCGCGCGGTGCGGCTGATCGCCGAGTCCTTGATCGAGCACGGGCAGCACGAGCGCGACGTCGGTGCGCTGACCGACTACGCGCGCATCGCCCTGAAGTCGCAGATCTATCACCAGTACCGCGACGAAGATGGCCTGCACGTGTGGCTGTTGACGCCGGAAACCGAAGGCCTGTTGCGTGATGCGCTGCGCCAGACCCAGACGGAAACCTTTTTTGCCCTGGAAAGCCTGCATACCCGCGCCTTGGTCATGCAGTTGCGCGAAGGCTTCCCGTTGCGCGCCAAGCGCGTGGCCGTGCTGTTGGTGGCGCAAGACCTGCGGGCCCCGCTACGCGATTTGTTGCGCGACGAATTCAATCACGTGCCCGTGCTCGCCTTCAGCGAGTTGCACAGCAACGCCCAGGTCACCGTGCTGGGGCGCTTTGACCTCGAGCAGGAAAAACTACGGATGGAGGATGCCGCGTGACGGGCTTGTCTTGGCACGCCAGCAGCGGTGGCTCCACGTAACGATGCAAATCCAGGTGCGTTCGATGGCCTGGCTGTGACAGAGGACGGGGGCCGCCGGTGCCCCGTCGTACAACCGGATCGTGGGCGAGCGTCTGTCGCCCCTTGAGGAATTGACCATGTTCGAACTGCGAGTCTTGAGTGGTCTGCACCGAGGTGCGGCGTTGCCGCTGGTTGGCGAGCAATGGGTAGTGGGGGCGGCGGAGGAGGCTGACCTGGCGCTATACGATCCGGGCATCTGTGGGCGTCATGTGAGCCTGCGGCAGGTGCAGGGCCAGTGGCTACTGGAACGGCTGGAGGGCACGGTTTGCGATGGACAGGGCCAGCCCTGGGCCGCGACCGAGCCCTTGCAGAGCAATGCTCCGTTTGCCGTGGCAGGCGTCTGGCTGTGCCTGGCCCCGGCCGATCAGCCCTGGCCCGAAGAGGCGGCGCTGGACGACGCTGCGCATCTTGCGCTGGACCGGGAACCCCCGAAGCCCGCCGTGCGGCCGTCGTGGCCCAAGCGCCTGGCCATTGCCGCGGCGGTGATCACCGTCGCCTCCAGCGCCTGGGCCTTTACCAGCCAGCCGGCGCAGACTGTGGCACGCAGCCCGGCCCAGCAGCTCAAGCAGACCAAGGTGGCCTTGGACAATGTCGAGGCGGTCCGCCTGGAGCTGGATCGCATGTTGCAGGAGCGCGATTTGGACGCCGGTGTACGGGTCGAGAGCCAGGACGACCGGCTGGTCCTGGTGGGTGAGTTGCCGCGCCCGCGCCTGGCGATGGTCGAACGACTGATCGAGCGCTTCCACGACCGCTACGAAACACCGATCGGGATCACGGCCAACGTCAAGGAACGGCTGACGAAGCTGCCGTTCCAGATCGCCCAGATCGTGGGCGGCAAGCACGGTCACGTGGTCACCGCCGATGGCCGTCGGTTGTTCCTGGGCGACCAGATCGATGGCCTGCGCTTGACTGCCATCGACAGCGGCAAAGTCACCTTCGAGGGCGACCAACGCTACGAGGTCACCTGGTGATGACGCAGGCGGCCATCGCGCGACTGGAGGCCTGGGAGGCCGGGCAATTGGCGCACTTGCGTCGCTTCGCGCCGGTCATGGTGCGCGGACGGGTGCAGCGGGTCAGCGGCATCTTGCTGCAGTGCCGGCTGCCGGGGGCGCAGATCGGCGACCTCTGCCGGGTCGAGCGCGACGCCCGCGAGCCGCTGCTCGCCGAAATTGTCGGCTTCGACCAGCACGATGCCTTGCTCAGCGCCTTGGGCGGGCTGGAGGGCGTCCGGGTCGGGGCAGCGGTGGAGCCGCTGGGCATGCCGCATCGGGTGTGCGTGGGGCCGCAGTTGTTGGGCCAGGTGCTGGATGGATTCGGCCGACCGTTGGTGGATGGCGGCGCGGGAGCCTTCGCCGGTGCGCATGTGCCGAATGCGTCGCAGGTGATTGGCGAGGCCCCGGCGCCCACCGCGCGACCGCGCATCCAACGGCCCTTGATGACCGGCGTACGGGCCATCGACGGCCCGCTGACGCTCGGCGAAGGCCAGCGTGTGGGACTGTTCGCCGGCGCCGGTTGTGGCAAGACCACACTGTTGGCGGAGATTGCCCGGAACGTTGATTGCGATGTCATCGTGTTCGGCCTGATCGGCGAGCGTGGGCGCGAACTGCGTGAATTCCTCGACCATGAGCTGGATGATGAACTGCGTGCCCGTGCGGTGCTGGTGTGCGCCACCTCCGATCGCTCCAGCATGGAACGCGCCCGCGCAGCGTTCACCGCGACGGCATTGGCCGAGGGTTTTCGTGCCCGGGGCCAACGCGTGCTGCTGCTCATCGACTCGCTGACCCGCTTCGCCCGGGCCCAGCGTGAGATCGGCCTGGCCGCCGGCGAGCCGTTGGGGCGTGGCGGCCTGCCGCCGTCGGTCTACAGCCTGCTGCCGCGCCTGGTCGAACGGGCCGGGCTGACCCACGAGGGCGCTATCACCGCGTTTTATACGGTGCTCATCGAGCAGGATTCCATGAACGATCCCGTGGCGGATGAAGTGCGTTCGCTGCTCGACGGTCACATCGTGCTGTCACGCAAGCTCGCGGAACGCGGCCACTACCCGGCAATCGATGTGCTGGCCAGCCTGTCGCGAATCTTGGCCAATGTGGCCGAGGCGGAGCACCTGCGGGGGGGCATCAATCTGCGTCGGTTGTTGTCGGCCTATGAGCAAATCGAACTGATGTTGCGCCTGGGCGAATACCAGGCCGGCGCCGACCCCTTGACCGACCTGGCGGTGGAGTCGCGTGGTGCCCTGGACGCCTTCCTGCGCCAGGATCTGCGTGAGCCGGAGCCGTTTGCGTCCACGCTCGCCCACCTGCAGCAGTTGACCGCCTATGTCCCGGGTTGATCTGGACGCCCTGGCGCCGATACGCCGTCACCGCGAAGCGCAAGCCGAGCGGGCGTGGCGCCAGCAGCGTGAGCGTTTGCGTGAGCGCGAAGCCGCGGTTGCCGCCGCGCGCGCGCAAATGCAGGCGACCCGTGAGCAACAGGCGGTGCAGCGCGAGGCGTTGTACGGCGAGCACCGTGGCCGGGCGTTGAGCGTGTGCGAACTGAATGCCTGGAGTACCCAGGAACGTCGTTTGATCGGCGAGCTGGCCGAGCAAGCGCGGGCAGTGCAGGCACTGGACGATGAACAGGCGCAGCAGGCCCGGCACACGACCGCTGCCCAGCAGCGGCTGCAAGGGCGCCGGCGAGATCTGGAAAAGCTCAGCGCAATGATGGAGTACCTGGTGGAGCCCCCCAGCGATGAATGAGCACAGCGTGCGCGGTGGGCCGACACCGCACGGCAATCCCCCGGCGGCCCCCGTTCGGCATCCGCCTCGAGCGTACGAGCAACCGCCTGCCCAGGTGAGTCGGGCAAGCCGTCCGGTGGAGCGTGAGTCCGCCCCTGCCAGCGGACGCGACCCGGACCTGACGGCAGGCAGCAGTGACGGTTACTGGTTCCGTCAGTGGGTCGATGCGCCACGGGGCGGTGCGCAGGATGACAGCGCCGGCACCGGTTCGCTGTCGGGCCTGGTGAACCTTTCGAGCGGCGAAGAGGAGGCGTTTGTCGACCAGCTCACGCCGCGCTTGCGCGCCACCCTCGACCAGCAATTGGACCTGCTACTGCATCTGCCCAATCTGGGCCGCATCAAGGTATCCGCCCGGCGGCCAGGCGGGGCGTGCGGGTGGGACATCGGCCTGAGCAGCGAAAGTGCAGACGTACAGGCGCGGCTGTCGAGTCGATCCGGTCGTCTCGAAGAGGCGCTGACCCAAAGCCTGGGCCAGCCGGTCAGCGTGCGCGTAGCGCAGGAAGAAGAGGTTGGCGCGACATGACGGTCCAAGCATTGGTGCTGCCGACGGTGGGCAGCGAGGACGCCACCGCCCGGCGGCTATTGGGGATTGGCGTCCGGTTGCCCTTCGAGGTGGCGGGCGAGACGGGCCTGCTGGAACTGACTCCGGGCGGCGTTGCGGCTGGGAGCACGCCGTGTGTGCTGGCGTGTGCCCATGGTGTCTTTACCTTGGACGAGGCCGGCGCGGTGCTCAGCCTGTTCGGTGAATGCCCGGTGGTCCTGCCTGCCGAACCCGGACCGGATGACACGTGGTTCTGGTCGCTGTTCCAGCAAACCCTGAGCGAGCCCCTGCGCCAGGCCTTCGGTTTTATCAAACCAGCGGCCGAACCCGCGGTGCAGGGCATTGCCTGCCGGCTCGACGTGAGGGTGGGCGCGGCCCGCGTCACGAGCCATCTGGAAATGACCGGTGCGACCTTGCTGGGGCTGCTTCGCACCGATCCCTGGCAACGGCGAGCCGCGCCAAGGATCGAGGGCTTTGCGCTGCGTGTCCCGTTGGAACTGGGACACCTGGCGCTGGCCGCCGGGCAGGTGGCGACGTTGCGCCCCGGTGATGTGTTGGTGCCACAAACCGCTCTGTTCGATTCATCCGGCCAAGGGCTGATTCGCCTGGGCCGGCATTGTTTGCAGGTGCGGGTACACAGCCGTGCCGCGCCGTTGCGCCTGACCTTGCTCGCTCTGGAGGAGACCGTTATGAGCACCACCGCTGACACCGACATCCTGACGCCGGACTGGGACGATAGCACCGGCTATGAACCTGACGACCAAACTGGCGAGGCGACTGAGCACCCGCTGTCGGCCTATGCCGCTGAAACCGAGGAGGCGCCGATGACGGAGCCGGTCGCTGCCGATCTCCCCGAGCGTTTCGACGACCTGCCGCTGGCGCTGACGATACGCTGCGGTCATTTGCACCTGACCTTGGGCGAGCTGCGCAATCTGGCGCCCGGCGCGGTGCTGCAAGTGCCAGGTGTGGCACCGGGGACGGCGGCGCTGTTTTATGGCGAACGAGCTCTGGCCCAGGGCGAGCTGGTCGAGGTCGATGGCCGATTGGGTCTGCAAATCGCCCGCGTGGATGTGGCTGGATGAGCTTCCAGGGGGTCGACCCCTTTCTGCTGGCGCTGTTCATTGGTGGGATTTCGTTGGTCCCCCTGCTGCTGATTATCTGCAGCGCCTTTCTCAAGATAGCCATCGTGTTGACGATCACCCGTAACGCCATCGGTGTGCAGCAGGTGCCACCCAATATGGCCCTGTATGCCATTGCCCTGGCCGCGACGCTGTTCATCATGGCGCCGGTGGGCCACAACATCGCCGAACAGCTGAAGGAACAGCCGCTGGATTTCAGCAGCACCGAGGCGTTGCAAGGTTCTGCGCTGAACGCGGTAAAACCGTTGCAGGCTTTCATGTCGCGCAACACCAACCCGGACATCCTCGCCCACCTGCTGGAAAACACCCAGCGGATGTGGCCCAAGGAGCGCGCCGAGCAGGCCAGCCGCGACGACCTGATGCTGCTCATTCCGGCCTTCATGCTGTCGGAGCTCGAGGCCGGTTTCCAGATGGGATTCCTGATCTATATCCCGTTCATTGTCATCGACCTGATCGTGTCCAACCTGCTGCTGGCACTCGGCATGCAGATGGTCGCGCCCATGACCATTTCGTTGCCGCTCAAGCTGCTGATTTTTGTCCTCGTGCAGGGCTGGACGCAATTGCTCGACAGCCTCTTCTATTCCTATCTTTGAGGACGTGCGATGGACGCGCTGACGTTGTTTAAGGAAGGCATGCTGCTGGTGGTCCTGCTCTCCGCACCGCCCTTGATCGTTGCGGTGATCGTCGGTGTGCTGACGTCCCTGGTGCAGGCCTTGATGCAGATCCAGGACCAGACCTTGCCCTTCGGCATCAAGCTGGTGGCGGTCGGGCTGACCTTGCTGGTGACGGGCCGCTGGATCGGTGTGGAGTTGCTGGGACTGCTGCGTCGGGCATTCGAAATGATGGCCAACACCTGATGACGGCCCAGGCTTTCGTCCCGTATTTCGACTTGCTGCTGTCGATCGCGCTCGGCATGGCGCGGATTTACCCGGTCGCTTACCTGGTCCCGGTGTTTTGCTTCCAGCACCTGCGAGGCTTGCCGCGCCATGCCGTTGTGTTTGCCCTGGGCATGTTGCCGGCGCCCGGTATTCGCCAGGCGCTGATCGATGCCCAGGTCAATTGGCTGTCGCTGGCCGGGTTGATGTTCAAGGAGCTGGTGCTGGGCTTCTTGCTCGGGGTGCTGTTGGCGATGCCGTTCTGGTTGTATGAGTCGGTGGGCGCCTTGTTGGACAACCAGCGCGGTGCGCTCATCGGTGGCCAGTTGAATCCGGCGCTCGGCACCGACACCACGCCCCTGGGCCTCTTGTTCAAGGAGATGACGATCTTGCTGCTGGTCACCACCCTGGGCATTGGCACGTTGACCCAGGTGATCTGGGACAGCTACCTGGTGTGGTCGCCCACCGTTTGGTTCCCATTGCCTGGCGCGGATGGCTTCGGCGTGTTTCTCGGGCTGCTCGCCGAAATGTTCATGCACATGATGCTCTACGCGGCGCCCTTTATCGGCTTGCTGTTGCTGGTGGAGTTCAGCCTGGCGCTGCTCAGTCTGTATAGCCCGCAATTGCAGGTGTTCGTCCTCGCCATGCCGGCCAAGAGCCTGATTGGCCTGGGCTTCCTGCTGTTCTACCTGCCCACGCTGTGGGACGCGATGACTGGCCGTCTTGGTCGCTATGGCGAAATCCGGCATCTGCTTCACCTGTTGTTGCAGGCGCCCTGAAGGAGGGCTTCGCCCATGAGCGAAGACAGTGGCGAAAAGACCAAGCGGGCGACGCCGAAGAAAATTCGCGACGCGCGCAACAAAGGCCAGGTCGGCCAAAGCCAGGACTTGAGCAGCCTGCTGGTGCTTGCGGCGATCACCGAAGTGGCATTGACCCAGGCCGACGACAGCATGCAGGCCTTGGGGGACATGGTGGCATTCCCGCTGCATCGGCTGGATGTCGACTTCGTGCGTGCCTTCGAGGAAACCTTGGCCCACGCCGGTGGCGTGCTGCTCAACTTCACCTTGATGACCGTAGGGTTGGCGATCGTCACGCGCCTGGTGGCCGGTTGGATACAGTTCGGTTTCCTGTTCGCCCCCGAGGCCCTTCAGCCGGACCCGAACCGCTTGAACCCGATGAACCAGGCCAAACAGATGTTCTCCGGCCAGGCGCTGATCAACCTGTTCATGGGGCTGGTCAAGGCCGTGTTTATCGGCACCGTGATTTATCTGGTGACCCTGCCGGCACTCGGGTCGTTGATCAGCCTGGTCAACGGCGACCTGCACAGCTATTGGCGCGGGCTGGCCAGCCTGTTTCGGCACATCATGCACATTTGCCTGGGTGTATTGCTGGTGCTGGCGATCCTCGACTTCGGCCTGCAGAAATATTTCTTCGCCAAGCGCCTGCGCATGAGCGAGGAGGAAGTGCGCAAGGAGTTCAAGGAAATGGAAGGCGACCCCCACGTAAAAATGCATCGCCGCAGCCTGGCCCGGCAATTGGTCGACCAGCCCGTCAACAAAGAGACCAAACCGGTGGAAGACGCCGACATGCTGGTGGTCAACCCCACCCACTTTGCCGTCGCGCTGTTGTATCGTCCCGAGGAAACGCCGCTGCCGCAGTTGATCGTCAAAGGCGTCGATGCCGAGGCCCGGGCGCTGATCGAGCGGGCCAAGGCGGCCCGGGTTCCGGTCATCCAGTGCATCTGGCTGGCGCGCACGATCTACCGTGAAGATGTCGGCGGCTACATCCCCCGGGAAACGCTCCAGGCGGTCGCCCACATTTATCGGGTGTTGCGCGAACTGGATGACGAGGCCAAGGGCGAGGTCATCGAGATTCCGGAATTGAACCAGCGTTGAGGTCGATGGAACCGATGCATACGCGGTTGCCACTCAGGGAGTGAGCCAGGCTCGTCCGCAGGATCCGGCCTGCCGACAGTGCCCACCACACAGACATTGACTCGTGGAGGATTCCCATGCCCGAACCCAGTTCCCTGACGAGCCCCTTAAGGGGCACAGGTGCCCTGCACGGCACCGACAGCTTATCGCCATCGCGCTTCCCTTCGCTGAGCCAGCGACCCCGTGAGGCGCAGCAGCGCGAAGGTACCCAAAGCCTGCATGGCCGGGGACGTTCCTCCTCGACGCCACCGGCAATGCATCAGCGTGGCCGCCCCCGAGCGCGGGACGCCAATCACGCGGCGCCGTCGAATGACACGCAACCGCTGAATGACACGCAAACGTCCAGTCCCGCTTCGGAATCTCGCACGCCGGACTCTTTCATGCGCGAGATGGAAACCCGTCAAAAGCAGTTGATGGAAAAGCAGTTCGAGATGCAGATGGGGATGGAAGAGCGCCAGAGCACCATGATGCTCATTAAAAGCTCCGCCGACATGGCCAAGTTGATGAGCGATACGGTGACGGAGGTCACCAAGGGCTTCATGGACAGTGCAAGGAAAGTCATGCAGGAGGGTGGCGAGGCGATGAAGCTTCGATAAAGCGATGAGCCCACATAAAGCGGCGCAGGAGCTGTCGAGTGCAACGAGGCTGCGATCTTTTCAATGACACTTGAATCTCAAGCGAAAGATCAAGAGATCGCAGGCTTCGCCTGCTTCTACAGGGTTAGCCCAGTCGGGTGCGGTTGGTGTTGAGCGAGGCCGGACGAGGGCTGCCCGGCGGTGCAGGCACCGCCAAGCGCGCTCGAATGTCGCCGACCTGGGCGACGAAACCGACGATCCAATGGCAGAACCGCGCCTCGTCGAGCATCGCCAGCGGACAATGGGCACATAAGCGAACGCTGCCCTTATCGTCCAGGGCCAGCCAGCTGCCGCCGAGCAGATCCAATCGAAAATTGAGTTCCAGCAGCCGCTTGTGCAAGCCGGGCGCGTGGGCAGGTACATCGATGGAGCTATGGAGGATGGCGACATCGCCGTGATCGGGCAACTCGATGACCACGGCTTCGCGGTTGCTCGCGTCATACAGCGCGCACACGCCACCTTCCAACTGCAAGTGCGCATGCAAATGTTCCGCGAGGGCCGAGATCAAGCGCTGGGCAAGCGGTGCGACGGTCATGGAAAACCTCTCTCATAAAGTCTCTGGATGAATCACTGTGGCGAGGGAGCTTGCTCCCGCTGGGCTGCGCAGCGGCCCCAAAACCATTCAACGCGGTGCACCGGGAGATACCGTTTGCGGTAGTTTTTACGACTGCTGCGCAGCCGAGCGGGAGCAAGCTCCCTCGCCACGGGTTCAGTGTTGCTCCTGGGTGAACAGCATTGCCCTCAATACGTGGCCGAGTAATCATCGAGGTCTTCCAGGCCCAGCAGCGACAGCTGACGGGACTGGATTTCATCAAGCAGCTCAGTGGATAGCGGCGCGTCGGGCAGCGCCTGCCAGACCACGAGTGCCCGCTGCGGATCGAGAAATACGAACAGCTGCGCGTAGTCGGCCGGCTGGGCGAAACGCCGTTCGAGGGCATGCTGGATCTGGTTTGCACGCAGCGCCTGGCTTTGTATTTGTAAGGCGAGCCCCACGCTGTGTGGCTCGCGTCGCAGACAGAACTCAATGCCTGGGGCTATTTCCCAATACGTCGCGATGCCGGCGATGATGTTCTTCTGGAAGGCCTGGCGAGTGCTTACGCTGTGTACCGAAAAAGACATAGCGTTTCAGTTCTCCAATGGGACGACCGTATGGTCCAGTGGGTGTTCGGGGGAGCCAAGGCCGCCGCGCATGCCGGGTGACCACCAGATCACCAGCCGACCGTTGTCCGGTTCGGCGCGGCTGCAGGCATCGCCCTGGCAGCCTGAGCGGTACGCGCAGCCGGCGAACACCGGCAGGCTCAGCAATAAAACGAGCAGCAGTGGCGTGCGACTCATGGCAGGGTCCTCGCGCTGGTTTGCAGAAGAGAAGGGCGCTCGCCGCCTGGCGTGCGTGTGGGTTGTTTCATGACCACGAACACTTCCGTTTCCTCACCGGGCTCAAGCCACACCTTCGGCCAGGCGGAGGTGGCCAGGGCCCAGCGGCTACCGCAACTCGCTTCGTCGAAGCGCAACCTTTGCTGGCCATCGTTGCGTACCACGCCGACGGCGATGCCGTAATCGGGGCCGGCGAACCATTGGGCCCGGGCAGCGTCCAGCGATAGCCCGGGTTGCAACGCGCACAATGTGTCGGGCGAATAAGGAATCGACGCCGCTTGCTTGAACGTGGCCGGAATGTTGCCGTCGGCGAGTTGGGCGAGCACATCGCTGACCTCGATACGACCGACGGGGCGGGTGCCGTTGCGACGCTCTTCCAGGCGGGCCATGGCGCTGTCGACCTGTTCGCGGTCAAGGGCGGAGATGTAGCGGGCCGGGTCGACCTGGTCACCGATCAGGCGAGGCGTCAGGATGAACACCCGTTCGCGGCGACTGGTCTCGCGCGTGGTCGAGGAAAACAGCAGCGGCCCGATCAGCGGGATGCGACCCAGCCATGGCACTCGTTCGAGGTTGTCGCCGGTCTCTTCGGTATGAAAACCGCCTACCACCAATGACCGGCTTTCCCCCATGACAGCCTGGGTGCTGACCACGCCCCGGCGCACGCTGGGCGTCTGCTGGCCGACTTCCGAGGGTTCGATGCGGCCGTCCTCGATGTCCAGGGACATCTGGATCTGATTGCGGCCCCCGGTCTCGATGGCATGGGGCACGACCTGCAAGCTGGTGCCTGCCGTGATGGGCTCGACGGTGGCTACGCGCTCGCCGATGGCCGAGATGTACTCGGTCCGGCTGAAGTCGATGACCGCCGGCTGGTTCTCCAGGGTCAGTACCGAAGGGTTTGCCACCACCGAGGCCAGGCCACGGCCCTCCAAGGCCCGCAGTTGCGCGGAAAAATCGCCGTAGTCCTGAATGAACACCGTCGAGCTGGCACCAGGGCGAATCATCGAGGCGCCGCCGATCAGATCGCCGCTCTCGACGTTCCAGTTCGAGGCCAGCTCAGCCAGTTGCGTGCGGTCGATGTCGAGGATGATCGCATCGATTTCCACCAGCTTGCGCGGCACGTCCACATCGCGAATCAGCGGCGTGTAGATTTCCCGTCGCTTGGGTGCGTCGTAGATGAGCACCGCGTTGTTGCGCACGTCGGCTTCGACGCGGATCTTGCCCCGAGCGCCTGCACCGCTGTTCGCGCCGGACGGTACACGGCTGGTGTTCGGCCGACCCATGCCGTTCAACGCCAACTGTTCGATATTGCCCATGGTCATGGACTGCTGGGTCTGCATGTTCTGGAACGATGCTTGGGGCGAGGCCGTCTGCATGCCCCCCGACACGGCGCTGCGACTTTCCAGCAAGCCTTTCAGGATGCTGGCGACCCCGGGGATGACCAGCGTTTCACCACGGTACTTGACGTTGCGGTCGGCGGCGGTGGCATAGCGCAGCGGAAAACTGATCACTTCCTGCTTTTCCTCGGGGGTCTTGCGCGCTTCGGCAAACTGCGCCACCAAGCGCACATAGCGTTCCGGGCCGGAGACCAGGACCACGCCTTCGTCGGGTAACTCACCCCAGCCGAAGCGCGGATCCAGCAGGCCGATGTCGGTCAAGGCTTGCTTCATGTCCGGCACGGCATCGGCGGACACTTCCAGGCGCGTGGAGTCCTGGTTCTGCAAGGGGCTGACGTACAGCGTGTTGCCATACATGAACCACTGGAAGCGATTTTCCAGGCCGAGCCTGTCGAGGAACGCCTGGGGACTTTCGGCGCGCATCCGCCCGTCGACGGTGCCTTTCACCGTGCCGTCGATTACCAGTTGCACGGCGAAGGTATTGGCGAAGTCGCCGAGTACCTTGGCCAGCGGTGTGTTCTGGGCGTCGTAGGCGTAAGGCGTGTTCTTCCAGTCGGTCGGTATGGCCGCCTCTGCCGGCATGCCAGCGCCAAGCGCGCCGGCCAATACCAGTGCGATCAGCGAAGGTTTCGCCCAGCGGCGTGCGATCGACTGGCGAAGGTGTACCTTGCCTGCGGTCATCAAGCGGTACGGTGCAAGCCACCTGTTAGGCATGGCGGATTCCTGTTCCGAGCAAGTGAGAGTGCGAGAGGCGTCGCGCCACAGGCGCGGCAACGGCACGTTGGTCTTTATTGAGAATGGATTGCCAGGTGTCACGCTGGTTGAGCAGTGCTTCGAGCACCTCGATCAAGTCGTCGATGTGCCCGTCCAGCGGCACTTGCGCCAGCAGCCACAACCGACCGTCTTGCGGCGAACGAGCCAGCGCGCCGGGAAATCGCGAGAGGCTTGGGTGCGCCAGCCGAAGCAGGTCTTCCAGAACCACCTCATGGGTCACCGGGACGGTCAGTTCGACCGATGCCAGCAGGCCTTCGTCGAGCTTGCTGAACGTTGCTTCGCCATCGTCGATGACAACGGTGAACCGCTCCGGGCCATCGACGTTGGCGTTCCAGCGGGTGAGCTGTGTGCGCAGCTCATGGCATTGCATCGATGATCGCCTTGGCGAGGTTGTGATGGGCTGTGGTCTGTTGAGTCGCTGCGTTCACCGCGACGGACATGCCGTTCATGCTGGTCAGGAATGAGTGCATGTCGTCGAGCGACTGACTTTCTGCTGCGTTCATCGCAGCGTTGTTGACGTTGTCGGTCGCGCGTTGGAAGTAGGTGTCGAGGCGGCGCTGGACG
Organism: Pseudomonas sp. NFACC46-3; assembly: GCF_900114515.1. Lineage (NCBI taxonomy): Bacteria > Pseudomonadati > Pseudomonadota > Gammaproteobacteria > Pseudomonadales > Pseudomonadaceae > Pseudomonas > Pseudomonas sp. NFACC46-3. The sequence continues at coordinate 40,024 of NZ_FOTH01000044.1, forward strand.
GCATCGGTGGAAGACATGGGCGGTTCCTCTGGGCTTGGGCATATTCACGAGGTGAGTGGCGCCTGTGCGGTTGGCGGTTCCGCGTGAATGAGGAAAAAAATGGGCGTCGGGAGTGGGGCGCGTTTCTCCTGTGGGAGCGGGCTTGCTCGCGATGGCGGCCTGACAGCCGGCCATGCTCTTGTTGACTGCGTACATATCCATTGCTGCGGTAACGGCCACTTAGGGTTCCGCCCTGACGGCGGCTCACTTTTGAAAAGCGCAAAAGTAAGCAAAACGCTATATGCCCCACCACTCGGCACCTCGCCTAGGCTCGGTGTGCCCTCACTCCGGCATTGCTCCGTGGGCCCGCCGCGAAGGGCCATCCATGGCCCAGCGCGGCTA
>NZ_FOTH01000066.1:0-11133 GCF_900114515.1 Pseudomonas sp. NFACC46-3
GTCGCCGGGTTTTAGGGCCGCTTCGCGCCCCAGCGGGAGCAAGCTCCCTCGCCACGGGGGGGGCCAGCCTTACAACTCGATCTTGACGGCCTGCGAAGCCCGGGTTGCCTTGGCGCGGGCGGCTTCGATGGATTCGTCGCGGGCCAGGGCCACGCCCAGGCGGCGCTGGCCGTTGACTTCCGGCTTGCCGAACAGGCGCAGGGCGGTGTCCGGCTCGCTCAGGGCGGCGCCGAGGTTGGCGAAAGCGGTCTGGGTCGACTGGCCTTCCACCAGGATCACCGCCGAAGCCGATGGGCCGAACTGGCGGATCAACGGAATCGGCAGGCCGAGAATGGCGCGGGCGTGCAGGGCGAATTGCGACAAGTCCTGGGAAATCAGCGTCACCAGGCCAGTGTCGTGCGGACGTGGCGAGACTTCGCTGAACCACACCTGATCACCCTTGATGAACAGCTCGACGCCAAACAGGCCGCGACCACCCAGGGCCTCGGTCACTGCCTTGGCGACGCGCTCGGATTCAGCCAGGGCCACCGGGCTCATGGCTTGCGGCTGCCAGGATTCCTGGTAGTCGCCTTTCTCCTGACGGTGACCGACCGGTGCACAGAACGTGGTACCGCCGACATGGCGCACGGTCAGCAAGGTGATTTCGTAGTCGAAGTCGATGAAGCCTTCGATGATTACCCGGCCTTTGCCGGCACGGCCGCCTTCCTGGGCATAGTCCCAGGCTTTCTGCACGTCGTCGGCACTGCGCAGCAGACTCTGCCCCTTGCCCGACGAACTCATCACCGGCTTGACCACACACGGGAAGCCCAGGGTTTCGACGGCCTTGCGATAGTCTTCCACGGTGTCGGCGAAGAAATACGGCGAGGTCGGCAGGCCCAGTTCTTCGGCGGCCAGGCGCCGGATGCCTTCACGGTTCATGGTCAACTGCGCGGCGCGGGCGGTGGGGATCACGGTGAAGCCTTCGGCTTCCAGTTCCACCAGGGTGGCAGTGGCGATGGCTTCGATTTCCGGCACGATGAAATGCGGCTTCTCGGCCTCGATCACCGCACGCAGGGCGGCGCCGTCGAGCATGTTGATCACATGGCTGCGGTGGGCCACTTGCATGGCCGGCGCGTTGGCGTAGCGATCCACGGCGATCACTTCAACGCCCAGGCGCTGCAGCTCGATTACCACTTCCTTGCCCAGCTCACCGCTGCCACACAACAAAACGCGGGTCGCGGTGGGCGACAAGGGAGTTCCGATACGGGTCATCTGAAGGTCCTCAAACAGGAGCGGTCGTCGAGGGTTGCACGCCGGGCGAGCTTCCCGTGGGGAGAAAACGCGGCATTTTACATGAACTGCGGGTTTTGGCTTCAGGTGGCGACGGTTTGCTTGCGCAAACGCCAGGCCATGATCAGCCAGACAGCCGTGACCCCGGCGAATTTCGAGAGCAGGGCGGTGATCACCACGGCAGGCGTCAGAGCGTCGATCAGGCCGAAGAAAATGAACGTGTCCAGCGGAATGCTCAGGGCCGAACTGATCCATAGCCGATCATGCAATGGGCGTTTGGTGATCGTGAACACCAGCCAGTCGATGCACTCGGACACGGCAAACGCCGTGGCACTGGCCAGGGCGATGGTCGGATCCGAGGTGACATAGGACAACACCAGAGCCACCAGCATCGCCGCGATAGCACCATGGCCGAAACGGGTCTGCACCATGTCCCGCAGGATAAACACCAGCCCGCCCCAGGCCGACCAGATGATGTCCAGGTGCGGCGCGGCGGAAAACGCGAAGTTGATCAGCACGACGCTGGCGATGTAGGCGATCAGGAAGAGCATGGGGGTACCTGGTGAAATGTCGTGCCAAATATTGAAGGATAGCGATATTCCCCGTGGCGAGGGAGCTTGCTCCCGCTGGGGCGCGAAGCGGCCCCAAACCAGGCAACCCGGTGGATCAGGTTAATTGAGTGGTCTTTGAGAGGGGGGCTGCTGCGCAGCCCAGCGGGAGCAAGCTCCCTCGCCACGGAGTTCTGTGTCGCTCAATGGGTAGTTTAGCCGCCGCCAATAGCTCATTCCTCCTCACTCCCCTCCGCCTTCCAATACCCTACAGCCTTCACAAAATCCTGATCCAGCCCTTTCTCCTCCAGCAACACCTTGCGAATCTGCCGCGACACCTTGCTCTCGGTGGCGACCCAGGCGTAGAGCTTGCCACCGGGCATATCCAACTGCTGCACGGTGGTCAGCAGGTTATCCTGGCGACCTTCGCGCAGCACCCAGATCACATGCACCTGCGCCGGGCTCTGGAGGACCTGCTGCTCGGCGCCGTTTTCCACTTCCACCACCACCAGGGCACGCCGGTTCGGCGCCAGGCCTTCGAGGCGGCGGGCGATGGCGGGGAGGGCGGTTTCGTCGCCGATCAGCAGGTAGCTGTCGAAGATGTCCGGCACGATCATCGAACCCCGTGGCCCACCGATGTCGAGGTACTGCCCCGGCGTTGCCTGGGACGCCCAGGTCGAGGCAGGGCCGTCGCCGTGGAGCACGAAATCGATGTCCATCTCCAGGGTGTCCAGGTCATAGCGGCGCGGGGTGTAGTCGCGCATTTGCGGCAGCGCGCCCTGGGCCTTGCCGGCGCTGAGGTTGAGGCTTTCCAGCGCCGCCCGTTCCTCAGCGTTCTGCGGGAAAAACAGCTTGACGTGATCATCCGTGCCCAGGCTGACGAACCCGGCCAGTTCCGGTCCGCCGACGGTGATACGGCGCATGCGCGGGGTCAGGTCCTGCACCCGCAAGACTTCCAGGCGACGGCGTTTGACCTCGTGATTGACACGGTGAATGGTGTTTGGATCGACTGCAGTCATGGCGTTGACTCCGAAACGGGTGGACGGTCGAGGCCGTCGATGATGGCTTTGGCGGTGTCGTTGAGCAAGTCGCTTACCCGCTTGATCTCCTCCGGGGTCCAATGCCCGGGGTGCTTGTGCAGCGCATGCCGCAGGTTATACACCGCTTCATGGATTTGTGCGGGGCGGTCCTGTCCGCGCAGGGCGCGTTTGCTGGCTTCAATACGCATCCTTACCTCATCCAGCGCCACGGCTTGCTCCTCAAGGGATAGACGTCCGGCGTCGGTCACTCTGTAGCATTTTTTCCCGTCCTCGACGCCACAGGTCACCATCGTGCTCATTTCCAGGAAGGTCAGGGTCGGGTAGATCACCCCGGGGCTGGGGCTGTAGGCGCCGTCGAACATATTTTCGATCCGACGGATCAGGTCATAGCCATGGCAAGGCTGTTCGGCAATCAGCGCCAGCAACAGCAGCTTCAGATCGCCGGAGGCGAAGACCCGTGGACCCCGGCTGCCACGCTCACGGACTGCCGTGGGTTGTTCAAGTCCATCGTTCTTGGGAAGGGAATAAGTGACTGTCATATGCGCGCTCTCCATTCTGCATAAGATAAAACTTAGATATATCTTTATTTAAAGATATATCTTTGATAAGTTTCTGGAACTAAGATGTATTTTTATTCGCAAGGTCTTACTTGGGTTCGGAAAAAACCTTACATGAAAGCTCTAGACCCGGGGTGACAAGCATACGGGCTGCATACATTTGTAATGATTGAGTAGCGTGTAGGCTGGCAATGTGGGTTGTTTCTGACAGCCAAACTTCAACTTTATAAGAAATGGCTTCTTTTTCTTCGTGCTATATGCACGAAGTACTACATGCTTATGGGAAAGTGCCTGCTTATTTTTGATTAAAGAGAGCCGATCATGCCCCGGCGTTGAAGGGGGCAGGCCAAGCGGTTATTGGCCTGCAACTTTCAACCCTTCTCTTTATGTCAAGAACAGGTGTTAACAACATGCTCAAACAATTCGTATCCGGTACTGCTCTGGTCGCTGCTGCCCTGGGTTCTTCGGCGGCGTTCGCCGCTGATGATGCGCGCTCCTCGATCCATATCACCGCGAACATCCCGACCCTGCAGTTCCATGTGCAGCCACGTGACCCGAACTTCGGTAAAGATGAAGTCATGAGCTACAACCTCGTCGCCGGCACATTGACTTCCCTGCGCCAGACCTTCGACGTGAAGAACACCAACGGTTCGGTCCATGCCTACATCGAGGGTGGCCCGGCGGCGCTGTACAACGGCCGTGACGCCATCGCCCTGACCACCAAGTTCAACGGCATCACCCTGTCCGCCACCCCTCAGGAAGTGGTGGATGATGCAACCTCCACTCCAGGCACCCAGGCTGACATGACCATCGTCGCGGACAAGCCCCTGGATACCCAGAACGGCCTGTACACCGCCGACATGACTGTGATCTTCGACGCCGTGCCACGCCCGTGATGCCGCTCGATGCCCGTTGAGGTTCACCTCATTGCACGGGCATTGCCGCAGGCCGTCCGGCGCTCCCCTGCCGGGCGGCCCGCACCCGAAACGCCCTGATCGTTCGTTGATTATGAGAATCCGTTGATGTTTCCGATGACACCCATCGCGGGTGCCCTCGCGCTGTTTCTGTGCGCGAGTGCATTGGCTGCGCCGACTGCCCCCGGTACCACACCCAAGAGCCTGCTAGCCCAGGCCAAGGGTTTGCCGGCTGAGTTTGAATCGCACTTTTTCGATGTGCCTTTGGCGGTTCGTGTTGAACTCAATCAACAGTACCTCGGTGAAGCCATGGTGGTCTTGACGCGGGATGATCGTATTACCCTGCTCGAATTCACCGACACGCAGGACAGCTCGATAAAAGCTGCCGAGCGCGATCAATGGGAGCAGCATCTCAAGCAGGGACAAAGGCTGGGCGCTTGTGAAAGCCGCTGCCCGTCCGGGCTGCTGGCTGTGCATTACAGTCTGGAAAATTCATTGGTGTCGATCCTGACCAGGGACGTGGAGCGAGCCAACGAAACCAAGCGTTACCACGATCAGCCGGAAGGCGGCAGCCTCGGCCTGATCTTCAACAACCAACTGAATATCAATGGTGGCCAGGAACAGGACACTGGCGGGCGTTATGGCCTCAACGCCAGTTCCAGCGTGGGCAACTGGAGCCAGTCACTGGACCTCCAGCTTTCGCGTCTTGGCGGCCCGGACGACAAGCTGTACCACGCCGTCCACGAGCTTTACACCCAACGAGAGATGGAAGGGAATTTTTTCCGCCTGGGTTATTTCACGCCCAGTTCCGATGGCTTGAACCGTCAGATCCGTTCGTTCGGGGCCAACCCCGACACGGCGCTCGGCGTCATGTACGGCAGCTCCGACAGCCTGGTGGTGGAAAACCCCAAGCCCAGCGTCTACCCCATCTATGTCACCGCCAGCCGCCAGGCGTCGGTGGAGATCTATCGCAACGGCCTGCTGATCAACTCTCAGGCGGTCAGCGCCGGCTTGCAGAGCCTGGACACCCGACCCTTGCCCGGCGGCATCTATGAAGTGGAAGTGCGCCTGATCGAGGACGGGCAAACCACCGCCACCAGCCAGGAGCTGGTCTACAAACCCAATAACTGGAGCAATTCCGAGGATCGCTGGCGCTACAACCTGTTCGCCGGACGCGAAACCAGGCTCTGGAGCAACTGGGAAGACCAGCCCTCGGGTTTCACCACGGCGGGTGTGGGCCTCAACTACCTGCTGCATCCCCGGGTGATCCTGGGCGCCTCCACGCGTCAGGTGCAGGACAAACTGCAAGTGGGCACCTCGGTGGACTGGACGCTGGCCAGCAACACCAACCTGTACGCCAACGTCTATCAGACCCAGCAGTACGGCACCGGCATGGACGTGCAAGGCCTGTACAGTTATGGCCATGGCAGCGTCGTGGCGAGCCACAACCGCAGCTGGCTGGACACCCGCAACACCTATGAAACCCGGCCGGACGGCACCCGCATCCGCCAACGCAACGTGTTCGTCGGCCAAACCAGCAACTCCTCGCTGTCGGTCAACCATCGCTTGAGCAACAAGACCTCCATCAATGGACGGCTGGCCTACAGCGAAGGCAATGTCCAAGGCACCGGCCTGGACCTGGGCTGGACCCAGCGCGGCAAGCTGGGCGGCAGCGATGCCAACTGGCGGCTGTCGGTGTTCGACCGCCCCGGTACGTCGAGCACCGCCGACCGGCGCAACCGCGGCGTCGACCTGAGCATCAGTGTCGCGTTGGGTGGGCCGGGCGAGTACTGGTCGGGCAGCATCGGCACCCGCACATCGCGGGACGGCGACCGCGACCACAATGCCTCTGTGACCTATCGCCGGGACCTGCAGGACCACGTCTTGCAAAGTGTCTCCGCCACGGCAATGGCCGACACCTATGGCGTGGGGCTGTCCGGCATCGGCAGTTTCATGACCGATTCGCTTTACGGCGACGGTTTCGTCCAGCGTTCGTCCTATAACGACAACCTCACCGGCGGCTTGAACCTGAGCAGCACCGTTGCCGTGGGCAGCCAGAAAGCCGCCTTCACCGGCCTGCCCCAAGGGCGCGGCGCGGGCCTGATCGTCGACGTGGAAACCGATCTGGACGATGTCGCCCTGCGTGCCGACGATTTGACCGGTGGCAGCACGGCGTTACGCCCGGGGCGCAACTTCATCCCCATCACCGCCTACAAGAACAGCATGGTGACCTTCGACTTCGAGGGTGTGCATCCGCCGGCGGCCAATATCGAGCCTGCGCGGACCCGTTATCACCTGAACAAGGGCGGCGTGGATTACCGCAAGGTCCAGGTGATGAAAACCGTGACCGTACTCGGGCGCCTGGTGGACGAACAAGGCGAGCCGCTTCGGGGCCATCACGTGATCAACCACGCCAGCCGCGGCGTCAGCGAGGCGGATGGGTTCTTCTCCATGGAAATGAACGCCAGCTCACCCACCCTGGAAGTGCGCTACGGCAGTGAATTGTTCTGCCGGTTCCGCCTCGACCCGGACAACGCCAACCGCGAAGGCGATGTGTTGATGATCGGTGATTTGCGCTGCACGCCGGACACCCTGGCAGATAACTCGTTGGGCGAGACCGGCAAGGACCGGCAGCGCTCCTGATTCCTGATGTGTCGCGGGGAGCAAGGTGTGCGCCCCGCGTGAAGGTTCTTTCTCCAACTTGCAGGGATTCGCTTTGATGTATGAGGTTGTATAGATGAAACCTTTATCGGTGGCCGTGCGCAGCGTGGCTTCGGTGCTGTTGTTTGCCTCGCTTCTTGCTGGCTCACCAACGGCCAGTGCATTGACGCAGGATATCAGTGCGATTTTCAGGCCTGACCCTGCGAAGCCCCAAGAAAATGTATTTCTCAACACCACTCCGGTCAGTGGTTACTGTGCAAGTCATCCGTCGGAGTGCAAGGCTACAAAGACCTTCAGCATTCGATTACCCATGACTTTCAATTCGGCCGGTCCCATTCAGGCCAATCATGGAAGTGCTCGTCAGGGTGCAATGTTTAAAGTCCCTGCCAACTGGCGTACGGCACGGGTAACCCATGCGAGTACCGGTGAAACCGAAACCGTTGAAGTACGCTTTTCCGGTCTCGGCTCGAAATACCGAATCCCTGCTGGCGTGGTCAATGTGGTAGGTGGGGGCGTAGACGTCCTCACCGCTCATCAAAGACTCTGGGGCGGTGTTTCGCATACTTGGGTATATGCTCCTGCGCCCTGTCGATACAGTGGTGTAGGTTTTTACACCGCTACGGATTACGAGTTTTTCTGGAAGACTCCAGTAGAAGATGTGTGCGCCAAAACATCCCGTTACCTGATCCCCAGCATGAGTTATACCCACCTGGATTTTGCCTACGAACTGCGCACACCCAACCCATTGAAGATGTCGTCCGGCCAATACACCGGGTCGCTGACCTATAGCGTTGGTCCGGGACAGGACATTGATATGGGCGATGTGGTGATCCCCAACGATTCGGCTCTCACGCTCAACTTCAAACTTGACGTCGAACACACCCTCAAGGTCGAAATACCCCCCGGCGGCAACCGCGTCGAATTGGTCCCCCAAGGCGGCTGGCAAGCCTGGTTGAACCAGGGGCAAAAACCGACCCGGCTGTTCCGTGACCAGCGCTTCCACATCTCAGCCTCCTCCCGTTTCAAGATGGGGCTCGAATGCCAATACGTCAGCGGCAATACCTGCGCGATCACCGAAACCGGCAGCGGTCATGCCGTGCCGGTGGACGTCAGCGTGACCCTGCCCGATGGCTTGACCGACGCCGCCGGACAACCGGTCAACCGTCGTCAGCTAAGGCTTGATGGCAGTGGTACCGAGCTGTTCCAGCCGGGCTTCTATGTCGATCGCCGCTCGGGAACCCTGCACTTCGAAGTTGGCCGTAGCCAGGTCGAAGCGATGCTGGACACCGGCGCCAAGGCGTATAGCGGCAACGTCACGGTGATTTGGGATTCGGAAGTCTGAACCCTGGGTTCGGTCAACGGCTGTTTTTCTCCGCCACGATTCGCTCTGCTACAGGAGGTTGCATAGATGAAGCTTTCGAGAAAACGGGCAAGCGGTATGGCTGCCGCGCTTGGGTTGGCCTGCGTGCCGGCTGTCCATGCCGCCACGGTGGACATCACCGCGCAATTCAGAGCGGACAGCGCAAAGCCTCACGAGAATAAGTTCGTCAATACCACTCGAAACAGCGGTTATTGCGAGCAATTCGTCGTGCTGTGCCAGTCGGCCGGGATATTCAGCCTGATATTGGGTACGGGCGCTTCAGGGGGGCCGATCCAGGCCAATCATGAAGATAGCCGGCAAGGTGCGATGCTCAAGGCACCGGCCAACTGGCGTACGGTACAGGTGACCCATTCAGGTACAGGCCATACCGAAACCCTCGAGTTTCGCGTTGTCGGCCTGGGCGGGGCGATCGGGCTGAGCCCCAGCCCCGCTGAGATTGTCGGTGGCGGCGTGAGTGACGAAACCGCCTACAACATGATCTTCGGCTCGACCTGGTGGCAAGCCCCGACGCCCTGTGTGAGGCAGGGGGCGACCCTTTCCCACGCCTGGTTCTTCTGGAAGACACCGGTAGAAGACGCCTGTGCCAAACCGGCCCGCTACCTGATCCCTCAGTTCGAATACCAGGGCCTGAGCTTTGCCTACGAGCTGCGCACGCCCAATCCTTTGCAAATGACAGGCGGCCAGTACCGGGGCTCGCTGACGCTCGGTATCGGGCCGGGCCAGGACTTTGACTTCGGTGACGTCGTGATCCCCAACGATTCGGCGCTCACGCTCAATTTCACCCTGGATGTCGAGCATGTCCTCAAGGTTGAAATTCCACCGGGGGGAAACCGGGTGGAATTGGAGCCTCGAGAGGGCTGGAAGGCGTGGTTGAGCAACGGCAGCAAACCGACGGTGCTGTTTCGCGACCATCAGTTCCACATCTCGACGTCTTCGCCGTTCACGATGAAGCTCGAATGCCGCTACATGGCCGGCACCGAGTGCGGTGTAACGGCGCCGGGTTCCGCTATCTATTACCCGGTGGATGTCTATGTGACGCTGCCCGACGGCTTGACCAATCCTGACGGGACACCGGTCAACCGTCGAACGGTGCCTGTTGGAAGCTTTGGCAATCCCGTTCGATTTCTCCCGGTCAGGTACATCGATCGCAAGCCCGCAACCCTGCATTTCCAGATCCGCAGCGTCAGTGTCGCGGCGATGCTCGATCGCGCGCCCGACACTTATACCGGCGCCGTCACGGTGATCTGGGATTCAGAGGTTTGAAACGACGGCGTGTCGTCCGGCGGTGTTCGGCGAGCCCTATTCAGTCAGCAATGTGCAGTGAGTTGCGTTTAATACATGAGGTTAAGAGAAGTGATGAAGCATCTAGTGGCATGGGTTGGTTTTCTTCTGTTTTGCAGCATGGCCCAGGCCGGGCCGCAGATTGGTGTCGGGGTGGTCTACGACTATCTCGACGGCGACAAAAGCACCTACATGAAGCGGGTGTTCAACGGCGGAACGTCCACGGCGTTCGTCAAGGTCAACATCCTGGAGATTGTCTACAACGAGGACGGCAGCTACCAGGAATTGCCCCTGGAGAACCAGGCCGGCGCCATCTCCAAGGATGGCCTGATGGCCAGCCCGGCGCGGCTGATCGTGCCGGCCAACGGCATGCAGGGCACCCGGTTGCTGTTCATGGGCAACCGCGAAAAGGAGCGCTATTTCCGGGTGCGTTTCGTGCCGGTGGTGCCGGAAGCCGAGGATGAATTTGCCGTCAGCGCCGAGGAACGCGAAGCGTACAAGAAGGAGCGGGTGGCGGCAGGGGTCAAGGTCCTGGCGGGCTACGGCACGGTGTTTTTCGTACGACCCAAGAACACCCGTTTCGAGACGGTGATCGATGACAGCGCCAATCGCTACCTGATGCGCAACAACGGCAACAGCGTCGTGGTGATCGATGAGTTCAAGGATTGCGACGCGAAGACGGATAGCGACTGCCGCCCGACGACCAAGCACCACGTCATGGCCGGGCGCACGTTTTCCTTCGACAAGGAGGCGGGGCGTGAGTACCGCTTCACGCTGATCGAGGGCAGCAAGAGCCAAGCCGTCGAGATCAAGGGTTGACGGTTGTCGTCGCCGAACCGTCGCAGACGCCACAGGTAATCAATATGTCCAAGACACTGCTACGCCCTCTTGCGTTGACCGCGCTGATGCTGCCCTGGGTTTCGGCCTGGGGAGCGGTCGAGCGGGAAACCTTCGAACTCCACGTGACCATCCCGACGGTCGATTTTTTTGTGCTGCCCCTCGACCCGCAACTGGTCCAGCGTGAGCAACGGCTGCCTTTCAGCTCCATCACCGGCGAGCTCGGTTCGCTGCGGGCGACGTATGAGGTGAAGAACACCACGGGCGGCATCGGTGCGCGCCTGGCCGAGGAGGCCTATTTATCCAATGGCCGCGAGCGGATCGACTTGCGGGTGAAGTTCAACGAGGTCGAACTGACCCTGGACTCGACCCAGGTCGTGACGGCCCTCGAGGCCAGGCCTGGACGCCAGGTGCCCCTGGAAATCGCCGCGATCAAGCCCGGTGATGGATACAGGTCGGGTGATTACTACGGCACGGTGCACATGGTGTTCGATGCGGTTGCGCCCTGACTGGCTTTTGTGGCGAGGGAGCTTGCTCCCGCTCGGCTGCGTAGCAGCCGCAAAGATGGCAAGTCAGAGGTATCCAGTTGGTTGGAAAAGCGTGGGGCGGCTTCGCCACCCAGCGGGAGCAAGCTCCCTCGCCACA
>NZ_FOTH01000028.1:0-76339 GCF_900114515.1 Pseudomonas sp. NFACC46-3
GGCTTTTGTGGCGAGGGAGCTTGCTCCCGCTGGGCTGCGCAGCAGCCCCCTCTCAAGCTCACTCAATCACCCTGATCCACCGCGTCGCCGGGTTCTAGGGCCGCTTCGCGGCCCAGCGGGAGCAAGCTCCCTCGCCACGGGGTTGTGTGTTCAATCTTGCGATTTGGCTCTTCGGGCCTTGAAGAACTCGCTCAACACCGCGCTGCACTCCTCGGCCAACACCCCGCCCTCGAACATCACCCGATGGTTCAGGAAACCCTGGCTGAAGAACTGCCCCTGGCTCTGCACGATGCCAGCCTTGGGCTCCAGGGCGCCGTAGACGACCCGGGCGATACGCGAATGGACGATGAGGCCAGCGCACATGCTGCAGGGTTCCAGCGTCACATAGAGGGTGCTGCCGGGCAGGCGATAGTTGCTCACCGCCTGGGCGGCGGCGCGGATGGCGACCATTTCCGCGTGGGCACTGGGGTCGTGGCCACTGATCGGGCAGTTGAAGCCGCGTCCGATGATCTCGCCGTCCTGCACCAGCACCGCGCCCACGGGCACTTCGCCCAGGGCGGCGCCTTGAGCGGCGAGGGCCAGGGCTTCGCGCATGAAGTCCTGGTCGCGGCTACGGTCGATGATTTTGGCAGGGCGAATCTGACGCATCACGCCACCTCGATGGCGGCCATCAGGCCGGTTTCCATGTGGTCGATCACATGGCAGTGGAACATCCACACACCCGGATTATCCGCCACCAGCGCCACCTGCGCCCGCTCGTTCTTGCCCAGCAGGTAAGTGTCGGTGAAATACGGCACGACCTTGTGCCGGTTCGACGCGATCACCTTGAAGCTCATGCCGTGCAAATGGATCGGGTGCTGGTACTGGGTCATGTTCTTCAATTCGAAAATGTAGCTCTGGCCTTTCTTCAGCGTGGCGATCGGCCGGTCGGCGCAGGTCTTGTCGGTGATGTCCCAGGCCTTGCCGTTGATCTGCCACAGGCTTGGCGGCTTGCCGTTGTCGACATTGACCGACACCGAGCCGACCCATTCGAAATTGAAGTTGAGTTTTTCGGCATTGGCCAGGTCCGGCTCGGACACCGGGTTGGCTGGCAGTGCCGGCGGCCACTGGGTCGGTGCGTCACTGTTGGGCACCGAGCGCAAGGTTCCCAGGCGCACCGGGCCATTGCGCAACGACAGCTCTTCCCCGGCCGGCGGCGCCTTGATCGCCAGGCAAATGCGCATGCCCGGGCCAAGCCAGTATTCCTTGCCCAGCGGGCGCGGTTCGATGGGGTTGCCGTCCAACGCATAGATCTGCGCTTCAACGCCTGGGATGTTGATACGGTAAGTCAGGGTGTTGTCGAGGTTGAGCAAACGCACCCGGGTGATCTGCCCGGCCGGCAGGTCGATCACCGCCTGCGGCACACCGTTGATGGTCGCCAGCCGCCCGGCCGTGCCGCCACGCGCCGCCTCACGGGGAATACTGAACTCCACGAACTGGCCTTGTTCGTCCACATGCCAGCTCTTGAGGCTCAGGGTCTGTTCATACTTGAAGCCAGTCGGCTCACGCTCTTCGATGATCAATGGTCCCACCAGCCCACGCCCGAGCTCTTCGCTGCTGTTGACGTGGGGGTGATACCAGTAACTGCCGGCGTCCGGCACGCGGAATTTGTAGTCGAAATACTCGCCCGGCAGCACCGGCAGTTGCGAGACATACGGCACGCCGTCCATCTCCAGCGGCAAACGAATACCGTGCCAGTGAATGGTGGTGGCGACCGGCAGATGATTGATGAAACGCACCCGCAACCACTCGCCCTGGCGCACCCGCAGTTCGGTGCCCGGCGCCGAGGGGCCAAACGCCCAGGCCTGGGTCTTGTGCCCGGCCACCAGTTCCACGTCCAGCGGTGCGGCGATCAGTTCATAGTCGTGACCAGCCTCGGCATCGGCGCGCTTGCCCAGCCAATACCGCGATGCGCCCCCCGCGCCTACGCCAACGACAACAAGACCGGCCAGGCCACCGAGTATTTGGCGACGGGTAAAGGACATGAACGCAACCACCTATTGAATCCGCGCGAACCGGTGGGTCCGCAAAAGGCGAATACGATACACCCGCAGATGAGAAACGGTAAGGCCAGCGAAAATGAAAAAAACAAAATGAAAATGCCCTGGGGAAAGTTATCCACAGGGCATTCTTTGTGCACATCGAAGCAAGCCTTTTCGGCAGGATCAGTCCATTCGCTGGTTACGCATTGCTGCGCCGCGGCGTGAAGAAAGCCAACGCCGCCGCAACGATGAACAACGCGGGTACGTCGCCCAGCAGATGGCCAACGTGGCTTGTCCCGTCCATATCGACGCCGAAGGACTGCACGGCCATGATCGCGCCGTGCACGACGCTCGACCACACGGTGAACCAGATCAGGCTCAAATGTTTCATCGGATCGCGCGACGCCATCAGCAAGAACACACCGAGTGTCGCGTAGATGCCGACGATCATCAGCGGGTACTGGGAATGGCCGCTGTGCCACGTCCAGCCGGACGGCCACAGGAGCATCAGCGGCCCGATCGCGAAGATGGCGATCAGACCGACCACAATCAAGACGATGCGCAAGGCGGCGAGCCGCTGGGTGTCGTTCATGGCGGGCTCCTTATTGCGGCGGGTTGCCGTAACTGGATGCCCGTGAGTATAGAACGCTCCCCGGTGTATACCCCGTCAACCGATACCTTCAGACATCTGGCGGTTCAGGCCGGCAAGCCCGTAATCAGATGCACCACGCCGTTCTCCAGTGTCATCACCCCGGCCACCCCGGCCGCGCTCAGCCCCGTCCGGTCGATCCGGGCCACATCCCGCAACTCCACCCGCAGCCGCGTCAGCGCTACGGGTTGATGGTGCTTGAGGTTATCCGCGCCACCCAGCGCGGCAACGATGGCCGGTGACAGTTCATCAACCGCTGCCGCTGGCCTGGGCTCTTCCGGTACCAGGTCCGGGGTCAGGGCTTTCCAGAATGCCTGTTGCAGTTTGTCGAACATGTTCAATGCTCCATGGCCAGGGGGGCCGGATTGGCCGTGGGTGAATGAATACGCAAGAGGTCGCGCACCTGCTCGGCGCTTTCCTGGGCCAAGGCCTGTTGGGCCAGCGTGCGGCATTCACTCAGATCCCATTCACGCACGCAGGCCTTGATGGCCGGAATCAGCGGCACGCTGACCGATAGCTCATCCACGCCAAGCCCCAGCAACACCGGTACCGCCAAGGTTTCCGATGCCAGCGCGCCACATACTCCGACCCATTTGCCATGGGCGTGAGCGGCCTCGACTGTCCGGGCGATCAGGCGCAATACCGACGGATGCAGTCCATCGGCCTGGCTGGCCAAGCGCGGGTGGTCGCGGTCCATGGCCAGGGTGTACTGGGTCAAGTCGTTGGTCCCGATGGAGAAGAAATCCACTTCGGAAGCAAACAGGTCGGCCATCAGGGCCGCCGCCGGGACTTCGATCATGATGCCCAGCTTCGGCGCTTGCGACAGGCCCAGGTTGCGCACCTCTTCGTCCAACATCTGCCGCGCCAGCCGCAATTCCGACAACTGCGTGACCATTGGCAGCATGATGTGCAGCCGCGTCAGCCCCGAACAGGCGAGGATTGCCCGGAACTGTTCACGCAATAACTGCGGTCGCTCCAGGCACAGGCGAATACCACGCATGCCCAGAAACGGATTGGCCTCGTGGGCCATCGGCACATAGGCCAGCGGCTTGTCTCCGCCCACGTCCAGGGTACGCACCACCAGATTTCGCTCAACCCCCAGGGCCCGGGCGACGGCACTGTACAAGGCCGCTTGCTCGTCATGGCCAGGTGGGTGCGCGCGATCCAGGTAAAGCAGTTCGGAGCGCAACAGCCCCACCCCTTCGCCCCCCAGGGTCATGGCCTGCTCCACGTCCCGAAGCGAGCCGACATTGGCAGTGATCTCGACTCGATGACCATCAAGGGTACGGGCCGCGAGGGCCGATTGTTCGAGGTCACGCCGCTGCCGTCGCAACTGTCGGTCACGGGAGGCCTGGAGTTGCTCGATCCGCGCCGGGTCTGGATTCAAATGCAGTTCGCCGCTGTCGGCATCCAGCAACACCGGGGTGCCGTTGGCAATGGTCAATGCCTGCTCAGGCACGCCACACAACGACGGCAGGCCCAGCGCACGGGCCAGGATCGCCACATGGCTGGTAGCACCGCCACCCACCGTGACGAAACCGGCGATTCGCGTGGTGTCCAGGCTCGCGGTCTGGGACGGCGTCAGTTGCGCGGCCACCAGGATCGACTGCTCGGGCAGGTCCCAGGTGTGGTCCTGCACGCCGAGGATCAGCTTGAGGACCCGATGCCCGACATCGGCCAGATCCATCGCGCGCTCGGCCAGCAAGGCATTGCCCGATTGCTGGAACTGCGTGGCGGTCGACTCGGTTGCGGTTTTCCAGGCAAAGGCCGCGCTCTTGCCTTCGACGATCAGATCCCGAGCCTGCTCCAGCAAGGTGGGGTCTTCCAGCAACTCCTGATGCGCGGCAAAAATCTGGGCCTGGACACTGCCTGCACTCTCGCTCTGCAACGCCTTCAATGCCTGGCTCGCCTGGTTCAACGCCTGGTCCAGGAGGGCCTGCTCGGTTTCGATTCCCGCGCCTGGCTCTTGCACTTCCAACGCCTGGGTCGCGACCTGCACCACCACCCCCGACACCGAGCCCGGCGAGGCACACACGCCATGCCAGCGCTCAGGCGCGGGCGATTCGACGCACACGGGCACTTCTGGCGTCGGCTGCGCCTGGACGGATTCGCCGCAGCCCGCCAGCAACAGTTGCGTCAACGCCTCGAGCGCCTGTTCGGCCTGTGGACCGGCGGCACTGAGCTGCAAACTGTCGCCCTTGACCGTCTGCAACGCCATGATCGCCACCAGGGATTTGCCGTTGGCGCTGGCCTGCTGCTTGTGCAGGCAGATGTTCGCATCAAAGCCTTTTGCCGCCTGGGCGAACACCGCAGCGGGACGCGCATGCAGACCGCTGTCATTCGGCAGGATCAGCGGCTTGGAAAACAGCACCGAGCCCTGTTGCGTCTGCGCGTCCTGCCCTTGCGTTCCTTGACTCACCTGCAGCAACGGCTGACCGCTTTCCACGCAGGACGACTGGGCCGGAATCAAGGTGAAGGCTTCGCCGCTGACCACCAACATCAGCGTCAACAGACTGCGCGCGTGCAAGGCAATGTAATCAGCATCGAAATCGATCAGCGGCTGGCCCGCCTCCACTCGTTGCCCCATTTCAACCCGCGAGGTAAAGCCCTTGCCCGCCAGGTTCACCGTATCCAGGCCGATGTGCATCAACACCTGAACACCGTTGTCACTGGTGACACTCACTGCGTGGGCGCTGTCCTGGAGCGTGCCGACGACACCGGAGAGCGGCGCACAAAGGGTCTGCGACGTCGGATCGATACAGATTCCATCCCCCACGACACGATCGGAGAAGACCGGGTCCGGCACCTTGTCCAGGGGCATCAAGACCCCGGACAACGGTGCGAGCAATTGCAAAGGTTGCGTTGTGTTCATGACTTCACCTGCTGCTGTCTGTTCTTTTCGCATCGCGGGCAGAGCGCATCCACCGACCCGCGTCACACGGGTCATTTCCACCAGTACTCAACCTGCACGCCCACGTTGGAACCATGCCGCGTGCCGCCAAATGCACCGGTGTCGGACAGCGCCGAACCGGCCGCCAGTTCATTGGCTGCGCGCTGGGCCGCCGCGTTCCAGCTGGCGTAGGTGTAATACAGTCGTATTTCCGGGCGAGCCCAGAATTCCGGGCCCTTGGGCGACCAGGTAGGGGCAAAGGTGAATTTGCTCAGCTTGCGTGTTCCATCGCTGGCCTGCACTTGGTCATGGCCCAGTTCGGTCACCAACTTGAACTGATCGGTGATGGCGTAGGCCGGGCGAACCCCCAACGACAGCCAGTCCTGATCGACGCCGTCAGGACGAATGTCTTTCTGGTACACCGCCTGTACTTGCCCGCCGAAACGCGGCGTGATCTGCCAATCGAAAAACTCCACCAGACGATAGCTCTTGTTGCTGTCGTCCAGTCCGGTATCGCCGGTATAACCCAGTCCGGTGCCGGGCCCCTCCCCATATTGCAAGGCCAGTTTATTCTTGCCGCCAAGGAAGTCCTGC
Organism: Pseudomonas sp. NFACC46-3; assembly: GCF_900114515.1. Lineage (NCBI taxonomy): Bacteria > Pseudomonadati > Pseudomonadota > Gammaproteobacteria > Pseudomonadales > Pseudomonadaceae > Pseudomonas > Pseudomonas sp. NFACC46-3. Next base: position 6,155 of record NZ_FOTH01000028.1, read on the forward strand.
TGCACATGCTGGGCGGTCAAGGCCCAACCGCGATGGGCATCGCGCCGGCTCGCCCGGTCGATGAGACTCACCCCGAACTCCAGCTCGCCACCGGGATTGGTATCGAAGCCGCCCACGTTGAAGTCATGCCGGTTGACCGGGTCTTTCTGGTACAGGTTGTCCTTGCGCGAAAAGGCGTAGCTGTATTTCAGCCCGCCGATCAACACATCCTCGATTCCGGCCCCAGTGGCGCTCTGGTTCCAGTAGTAGAAATCGGAAATATGGATGTCGTTACGCTTGTAGTAACGCCGACCGGCCCATAGCGAGCCTCCGTTCAGGCTGGGCATGTTCGACCACTGGGCATACATCTGCGGCATCCGCGCCGCGCCGTTTTCGCCCTGGAAGGTCGGCGTGCGGTCGTAGCGGTTATACAACGAAGCCATGCCATCCACGCTCAGCACCGAACCGTCGTCGAGGGTGAAAAGGTCCTGGCGCAGCTCCAGTTCGCCATATTGTTCGCACTCGTTGCCCAATCGATATTTGCTTTGCGCCCCGGGCAACTGGAAACAGGATTGGGAGCGGCCATTGGTGGCACTGCCGACGCCACTGCGCAGGTAGCCGGAGAACTCCAGCGCCTGGGCGGGGAATGGCAATGCCAGGCAAATACAAGACACTGCAAGACCACGATTTATTGTTGTTTTCATATGCCGCTCCTTCTTTTTTATTGTTTTTTGATGCACTTCAATCTCCCTTCGCCTGCCAGCGAATGGGCGACAAAAGGCACACGGTGCGTCGAGCGCAACGTGGTCGCTATCAGGCGATGCCTGGGTCAGAAATGACGTTTGTTCAGTCGCTCAGGTGCAGCACGAACGACTCGTAGGGGCGTAGGAACAATCGTCGCTCACGGTGTTGGCGGTCGTAGTTGCCGATCACCCATCGTTGCTTCGTGTCGGCGCAGAGAATTCCTTCCGGCAACTGGACTTCGCAGTCGCCATCGTAAAAGTGGCTGACCACCAGCAGGCGCTCGCCCTGCCCTTCGCGCAGGTACGCCCACACCTGGGGATGCTCGGGCAGCAGCAGGCGATAGACCCCGTCCTGGATCAAGGCCTCGCTGCGACGCAGGGCAATCAAGCGACGGTAGTAATGCAGTACCGAGGTCGGGTCTTGCAGTTGCTGCTCGACATTGATGAAGGCCGCGTTGGCGGGTACGTCGATCCAGGGTTCGGCACGGCTGAAACCCGCGTTCGGCCCGGCATTCCATTGCATCGGCGTACGCCCGTTGTCACGGGACTTTTGCATGATCGGCCCCATGGCCTCGGCTTCAGGCATGCCGGCGTTGCGCTTGAGGCGATAGATGTTCAGGGTTTCCACATCGCGGTATTGATCGATGTGATCGAAGCCCGGATTGGTCATTCCCAGCTCCTCGCCCTGGTATACGAAAGGCGTGCCCTGCAGAAAGTGCAGCGCAGTGGCGAGCATCTTCGCCGAGACCACCCGATATTCTCCGTCATGCCCGAAGCGCGACACCACCCGCGGCTGATCATGGTTACACCAGAACAGTGCGTTCCAGCCGCCACCGGCTTGCATGCCGGTCTGCCAGTCGGACAGGATGCGCTTGAGCTGGAAAAAATCGAAGTCGGCCCGCACCCACTTTTGCAGGTTCGGATAATCCACCTTCAAGTGATGGAAATTGAAGGTCATCGACAACTCCCGTGAGTCCGGGCACGAATAGCGAACGCAGTGTTCAAGGCTGGTGGACGACATCTCGCCAACGTTGATCAGGTCGAAACCTTCGAAGACTTCCCGATGCATTTCCTGCAGATAGCGGTGTACGTTGGGGCCATCGGTATAGAAGCGGCGGCCATCGGTGTGATCGTCAGGAAAGTCGGCCGGCTTGGAGATCAAGTTGATCACATCGAGACGGAAGCCCCCCACCCCCTTGTCCCGCCAGAAGCGCATCATCTTGAACACTTCGGCGCGCACCCGCGGGTTGTCCCAATTCAGATCGGCCTGGGTGTGGTCGAACAGGTGCAGGTAATACTGGCCGGTCTGTGCTTCGTACTCCCAGGCAGAACCACCGAATTTGGATTCCCAACTGTTGGGCTGGTCGCGCCAGACGTAGAAATCGCGATACGGGTTGTCGAGGCTGCTGCGAGCGGCCTGGAACCAGGGATGCTCGATAGAGGTGTGGTTGACCACGATATCGAGCATCAGCTTGATACCGCGACTGTGGGCTTCGGCGATCAGCAATTCACAATCGGCCATGGTGCCGTAGCTGGGGTCAATGGCGTAGTAATCGCTGATGTCGTAGCCATTGTCCCGTTGCGGCGAACGCAGGAACGGGGTGAGCCACAGGTAATCCACACCCAGCCAGTGCAGGTAGTCGAGCTTGTCCACGACGCCCAGCAAATCGCCGGTGGCCTGGCCACCATGGCTGTAGAAACTCTTCGGATAAATCTGGTAGATCACTGAACGTTGCCAGTCTTGCATGGCGAGATTCCTTCAGTCTGTTGGGTACCGAACCGGGAGGCCTCATCGCGGGCCAGCCCGGATCCCACGAGTGTCAGGCGACGCGATACCCCGGCCGGACGATCTTCATGCTCAATGCACAGGTCAGGGCAAAGGGCACGCTCATGGCGATGGCCATGCCGATCACGAACATGGGTATGGCGTCGGGAACGATCGAGATGAAACCCGGCAAGCCTCCCACGCCAATGGCCGAGGCCTTGATCTTGTTCAACGAGAGGAAAATACAGCCCAGGGCCGAGCCGGCCAGGGCGCAATAAAAGGGGAACTTGTAACGCAGGTTGACCCCGAACATCGCCGGCTCCGTGATGCCGAAGTAAGCGGAAATCGCCGAGGTGGACGCCATGCTCTTGTCCCGGGCATTGCGGGTCATGTAGAACACCGCCAGCGCCGCACTGCCCTGGGCCAGGTTGGACATGACGATCATCGGCCAGATAAAGGTCCCGCCCTGGGTCGAGATCAACTGAAGGTCCACTGCCAGGAACATGTGGTGCATGCCGGTGACCACCAGCGGCGCATAGAGAAGGCCAAAGATCGCCCCGCCGATCACCGGCGCCAGGTCGAACAGCGCCACCATACCCTCGGTGATCAGGATCCCCAGGTGCCGGGTGACCGGACCGATGATGGCGAGGGCCAGCACTCCGGTGACCACGATGGTGGTGATGGGTATCACCAGCAGTTGGATCGCATTGGGCACCCTGGCACGCAACCATTTCTCGATCACGCTCATGACATAGGCCGCCAGCAGGATCGGCAGGATCTGCCCCTGATAGCCGACTTTTTCGATCCGGAACCAGCCGAAGATATCGAAATAGGGCAGGCTCTGGCCGTCCAGCCCCGCCACGGCCTTGCCGTAGTTCCAGGCGTTGAGCAGGTCCGGGTGGACCAGCATCAGGCCCAGCACGATGCCGAGGATTTCACTGCCGCCAAAACGCTTGGCCGCCGACCAACCTACCAGGGCCGGAAGAAAGACGAAGGAGGTGTTGGCCATCAGGTTGATCAGGCTCCAGACACCGTCCAGGTTGGGATACGCATCGAGCAACGTCTGGCCGGCAATGAACATGCCCTTGGCCCCCAGCAGGTTGTTGACGCCCATCAACAGACCGGCGATCACCAAGGCGGGCAGGATCGGCATGAACACGTCGGAAAGCACCCGTACCAGGCGCTGCATGCCGTTTCCCTTCTGCGCGCCCTGGCGCTTGACGTCGGCAATGGTTGCGGCCGCAAGGCCAGTCAGTTCCCGCAGGGCGGCGTAGACCTTTTCCACTTCGCCCGGCCCGATGACCACCTGAAACAGCCCACCGGTAAAAAACGATCCCTTGACCAGATCAATCTGGTTCAGCGTGGCGCTGTTCACCCGGGCGGCATCCTTGAGGGACAGGCGCAGGCGCGTCACGCAATGGGCGGCCTGCTCGATATTGTCGACGCCACCGAGGCTTTGCAGCAGCTCACTGGCGATTTTGGAGTAATCGTGGCTCATGCTTTTTTCTTCCGCGTCATTCTTGTTATTGAGAGTCGACAGCACGTGGAAGCGAAAGTACTCGTCTGTACGAGTTAAATCAACAACTCGTACAGACGAGTTTTGAAATTGTTTATGATACCCATGACAAAACGGGAAACGTCCTACGCTCCTCTCATCAAATAATGACAGTCGAATGGACAAATCCCCCACTTGGCCCTTAAGGTTCCGCCCCGGTGAACAGCGCGGTACAGAGCCCTCTCCATGAGTAAATACAACCGGATCTACAACGATCTGCTGACCAGCATTACCACCGAACGCCTGGAGCGTGGCGCCCGCTTGCCTTCGGAAACCGAACTGATGGACAGCTACCAGGCCAGTCGCGGCACCGTGCGCAAGGCGATCGAACAGCTTCAGGAACGTGGTTTTGCCCAGAAGATCCACGGCAAGGGCACCTTCGTGCTGTCGACCTCCCCCATCGAATTCCAGCTCGGCGGCATCGTCAGCTTCCAGGAGACCTACCCGCGCCTGGGCGACGATGTCAGCACTGATGTGGTCGAGTTCACTCAACTGCCGTTGGAAGGCGCCCTGCTCGAGCACATCAAGGCACCCGCCGGCAGCCAGGTGACGCGCATCAAGCGGGTACGGCGAATCGACGGCAAACGGGTGATCCTGGACATCAACCATTTCGTCAGCGACGTGATCCCCGGCCTGACCCGCGACATCGCCGAGCGCTCGATCTACGCCTTCATCGAACAGACCCTGCAGCTGCAAATCGCCTATGCCCAGCGCACCATCGAAGCGATTCGCTGCGGCAAGGACGACCAGCAACACCTGGACCTCGACGGCCAGAGCCACGTCATCGTGGTCAGCAACCAGACCTTTCTCCAGGACGGCCGACAGTTCGAGTACACCGAATCACGGCATACCCTGGATAAGTTTTATTTTTCGGACGTGGCGCGGCGCTGAAGTCGTGAGGAATCCCAGCTCAGCGACGCCACAGGATTGTCACCCAACCAAAGCTTCCAGCTCTTTGGAAGCCATGCCCGGTAACCGTCGGCCTTCTTTCGCAACGTTGACCTGCAACGCCACCTGGGCCACATCCAAAACGCTCTTGGCAAGCGAATAGCTGCCCTTGGCCTGGAGCCAGCTCAGAACGTCTGCCAAGTGCCAGATAGACGCACTCCCCTCGTGCACGGGCGTCGGGAAGCTGCCCGGATGAGCCAACATCAGCTTGCGCATGTTTTGCCGAGATACACCGACGATCTCGGCTACGTCGGTCAGCCCGACTAAATCAGGCGCTACCTCGATCAGTCTGGCCGATGGCACCGCGCGGCGAACGTCGCCCAGCGCACTAAGCACTGCCTTAACCGCATCAGGCGCATCCCGAGTGAACTCAAGTGCCAGTGCGATACCCGCAAGTATACCGCCCGATGATAAACGCAGCTCGGTGCCCGCGGAGGCGGTAGTCGTAGCGAAACGTGACGGGGAAACCGACTGGCAGAAGAACCTCCCCTAGGAGGACGGAAATTGCATGAACGGCTTCAACGGTCGACGGGCTTTCCCGGGCGATATCGATCAATCACAGTAGCACCCGCTCCGCCGTTCTCCTCGAACGCCCGCGAAACGGCATCAACGATTTCGGCCCAGACCCCGACCTGTTGCAGCACGGGCATTTCCTTGGCAAGCACATTGCTCAACTCGCCGCGATTCTGCTCAATTGAGCGCAGCACCCGATCCGCCTGTTGGTCGGGCATCTCGACCACCTCCTTCAGCATCGCGCGGGCACGCGCATGGCTGCGCAGATAACGAGACTCTTCGCGCATCTGCTCGGTCAAAGTCCGGCCAATGATATTGGCCAGAAACACGGTATGAGGTCCGAGATCCGGATAACGCCACAGCGGTCGGGCTTGGTCAGCGCCCTGAAAAGAGAAGTTCGACACGACACCATCTGGATAGGTCGTCTGTCTGGACTCGAAGACTACTCGCTCGCGTACAGCCTGCATAAGCGGCCTGGACACCTGGTCCAGCACTCGGTCATAGCCGCGACGCTCGCCTACGTCATCTGTAATAACCGCAGAGATCGGCAGAATCACAGGATCCGGGATTACGCCGTCGCGTCGCAGTACGTCGTTGACCAAAAACCGGTGCACACGGCCGTTACCATCAGCGAGTGGATGGATATAGACGAAACCAAAGGCTGCAACTGCGCTGCGCATCACCGACGACTGGCCTTGCGTCCTTTCGAGGAACACCCTCAGCCCTTCAAGCATCGCGCCGATTTCATCGGCCGCAGGGGCGACGTAGTGTACGACCTCCTGGTAGCGCACCGTTTCGCCGACGAAAACCGGTGACTGGCGCACGCCGAAGTGGGCGATCGTCGTCCGATCACCGAGAATTTCCCGCTGCAACTCCGCCAGTGCAGCGTTGCTCAATGGCACCAGACCTTGTCCGGTGCGGCGCGCCATCACGTCGGCAAAACGTTGTACTCGCCCTACCCGGTCAGCCTCGCCTTCGATGGCGAAACTGGCCTTGCTTTCGCGTAACGTCATCCAGACCGCCGATCGTATCAGCAGATCCTCGCCGAACTCGTCCGTCAACTCACCGAACAAACGTGGAATGTCCAGACTGGCCGCACGCATCATCGCCTCAGTCTTGACTACGCAGGGGCAGAATTCGCGCGTACCGGCCAGATTGTCATTCACCCGCCAGCGCTGCACCTTGACCACCCGGTCCCGCGATGCCGAAACCAGCTTGGCTTCGTCGATGGCATCGACGTAGTTGCCCCCCAGACGCTCGGGTACGACCAGGGTGTCCCGGGTCAGCCATTCATACAGAAACGCAGCGCGACGCGCATACTGCCCGGTAGGCTCGGCCGCGACCCAGGCTTGGACGAAATCAGGCCCCGTCCGCTCGAAAAGACGGGCCAGGAACTCCAGATGGGGGACTTCATGCCGTAGGTGGAACTGCAGATGCGCGGCAGGCTTTGCATCCGGTCGCATCGCCTCGGGATAGGTTTCCAGACTAAAACCATCGTTGATCTGGGTTGCGCGTCGCCCGCCCGCCTGGCTCGTCACAGGCAGTCTCCCCAGCGGCAGCACGCCATAGAGTCGGGCCAGCCAGCTGGCGCCTATGGGATCGGCGGGCAAATCGATCATAAGGGACCTCTGCGGACAAGAAGGCTTTTCAGGGATTCAAAAATGATGCGAGACGCCTAATCTTGTTAATTGATGCTTAAGATCAGACAAAAACAATTAGAAAACAAGAGAAACGAACAAAAGCGATTATTGCCTGCAATCCAGCTCGTCAGAGCTGAGGAAGGGGCTGAACATGCACCCTTCCTCTGTCCGACTACGGAATCGACGTTGCATCGATTTCAAGATAGCTGGAGATGGCCTCTAGAGACCTCCCTTCACTCCCACTCAATCGTCGCCGGCGGCTTGCTCGACACGTCATACGTCACGCGGGAGATGCCTTCGATTTCGTTGATGATCCGCCCGGAAACGGTTTCCAGCAGCTCGTATGGCAGGTGTGCCCAGCGAGCGGTCATGAAGTCGATGGTTTCCACGGCACGCAGGGCCACGACCCAGGCGTAACGACGGCCATCACCGACCACGCCGACGGATTTCACCGGTTGGAACACCACGAACGCCTGGCTGACCTTGTGGTACCAGTCGGCCTTGCGCAGTTCTTCGATGAAGATGTGGTCGGCGCGACGCAGCAGGTCGGCGTATTCCTTCTTCACTTCACCGAGGATCCGCACGCCCAGGCCCGGGCCCGGGAATGGGTGGCGGTAGACCATGTCGTAGGGCAGGCCCAGCTCCAGGCCGAGGCGACGAACCTCGTCCTTGAACAGTTCGCGCAGCGGCTCGACCAGCTTGAGGTTCATCTCTTCCGGCAGGCCACCGACGTTGTGGTGGGACTTGATCACGTGGGCCTTGCCGCTCTTGGCGCCGGCCGACTCGATCACGTCGGGATAGATGGTGCCCTGGGCCAGGTACTTGATGTTGTCCAGCTTGCAGGATTCGGCATCGAACACGTCGATGAAGGTGCGGCCGATGATCTTGCGCTTCTTCTCCGGGTCGGACTCGCCGGCCAGGTTGTTCAGGAACTGCTCTTCGGCGTTGGCGCGGATCACCTTGACGCCCATGTTCTCGGCGAACATGGCCATCACTTGCTCGCCTTCGTGCAGACGCAGCAGGCCGTTGTCGACGAAGACACAGGTCAGTTGATCGCCAATGGCCTTGTGCAGTAGCGCAGCGACCACCGAGGAGTCCACACCGCCGGACAGGCCCAGCAGCACGTTATCGGTACCGACCTGGGCGCGCACCTGGGCGATGGCGTCTTCAGCGATTTTCGACGGGGTCCACAGGGCTTCGCAACCGCAGATGTCGAGGATGAAGCGCGACAGGATGCGGCCGCCCTGCTTGGTGTGGGTCACTTCAGGGTGGAACTGCACGCCGTAGTAACGGCGATCATCGTTGAACATGCCGGCAATCGGGCAGCTCGGGGTGCTGGCCAGGATGTGGAAGTCTTCCGGCATCTTGGTGACTTTGTCACCGTGGCTCATCCACACGTCCAGGCCGAACAGGCCGTCGGCGTCGACGTGGTCTTCGATGCCGTCCAGCAGGCGGCTCTTGCCGACGACGTCAACGCGGGCATAACCGAACTCACGCAGGTCGGAGCCTTCTACCTTGCCGCCCAGCTGTTCGGCCATGGTCTGCATGCCGTAGCAGATACCAAAGACCGGTACACCCAGGTCGAACACGGCTTGCGGGCAGCGCGGGCTGTCGGCTTCGTGCACGGACTCGGGGCCGCCGGCGAGAATCACGCCTTTAGGCGCGAATTCGCGAATCGCTTCGTCATCCATGTCGAACGGATGCAATTCGCAGTACACACCGATTTCACGCACGCGGCGGGCGATCAGCTGGGTGTACTGGGAACCGAAGTCGAGGATCAGGATGCGGTGAGCGTGAATGTCGAGGGCCATGACTCATTCTCATGTAGTGAATCAGAAACAACTCGGGGCTGAATGAACAGCCCCGGTGATTAACGTTTTGCTGGAAGCCTTAACCTACGCGGTAGTTCGGCGCTTCCTTGGTGATCTGTACGTCGTGGACATGGGACTCGGCCATACCGGCACCGGTGATCCGGACGAATTCCGGCTTGGTGCGCATCTCTTCGATGTTGGCGCTGCCGGTGTAGCCCATGGAAGAACGCAGGCCGCCCATCAGTTGATGGATGATGGCGCTCAGGGTGCCTTTGTATGGCACGCGACCTTCGATGCCTTCCGGTACCAGCTTCTCGGCACCCGCGGAGGAGTCCTGGAAGTAACGGTCGGAAGAGCCCTGGGCCTGGGACATGGCACCCAGCGAACCCATGCCGCGATAAGCCTTGTAGCTACGGCCCTGGAACAGTTCGATCTCGCCCGGTGCTTCTTCGGTACCGGCAAACATCGACCCCATCATCACGCAGGAGGCACCGGCGACGATGGCCTTGGACAGGTCACCGGAGAAGCGGATACCGCCGTCGGCGATCAACGGCACGCCCGTGCCTTCAAGGGCGGCGGCGACGTTGGCGATGGCGCTGATCTGCGGCACGCCGACACCGGCAACGATACGGGTGGTGCAGATCGAGCCAGGGCCGATACCGACCTTGACCGCGTCGGCGCCGGCTTCGGCCAAGGCCTTGGCCGCAGCGCCAGTGGCGATATTGCCACCGATCACCTGCACGTCAGGGAAATTCTGCTTGACCCAGCGAACGCGGTCGATCACGCCTTTGGAGTGGCCGTGGGCGGTGTCGACCACCACCACGTCAACACCGGCACTGACCAGGGCCGCGACGCGATCACCGGTGTCCTTGCCGGTGCCGACCGCCGCGCCGACGCGCAGACGACCTTGGTCGTCCTTGCTGGCCAGCGGGTAGGCCTTGGCTTTTTCGATGTCGTTGACGGTCATCATGCCCTTGAGGGCGAATTTGTCGTCGACGATCAGCACGCGCTCGATACGGTGCTTGTGCAGCAACTCGCGGACTTCGTCCTTGTTGGTGCCTTCCTTGACCGTGACCAGGCGCTCTTTAGGCGTCATCACTTGGCGGACGGTGGCATCCAGGCGGTTCTCGAAACGCACGTCGCGGGAGGTGACGATGCCGACCAGGTCGCCATCGTGCAGCACCGGAACGCCGGAGATGTTGTGCATACGGGTCAGTTCGAACAGATCCCGGACCGTGGCGTCAGCCTCGATGGTGATCGGATCCTTGACCACGCCAGCCTCGAACCGCTTGACCTTGCGCACTTCGGCGGCCTGCTGTTCGATGGTCATGTTCTTGTGGATGATACCGATACCGCCTTCCTGGGCCATGGCAATGGCCAGACGGGCTTCGGTCACGGTGTCCATGGCGGCGGAAACCAGGGGGATATTCAGTTCGATGCCACGGGTGAGACGGGTTTTGAGACTGACTTCGTTAGGCAGTACTTCGGAATAACCGGGCACTAGGAGAATGTCGTCGAAGGTCAGAGCTTCTTGGCTGATACGCAGCATCGCGGGGGCTCCCGAGCGGGAAAATGGAAGCGCGCCATTATACTCATGGACCCCGTCTGGCTCAATGTAAAACTCTGTCTATTATTGCCGGGGTGATTGACGGAGCTAATCACTACAATCTCTGGAGCACTCCTGATCCTGTGGCGAGGGGATTTATCCCCGCTGGACTGCGCAGCAGTCCCAAAGCAGTCGACTCATATACCTGATGTACCGCATAGCCTGGGTTTAGGGCCGCTTCGCGCCCCAGCGGGGATAAATCCCCTCGCCACAAAAGCAGTCTCCAGTGCGCTTATCTACAACTCCACCCTCACCCAACTCACCGGCTGATCGAGCCAGTCGGCGAATTCATCGAGAAAGTCCTGCTTGAACCCCGCCTCCAGCCAATTGTTGAAAATGAACCCCAGGTTGGAAAACCCGCAGGGCTGCAGGAACAGGAAGCCATTGATGTCGTCTTCATGACCGCATTCAGGGCAAGTGAAGTTGTCGGTGCGCGCCGGCATCCAGTCTTCCAGGCTTTCGAACAGCGCTTCGCCGACTTCCTTGCGGCACTCGGCGCAACCGGCTTCTTCGAGAAAGCCCTTGGCCGGTGTATAGATGCAGCGCTTGGTGATGATCTCCAGGCCATTGATCGCTTCACCGAACGGCAAGGCTTCGGGATGCAGGACCACCTCGCGAGCACCGGGGGCGATGGCGTGGGCCATGCGATTGCCGGTGCGCCCGCAGGTGGTCAGTTGTTCTTCGACGATATTCTTGCGCACCAGCCAGCGCACGATCGCCCGGGCCCGGGGCTCGTGGACCGGCAGGGTGGAAATTTTCGGAACGATGATGCTTTGCGAGTTCATGGCGAGGCCTGGCTGTTTCCCTGGCAGGGTCTGATCAAAGGCCGGCAGCTTAATCCCTGGCGGGGCCAGGTCAAGCACTCAGGTAGCGCCCGATCAACGCGAGGCCGCTGGCAAGCACCAGCCAGGTGACCAGCCGCACGAATGCTTCTCGCGACATTTTCATGGTCAAGCGACGCCCTACCCACAACCCCAGCGCCATGGCCGGCAACAAACACAGCGCCAGTACCAACAAGGGTAGCTCGGCATAGACCCCGGCCACGATAAACAGGCTCAGGCGCACCACGGTGCTGCAACTGATCAGGGCACTTTGCGTGGCTCGGGCCGGGTCCTTGGGCAAGCGACTGTTCAGGTAGATGGCATATAAAAAGCCGCCACTGCCAAACAACGCGCCGAACATCCCGCCCACCGTACCCATCGGAACCGCCCACAGCGCCGACAACTGTGTCGGCCGGGTCTTGATCAGCAGGCTGTAGATCGCATAGCAACTGATGAACACCCCCATCAGCAGCAACAACAGGTCGGACTTGAGGTTGAGCAGGAAAATCACCCCGAGGGTGCAGCCCAATGCCATGCACGGCAACAACCGCAGCAGCTCCGGCCGGGACACGTCCCGACGCGATGGCAGCAAGTTGCCAAAGGCCGCGACAAAATCCAACAAGACCAGCAGCGGGACGATTTTCGACAGGGGCATGAACAGCAGCAGGATGGGCGCGGCCACCAGCGCCGTGCCGAACCCGGCAATGCCGAAGACGATGTAGGCCAGGGCAATGGCCGAGCCGATCACCAGCCATTGCGTGGGGGCAAATGCCCACTGGCCCAACCATGGGAGAAGATTCATCCGGCACTTCCTTGATGAGGAGAGCGGCGACTTTAGCCAGTTGTGTCATGGCATATCCAGCATTTGTGGTGACAGGCCTGTCGCTATCGCGAGCAAGCTCGCTCCCACATTTGATCTTCAGTGCGACATAGATCCCCTGTGTGCGAGCTTGCTCGCGATGCAGGCAACCCGGTCTAATTGTCTGCACACCATTGGCGAATCCCCTTATCATGCCGCCCATGATTAAAGATCCCTTTGCCCGACTGGGCCTGGACCGTGAGGTCCTGACTGTCAGCCAGCTCAACGGCCGTGCGCGGGTGTTGCTCGAAGACGTGTTCAGCAACATCTGGGTCGAGGGCGAAATCTCCAACCTCGCCCGCCCGGCCTCCGGCCACGTGTACTTCACCCTCAAGGACAGCGGTGCCCAGGTGCGTTGCGCGTTGTTCCGGCAGAACGCCGCGCGGGTGCGCCAGGCCTTGAAAGACGGGTTGGCGGTGAAAGTGCGCGGCAAGGTCTCGCTGTTCGAAGGCCGTGGCGATTATCAACTGATCCTCGACACCGTCGAGCCAGCCGGCGATGGCGCCCTGCGCCTGGCCTTCGATGCCTTGAAGGAAAAACTCAGCGCCGAGGGCCTGTTCAGTGCCGAACGCAAGGTGCCGCTGCCGGCTCATCCGCAACGCATCGGCATCATCAGTTCGCCCACCGGCGCGGTGATCCGCGACATCATCAGTGTCTTCCGCCGCCGCGCGCCGCAGATCGCCCTGACCCTGATCCCCACCGCCGTGCAAGGGCGCGAAGCCACCGCACAAATCGTCCGCGCCCTGAAGCTGGCCGACGCCCGTGGTTTCGATGCGCTGATCCTGGCCCGGGGCGGCGGTTCGCTGGAAGACTTGTGGTGCTTCAACGAAGAAGCCGTGGCCCGGGCGGTGGATGCCTGCGTCACGCCGATCGTCAGCGCCGTGGGCCATGAAACCGATGTGTCCATCAGCGATTTCGTCGCCGACGTACGCGCCCCGACCCCGTCCGCCGCCGCCGAACTGCTGGCACCGGATGCTGGCGACCTGGTGCGCCGGGTCGAAAGCCTGCATCGCCGGCTGGTGATGCGCATGCGCGACCGCCTGATGCGCGATCAACTGCGCCTCGAAGGCCTGACCCGACGCCTGCGCCACCCCGGCGAACGCCTGCGCCAGCAAGCCCAGCGCCTCGACGATCTGGACATGCGCCTGCGCCGGGCCTTCGAGCGCAGCCTCAATACCCGCCGCGAACGCTTGATCCGCCTGGAAACCCGCCTGGCCGGGCAACATCCGGGCCGGCACCTGGCGTTGCTACGCCAGCGCCTGGACAGCCTCGCCGAACGCCTGCCCCGGGCGATGCGCGAAGGCCTGAAAGCGCGACGCGTGCAGCTGCACAACCAGATGCAGACGCTGCACATCGTCAGCCCCCTGGCGACCCTCGGCCGCGGCTACAGCATTCTGCTCGACGAACGCGGCCAGGCGATCCGCAGTGCCGGGCAAACCCAGACCGGCCAGCGCCTGACCGCCCGCCTTGGCGAAGGTGAGCTGCTGGTACGGGTCGAAGACAATCACCTCACGCCGGTCACCCTTTCTTTACTGGATTGATTCATGCCGCGATATCTCGCCCCTTTGCTCTTGCTGTGCCTGGCCTTCAACGCCCATGCCGACAGTTACATCACCCGCCTGCTGAACAAACCGGTGCCCGGCGGCGTGGCCGTGGTGGACCTGGGCAGCGCCGCCAAGGCACCGAAAGCCAGTTACCAGGGCAAGCCAGTGCTGGTGGTCAAAGAACAGGACAACTGGCTGGCGATTGTCGGCATCCCGCTGACGGTGCAGCCCGGCACGCAACAGATCAGCAGTGGCGGCGGCACCCAGCCGTTCGTGGTCGGCTACAAGAAGTACCCCGAACAACACATCACCCTGAAGAACAAGCGCCAGGTCAACCCGAACCCGGCGGACCTCAAGCGCATCGATGCCGAGCTGGCGGTGCAACTGAAGGCCTACCGCAGCTTCAGCCCGAACATCCCCAGCAACCTGTTGCTGGACAAACCGGTCAACGGCCCGCTGTCGAGCAAGTTCGGCGTGCGCCGCTTCTTCAACGGCGAAGAACGCAACCCCCACGCCGGCCTGGACTTCGCCGTGCCCGCCGGCACGCCGATCAAGACCCCGGCCGCCGGCAAGGTGATCCTCACCGGTAATTACTTCTTCAATGGCAACACCGTGTTCGTCGACCATGGCCAAGGCTTCATCAGCATGTTCTGCCACATGTCGAAGATCGATGTGAAGGTCGGCCAGCAACTGGCCCGGGGCGTCGTGGTGGGCAAGGTCGGCGCCACCGGCCGCGCGACCGGGCCGCACATGCACTGGAACATCAGCCTGAACGATGCGCGGGTGGATCCGGCGATTTTCATCGGTGCGTTTCAGCCCTGAGATGTGTGCCAGGGCTACTGGCCTCATCGCGAGCAAGCTCGGCTCCCACAGGTACAGCGCTGTTCTTAAAAGTACCTACTCCCACAGGTACAGCACTCTTTCACAAGTACCGAGCTACCCTGTGGGAGCCGAGCTTGCTCGGGATGGGGCCGGCAGTAGCACCGCCTCTTCCTGAATTGCCGAGCCACAAACATCGACGCAATAAAACTACAAATTCCCGAAAAACTCGCGATTAAATCTCGCAAAACCTCCCCAAAGCAGAACTTATCTCAATTTTTTCCGACTGCTTGCGATCCTTCCCTCACGCGGTTAGGGTTGAAGGCATGAAAACCTCTCACACCCTCATTCAGCTTCGCCAGCACCGCAGCCTGTGCCTCGTCAGCGCACGACTGCCAGGCTGAATCGCGGCATCTCGTCCAGGCTTCAAGCCACCCCATTCGAACCACCGGCAGGCCGCCTTTTTCCGGCCACGACAATAAGGATTTCCCCATGAGCATGCTCAAAGACCCGTCTTCCAAATACCGCGCCTTCCCGACCATCAACCTGCCGGATCGCACCTGGCCGTCGAAGACCATTACCGCCGCGCCGATCTGGTGCAGCTCCGACCTGCGCGACGGCAACCAGTCGCTGATCGAGCCGATGGACGCGGTCAAGAAACTGCGTTTCTGGAAAACCCTCGTCGCGGTGGGCGTGAAGGAAATCGAAGCATCGTTCCCAGCCGCTTCGCAAACCGACTTCGACTTCGTGCGCACCCTCATCGAAGAAGGCCACATCCCGGACGACACCACCATCCAAGTGCTGACCCAGGCCCGTGAAGACCTGATCGCCCGTACGTTCGAATCCCTGCGCGGCGCGAAAAAAGCCATCGTCCACCTGTACAACGCCACCTGCCCGTCGTTCCGCCGCATCGTGTTCAACCAGGACAAGGAAGGCGTGAAGGAAATCGCGGTGAACGCGGCCAAGCTGTTCGTCAAATACGCCGCCCAGCAACCGGAAACCCAGTGGCAGTTCGAATACTCGCCAGAAACCTTCAGCGCCACTGAGTTGGAGTTCGCCAAGGAAGTCTGCGACGCGGTGATCGAAGTCTGGAACCCGACGCCCGAACGCAAGGTGATCCTCAACCTGCCCGCTACCGTGGAAGTCGCCACCCCGAACATCTACGCCGACCAGATCGAGTGGTTCCACCGCAATATCACCCGGCGTGACAGCGTGCTCATCAGCCTGCACACCCACAACGACCGTGGCACCGGCGTGGCCGCTACCGAGCTGGGCCTGATGGCCGGCGCCGACCGTGTCGAAGGCTGCCTGTTCGGCAACGGCGAACGCACCGGTAACGTCGACCTGGTGACCGTGGCGCTGAACCTCTACACCCAAGGCATCAACCCTGAGCTGGACTTCTCCGACATCGACGGCGTGCGCAAAGTGGTCGAGGAATGCAACCAGATTCCGGTGCACCCGCGTCATCCGTACGTTGGCGACCTGGTTCATACCGCGTTCTCCGGCTCGCACCAGGATGCCATCCGCAAGGGCTTCGCCCAGCAGAAATCGGACGGTCTGTGGGAAGTGCCATACCTGCCAATCGACCCGGCCGACATCGGTCGCAGCTACGAGGCGGTGATTCGCGTCAACAGCCAGTCGGGCAAAGGCGGTATCGCCTACCTGCTGGAACAGGAATACGGCATCAGCCTGCCGCGTCGCATGCAGATCGAGTTCAGCCAGGTGGTACAACGCGAAACCGATCGCCTGGGCCTGGAAATGACTGCACAGCAGATCCACGCCTTGCTGCAGCGTGAATACCTGCAAGCCAACACTCCGTACGCACTGGTCAGCCATCGCCTGCAGGAAGAAAACGGCAACAGCGCCGTAGAAGTGGAAGTGGCCAGCAAGGGCCAGGGCGAGACCAACCTGCACTGGCGCGGCAAGGGCAACGGCGCGCTGGAAGCCCTGGTGGCCGGCCTGCCGATTCCGGTGGAGATCATGGACTACAACGAACACGCCATCGGCGCCGGCACCAATGCCAAGGCGGCGGCCTACATCGAACTGCGAGTCAACGGCGAGCGTGCGGTGCATGGCGTGGGTATCGATGAGAACATCACTACCGCTAGCTTCAAGGCCCTGTTCAGTGCGCTGAACCGCTCGTTGAGCCAGCCGGAAGCCAAGGCGGCCTGATCTACAGCTGAAATGCAAAAAGGCCCTGGGGTGTGAACCCTGGGGCCTTTTTGTTTGGCTGATGGTTGGGTGCTGACTGTACTGGCCTCATCGCGAGCAAGCTCTCCACACTGGATCTTCAGTGGAGCCGAAATCCTGTGCCCCCTGTGGGAGCGAGCTTGCTCGCGATGGCGGCCTGTCAGACAACCAAAATGTCAGGCATGGGTATCGACAGAAACGGTCATGGCCTGCAACAACGACGCCCGCAGGGTTTGCAGCATCGCTTGGGTACCCATGATCTGGGTCTGGATGGCCATGGCCTGCTGGGCCTTCTGCTCTTCGTTGGCCTGGCTTTTCTGGACCCGGGCCAACTGGGCTTGCTGCTGGGCCAGCAGTTTCTCGGCCTGCTCGATCTGCTTTTTCAGTTGCTCGATGATGTCCCCACCGCCGCTGGCGGGAGCGCCGGCGACATTCGCGCCGCGGGTATCGACCTGCAGTGTCTTGTCTTTGTCGTCGGCGTCAGTCGATGCCACTGGACTGACCGCTTTCTCTTCTTCAGTCCCGCGGATGGAGACTTTAGGGGCTGACAATGGATAAGGATTTACGGTGGTTGCGCTGATACTGGTCATAGGGACTTCTCCTTGGCTGACCGGTTATCGGCATGCAACACTGTTCCTTGAGGCTGAATCGTTTCAATTCGTGAATTCGAAGCGATCGGCATCCAGGTTCGCCGGAAACCGCGTGCGATACGCCGCCAGGTCCGCTGCGTTCAAGCACACCTTGAACACACCATCCGCTTCACCGGCGCTGAGCAAGCTCTCGCCCTGGAAATCCAGCACCTGGCTGTCACCGGTATAGGCGAAACCCTTGCCGTCGGTACCCACACGGTTTACCGCGGCCACGTAGCACAGGTTCTCGATCGCCCGGGCCGGCAACAGCCGATTCCAGTGCAGACGCCGCGCCCCGGGCCAGTTGGCGGTGTATAGCAGCAGGTCGGTGTCCTCGGCGTCGCGGCTCCAGACCGGGAAGCGCAGGTCGTAGCAAATCAGCGGACGAATCCGCCAGCCCTTGAGCTCGAACAGCACCTGTCGCTCACCCGGGGTGTAGTGGTTGTGTTCCCCCGCCATGCGAAACAGATGGCGCTTGTCGTAATGCAACACTTCTCCATCCGGCCGCGCCCAGAGCAAGCGATTGCGATGGCTACCGTCCGCGGCCTGGATGATCACACTGCCGGTAATCACCGCGTTCAGCTTCGCCGCCTGGGCCTTGAGCCATTGGCGCGTCGGGCCGTTCTCCGGCTCCGCCAGGGTTTCGGATTCCATGGAGAAACCCGTGGTGAACATCTCTGGCAGGATGATCAGATCAGCCCCACGTGCCTGCTCAAGCAGCGCTTCGAAATGCTCAAGGTTGGCCCGGCGGTCGTGCCAGGCCAGGGTGGTCTGGACCAGTGCAATGTCGAGGTCCGGTAACGTGCTCAGATCACGCATAGTTTTTCCGCCGCTTCGCGCAGCGTCTCCTCGCGTTTGGCAAAGCACAGGCGCACCAGGCGCTGGCCTTGGGGTGGGTGCTGGTAGAACACCGAGATCGGAATCGTCGCCACGCCATGCTCGCGGGTCATCCACACGGCCATGTCGACGTCATTCAGGTCCGGGCGAATCTGCGAGTAGTCCACCAACTGGAAATAGGTGCCGGTCACGCGCTTGAAGCTGAACCGTGACGGGGCCAGCAGATCGCAGAACAGGTCACGCTTGGCCTGGTAGAAGTCCGGCAGTCCGTTGACGTGTTCCGGATGTTCGGCCATGTAGTCGGCCAGGGCGTACTGCAACGGCGTCACGCCGCAGAAGCTGACGTACTGGTGTACCTTGCGCAGTTCCGCCGTCAAGGCCGCTGGCGCCACCACGTAGCCGGTTTTCCAGCCGGTGACGTGGTAGGTCTTGCCGAACGAACTGACCACGAAGGCGCGGCGGTACAGTTCTTCGTGGGCCAGGACACTGGCGTGGGCGACGCCGTCGAACACCAAGTGTTCGTAGACCTCGTCGCTGACCAGGTAGATGTCACGGTCGCGAATCAGCGTCGCCAACTGATCCAGTTCGGCGCGGCTGATCAGGGCACCACTGGGGTTGTGCGGCGAGTTGAGGATGATCATGCGCGTACGCGGGCTCAGGGCTTCGCCGAGCTTCTCGAAGTCGATGGCGAAGTCATCCAGGCCCAATGGCACGTGCACGCAGCGCCCACCGGCCAATAGAACGGAAGGCTCGTAGCTGTCATAGCTAGGATCGAAAACGATCACTTCGTCACCGCTGTGGACCACCGCCGCGATGGCACAGAAAATCGCCTGGGTCGCGCCAGGGGTCACGGTGACCTCTTGATCGGCATCGACGTTGGCGCCGTAGCTGCGGGCGATCTTCGCTGCGATCTGCTGGCGTAGCGCCGGCAGGCCGGTCATCGGCGAATACTGGTTATGGCCTTGGGCAATGTGCCGGCCAACCGCATCGCGCAGGGCCTGCGGGCCATCGAAATCGGGAAATCCCTGGGACAGATTGAGCGCACCGGTCTGCGCCGCGAGCTGGGACATCTGAGTAAAGATAGTGATGCCGACATTCGGCAACTTGCTGGTGATCATCAAGGGTTCCCTGCTCTGCACCCGGCTCTGGTGCGGCGCGGGAGAGCTCGAGAATAGCCCAATCGCCGGGCATGAAAAAGGGTGCCACCAAGGACACCCTTTTCATGTCGCCGAACGACCGTGGCGAGGGAGCTTGCTCCCGCTGGGCTGCGCAGCAGCCCCTGGGTTGTGCCTGATGCACTGCGGGGGCAGAGACATCTGGGGGGCGCTTCGCACCCCAGCGGGAGCAAGCTCCCTCGCCACACAAGCTTCCGGGCAACAGGTATTGAATCAGCGCTTGTCGCGGCGCTTCTTGTCGGCCTTCTTGTGGTGCGACATCAAGCGGCGCTTCTTGTTGACCTGGCGGTCGGTGAGCGTGTTCTTGTTGCCTTCGTACGGGTTCTCGCCGCCCTTGAACTCGATGCGGATCGGCGTGCCGACCAGCTTCAGGACGCGACGGTAGGTGTTCTCCAGGTAACGAACGTACGACTTGGGCACCTTCTCGATCTGGTTACCGTGGATCACGATAATCGGCGGGTTGGCACCGCCCAAGTGGGCGTAGCGCAGCTTGATCCGACGGTTGTTGACCATCGGTGGCGCGTGCTCGCCTACCGCATCTTCGAGGATCTGGGTAAGGCGGTTGGTCGGCCAGCGGGTCACCGCGGACTTGAACGAGTTCTGCACCGAAGCGTAGAGGTTGCCCACGCCCGTGCCGTGCAGAGCCGAGATGAAGTGGATGTCGGCGAAGTCGACGAAGAACAGGCGACGCTGCAATTCGACCTTGACGAAATCCCGTTCGCTCGGCGTCATGCCGTCCCACTTGTTGATCGCGATGACCAGCGCACGACCGGCTTCCAGGGCGAAACCCAGCAGGTTCAGGTCGTGATCGACCACACCCTCGCGGGCATCCATCACGAAGATCACCACGTTGGCGTCCTTGATCGCCTGCAAGGTCTTGACCACGGAGAACTTTTCAACTTCTTCGTGGATCTTGCCGCGCTTGCGCACACCGGCGGTGTCGATCAGCGTGTACTTCTCTTCGTTACGCTCGAAGGGAATGTAGATGCTGTCACGGGTGGTGCCGGGCTGGTCATAAACGATGACCCGGTCTTCGCCGAGCATGCGGTTGACCAGCGTCGACTTGCCCACGTTGGGACGGCCGATGATGGCGATCTTGATCCCGTCTTTCTCGCTTGGGCCCGGAATGCGCTTGGCTTCCTCGCCTTCGGCAACGATCTCTTCCTCGCCCTCTTCCGGCTCTTCCACGTCGTCCTTGGGGAAACTCTCCAGGGCGATTTCCAGCATCTGGGTGATGCCACGACCGTGGGCACCGGCGATCGGGATCGCCTGGCCCATGCCCAACGGTGCGAACTCGGCACGGGCCATGTCCGGGTCGATGTTGTCGACCTTGTTGGCGACCACGTAGGAACGCTTGTTACGCTTGCGCAAATGCTCGGCGATCATCTGGTCGGCGGCGGTAAAACCGGCCTTGGCGTCTACCAGGAACAGCACCACATCGGCTTCTTCAATGGCGAGCAACGACTGCTCGGCCATTTTTTCGTCCATGCCATGTTCATCACCGGAGATGCCGCCGGTGTCGACCAGAATATAGGTACGCCCTTGCCACTTGGCCTCACCGTATTGGCGATCACGGGTCAGACCGGACAAGTCGCCGACAATGGCGTCGCGAGTCCTGGTCAGGCGGTTGAACAAGGTGGACTTGCCGACGTTCGGTCGGCCCACCAGGGCGATTACGGGAACCATGCGGCTCTCCACTTCGTTATTTCAGAAAATACAAAAGCCGCTGCGAGGCAGCGGCTGGTGCTCGGGGCAGTCTGTGCAAGCCCTGCAAACCTTGAGAACAAGGCCGCTTGGGGGGATTAGCCCCAAGCATAGTCTTACTTGATGGTCAGGGCTTCCAGTTTGCCGCTGTTGCCATACACATAGATCATGTTGCCCACCACCAGCGGACGGGCACGCAGGCCGTCGCTGTCGATGCGCTCACGGCCGACGAAACGACCGTCCACCTGGCTGAGCAGGTGCAGATAACCTTCCAGGTCACCCACTGCAACGTAGCTGGAGAACACTTCCGGGGCCGACAGTTGACGACGGGCCAGGGAGTCGTTGCTCCACAAGGCGGTGGTGGAACGCTCGTCAACGCCTTCGACGGTGCCCGAGGACAGGCTCACGTAGACGCTGCCAAAACCCTGGGCGACACCGGCGTAGCTGGACGCATCGCGCTGCCACAACGGACGACCGCTTTCCAGGTCCAGTGCCGCCACGCGGCCCTGATAGCTGGCGACGTACAACGTACCGCCGGAGAGCAGCAAGCCACCGTCGATGTCGACCACACGCTCCAGCTCCGAACGACCTTGCGGGATCGCTACGCGCTGTTCCCAGACCGGCACGCCGTTGGAAACATCCAGGGCCACCACTTTACCGGTCGACAAGCCAGCCACCGCCAGGCGGTTGGTGACGATCGGCGCGCTGGTGCCGCGCAGGGTCAGTACCGCCGGGGTGCTGTCGTACAACCAGCGCTGGTTGCCGGTGGCGGCATCCAGGCCGATCAGACGGTCGTCCTGGGTCTGGACCACCACCACGTCGCCGTTGGTGGCCGGCGGTGCGAGCACTTCGCTGGTCACGCGGGCGCGCCATTTCTCTTCACCGCTGCTCGCGTCCAGGGCGACGATCTCGCCCTTGAGCGTGCCGATCATGACCAGGCCGTAACCCACGCCAACGGCGCCGGAAACGGGCAGTTCGAGATCTTTCTCCCATTTGACGTCGCCGTTGCTGCGATCCATCGCCATGACCACGCCCGTGACGTCGCCGGCATAGATGGTGTCGCCGTCAATGGCCGGCACCAGCATGTTGTAGGTTTCACCCTGGCCATCGCCGATGGAACGGCTCCACTGCTTCTGCAGCACGACTTCTTCTTTGAAGTCGGTCAGTTCGGCCGGAGGCAGTTCTTTCTTGCTGTTGCTGCTGCAACCCGCGGCCAGAATGGCCAGGGCCAGCAATGCTGCATGTTTCCACTGGATCACGTCACGCATCCCCTTTGGCCAGGTCGTCCAGCTTGATTTGCAGGCCACCGACCGCGGCTTCATCCGACAGCGCAGCCTTGGCTTTTTGGTAGGCCGCATGGGCCTCATCGGCACGGCCCAGCTGTACCAGCAGGTCGCCCTTGAGTTCTTCGCGGGTCGCCAGGAACGCCTTGTCGGCATCGCCGTCGAGCAGCTTCAACGCCTCTTCAGCCTTGTTCTGTGCCGCCAGTACCTGCGCCAGGCGCTGACGCGCCACTTCGCCCAGGGTCGGGTTGGCCGGTTTGTCGACGATACCTTTGAGCTCAGTGGCCGCGTCGTCCAATTTGCCGCTGTCCACCGCCACCTTGGCCACGAACAGGCGACCGTACTGGGCGTAGGCAGTGCCGCCGAATTCCTTGTCCAGCTTGCCGGCCAGGTCCGCCACGCGGGCAGGGTCAGGCTTGCCGTCCGGGGTCAGGGTGGTTTCCAGCAATTGCTGGTAGAGCACCGAGGCGCCTTGCGACTGGTTGCTCTGGTATTTCTGGTAGGCCTGCCAGCCGAACACGATGACCAGCGCCAACAGGCCGCCAGTGACCAGCGGCTTGCCGTTGCGCGTCCACCAGTCCTTCAAATCCGCCAGCTGTTCATCTTCGGTACTCGACACCCCAATACTCCTTAATCGCTAAATCGGCTGTTTGACAGCTTCAACCCTGCACGACGCAGGTGGCCAGGTGTGCAGCAAGCGCATCCCAGGCAATGCTTTGTTGTTCGCCCTGGCCACGCAGGGGTTTGAAACCTACCACTTGTTGGGCCAGTTCGTCGTCACCGAGGATCAGTGCGTACAACGCACCGCTCTTGTCGGCCTTCTTGAATTGGCTCTTGAAGCTGCCGGCGCCGGCGTTGATTTGCAAGCGCAGGTTGGGCAACTGGTCGCGGATCCGCTCGCTCAACGACAAGGCGGCCAGTTCGGCGGCCTCGCCAAAGGCGCACAGGTAGACGTCGACCTGACGGGACAGTTCTTCGGGGACCTTGTCCAAGGCTTCCAGCATCAGCACCAGGCGCTCGATGCCCATGGCAAAGCCCACGCCCGGGGTCGGCTTGCCGCCCATCTGTTCAACCAGTCCGTCGTAGCGGCCGCCAGCACATACGGTGCCTTGGGCGCCGAGTTTGTCGGTGACCCACTCGAAGACGGTCTTGCTGTAGTAGTCCAGACCACGGACCAACTTGGGGTTGATCACGTAAGGGATGCCCACGGCGTCGAGGCGCGCCTTCAGCCCTTCGAAGTGTGCACGGGATTCGTCGTCGAGGTAGTCGGCCATTTTCGGCGCGTCGACCAGGACTGCTTGGGTCTCGGCATTCTTGGTGTCGAGCACACGCAGCGGGTTGGTCTTCAGACGGCGCTGGCTGTCTTCGTCGAGCTTGTCCAGGTGGGCAGAAAGAAACTCCACCAACGCTTCACGGTAGCGGCCACGGGACTCGCTGGTGCCCAGGCTGTTGAGCTCGAGCTTGACCGCATCGCGAAGCCCCAGCTCGCCCCACAGGCGCCAGGTCATGACGATCAGCTCGGCATCGATGTCCGGCCCCTCGAGGTTGAACACTTCCAGGCCAATCTGGTGGAACTGGCGATAACGGCCTTTCTGCGGACGCTCGTGACGAAACATCGGGCCGACGTACCAGAGTTTCTGCACCTGGCCGCCGCCGGTGATGCCGTGCTCGAGCACCGCACGCACGCAGGCCGCCGTGCCTTCGGGGCGCAGGGTCAGGGAGTCGCCATTGCGGTCGTCGAAGGTGTACATCTCTTTTTCGACGATGTCGGTCACTTCACCGATGGAGCGCTTGAACAGCTCGGTGAACTCGACGATCGGCATGCGGATCTGCCGATAACCATAGTTATCCAGCAAACGCGCCACGGTGCCCTCGAAATAGCGCCACAGGGGCGTCTGCTCGGGCAGGATGTCGTTCATGCCACGAATGGCTTGCAGGGACTTGCTCACAGGTAATCCTTAAATTCGTTCGACTCAACCACGCGCAATCACTGCGGCGTCGGCTTCGACCTTTTCGGCCGCTTTCTGGCGAATCAGCCGTTCCAGCTCATCCACCAGATTGTCATTCGTCAGTTTCTGCGACGGCTTGCCGTCGATGTAAATCAGGTTCGGTGTACCGCCAGTCAGGCCGATGTGCGCCTCCTTGGCTTCGCCCGGCCCGTTGACCACGCAACCGATCACCGCGACATCCAGCGGCACCAGCAGGTCTTCGAGGCGCCCTTCCAGCTCGTTCATGGTCTTGACCACATCGAAGTTCTGCCGCGAGCAGCTCGGGCAGGCGATGAAGTTGATGCCACGGGAACGCAGGTGCAGGGACTTGAGAATGTCGTAGCCGACCTTCACTTCCTCGACCGGGTCAGCCGCCAACGAGATGCGGATGGTATCGCCAATCCCTTCGGCGAGCAGCATACCGAGGCCGACGGCGGATTTCACCGTGCCCGAACGCAACCCACCGGCTTCGGTGATGCCCAGATGCAGCGGCTGGACGATTTCCTTGGCCAGCAGGCGGTAGGCTTCAACGGC
The DNA here is from genome assembly GCF_900114515.1 of Pseudomonas sp. NFACC46-3. Classification (NCBI taxonomy): domain Bacteria; kingdom Pseudomonadati; phylum Pseudomonadota; class Gammaproteobacteria; order Pseudomonadales; family Pseudomonadaceae; genus Pseudomonas; species Pseudomonas sp. NFACC46-3. The sequence goes on from NZ_FOTH01000028.1 coordinate 31,098, forward strand.
CATGAACACGTCGGACGCCTTCACGCTGACCTTGAAGTCCTGGAAATTCAGGCGCTCGAGGTGCTCGACGTGGCGCAGGGCCGATTCCACCAGTGCCGCCGGGGTCGGTTCGCCGTATTTCTTTTGCAGGTCTTTTTCCAGGGAACCGGCGTTCACGCCGATGCGAATCGGGATGCCCCGGTCGCGGGCGGCATCCACTACGGCACGGACACGGTCTTCGCGACCGATGTTGCCCGGGTTGATGCGCAGGCAATCCACGCCCAACTCCGCCACGCGCAGGGCGATGCGGTAGTCGAAGTGGATGTCGGCCACCAAGGGGACCTTGACCAGTTGCTTGATCTTGCCGAACGCCTCGGCGGCGTCCATGTCCGGCACCGATACGCGCACGATGTCGACACCGGCGGCTTCCAGGCGGTTGATCTGGGCGACCGTGGCGGCTACGTCATTGGTGTCGCTGTTGGTCATGCTCTGCACAGCGATAGGCGCATCGCCGCCCACGGGCACGTTGCCGACCCAGATTTTTCGGGATTCGCGACGCTTGATAGGAGATTCGCCGTGCATGACTTATTGACCCAACTTCAGGCGAGCGGTCTCGCCACTGGTGAACGGAGCGATGTCGACCGGCTGGCCGTTGTAGCTGACCTGCGCGCCACGGGCATAACCCAGGCGTACGGCAAACGGCGGCTTGCCATTGACGGCGGTGCTGTCGCCCTTGCGCTTGAGGCCACTGAACAGCACCTTGCCGTTGCCGTCGGTGATCTGCGTCCAGCAGTCGGCGACAAACTGGATTTGCACCTGGCCTTCACCTGCGACTGGCGCCGGGGTCGGGGCCGCCGGAGCTGCCGGAACAACTGGCGCGGCTGGCGCAGCGTGGGTCGCAGGCGCAGCCGCGGTTGGCGCTGGCGTGCTCGGTGCGGCAGGTGCCGTGGCAATCGGTGCAGCCGGCGCTGCTGGTGCAACTGGCGCAGGGGCTGGAGCAGCCGGCTCGGCACCCGCTTCTGCAGTGGCGTCCTGGTCCTGTGGCAACGCCAAGGCGGTCTCGCCTTCGGCCTGGCCTTCGACGACAGCCTGGTCTTCCGGCTCGTCCAGCGGATGGATCTGGGTGGTGCCGTCGGCGCCTTCGACCTCGACGTGCTCAGGGTTCATGGCGACCGGCTCCTTGTTGCGCAAGGAAGCCTGGTCCTGCCACCAGACAAAACCGCCACCAATCACCGCGATCAGCAGCAACAGGCTGACGATTCGCAAAATGGTGTGGGAAACGCGAACCGGTTCCTCGATGCGCCCCAGGCTGTGCACGTTGCTGCCCTGGGCATCGGAACCGGTGTATTGATCGAATTGCTGGACCAGCACGGTCTGGTCCATGCCGAGCAACTTGGCATAGGCGCGGATATAGCCCCGGGCAAAGGTATGCCCAGGCAGCTTGTCGAACGCGCCCGCTTCCAGATTGCCGAGGGAGGCCACGGTGAGATTGAGCTTGAGGGCCACTTCGGCCAGCGACCAACCATTGCTTTCGCGGGCTTGACGCAGGGTCTCACCAGGATTTACGCGAGTCGCTGCTACAACTTCGGGATGCGCCGCTTTCATCATTGCTCCGACAGGTATTGCTGATATTCCGGCGTACCGGGATAGAGTCTTTTGAGTTGCAGGCCGTAACTTGCAGCCTTGTCGCGATCTTCAAACACATGTGCCAGCCGAACGCCGAGCAATAGACTACGTGCATTTTGCTCACTCAGCAGGCTAAAACGCTCGTAGTAGTCACGCGCGGGCACATAATGCCTGTCTTCGTAGGACAACTCAGCCATTTCCAGCAGCGCCCGCGGTTGCTGGCGGTTGAGCCGCAGCGCCTTTTCCAGTTGCTGGCGGGCCAGGTCGCGCTGGCCGAGCTGCGCAGCCGTCATGCCGAGGTTTTCGAAAACCCGCGAACGCTCAGGGTAAAGGGTGTCGGCGGCAGCCTGCTCGAAGCGCTCGTAGGCGTCCTTGTAGCGTTTCTGCTCGAAAAGAAAACTGCCGTAGTTGTTCAGGATCCGCGCGTCTTGCGGGCGGGCAGACAGCGCCTTGCGAAAATGCTGGTCGGCCAGCTCCGGCTCCATCTCGGCCTGGAACACCAGGGCCAGGGCCGCATTGGCATCCGGGTCGGAGTCGTCCAGTTCCAGGGCTTTCTTGAGCGGCACCTTGGCCCGTTCAGTCATGCCCTGCTGCAGGTAGCCAATGCCCAGCTGCACGTAGGCCACACGCGCCTCGTCGCGCCCTTTGCTGGTCCTCATCGGGTTGTAGTCACCCGACAGGACACAACCGGAACAAAGGCCGGCCAACAGCAAAACGAGCGCGAAGCGCAGGGACATAGAGTTCCTCTCTTAGTGACTGTTCGCAGCGTTTTGCACCGCATCGTCCGTGGCGTTCAACTCACGCACGGCAATGTAGCGTTCGCTGCGACGGGTGCGATCCAGCACCTGTCCTACCAATTGGCCACAGGCGGCGTCGATGTCTTCGCCGCGAGTGGTGCGCACGGTGACGTTGAAGCCAGCGTGGTGAAGCTGATCCTGGAAGCGACGAATCGCGTTGTTGCTCGGACGCTCGTAACCGGAATGCGGGAACGGATTGAACGGGATCAGGTTGATCTTGCACGGGATGTTCTTGAGCAGCTCGATCATCTCGACCGCGTGTTCGACCTTGTCGTTCACATCCTTGAGCAGCGTGTACTCGATGGTCAGCACGCGTTTTTCGCCCAGGGACGACATGTAGCGCTGGCACGACTCGAGCAGCATCTTAAGCGGATATTTCTTGTTGATCGGCACCAATTGGTTACGCAATGCGTCATTGGGTGCGTGCAGCGACAACGCCAGGGAGACGTCGATGTGCTTGGCCAGCTCATCGATCATCGGCACCACGCCGGAAGTGGACAGGGTCACGCGGCGCTTGGAGATGCCGTAGCCCAGGTCGTCCATCATCAGGTGCATGGCGGAAACGACGTTGTCGAAATTCAGCAGCGGCTCACCCATGCCCATCATCACCACGTTGGTGATGGCACGGTCGACGGTCGCCGGGACACTGCCAAAGGATTTGTTGGCAATCCACACCTGGCCGATCACTTCGGCGGCGGTGAGGTTGCTATTGAAGCCTTGCTTGCCGGTGGAGCAGAAACTGCAATCCAGGGCACAGCCTGCCTGGGACGAAACGCACAAGGTGCCGCGTTTGCCCTGGGGAATGTAGACGGTCTCGACGCAGCTGCCGGACGCCACGCGCACCACCCACTTACGGGTGCCGTCGCTGGAAATGTCCTGGCTGACCACTTCGGGGCCGCGAATCTCGGCCACAGCCTTGAGCTTTTCGCGCAGGGCCTTGCCGACATTCGTCATGGCGTCGAAGTCGTCGACGCCAAAGTGGTGAATCCATTTCATCACCTGACCGGCACGGAAACGCTTCTCCCCGATCGAGTCGAAGAATTTCTCCATTTCCGGCTGGGTCAGCCCCAGCAGATTGGTTTTAACAGTCGATGTAGTCATGGATTCACCTTCACTCTTAAGCCAATGCTTAGCGAGTGGTTACTTCAGTAGCAGCGAAAAAGTAAGCGATTTCGCGAGCAGCGGCGGCTTCGGAGTCCGAACCGTGAACGGCGTTGGCGTCGATGGACTCGGCGAAGTCAGCACGGATGGTGCCGGCAGCAGCTTCTTTAGGGTTGGTAGCGCCCATCAGCTCACGGTTGCGAGCGATAGCGTTTTCGCCTTCCAGCACCTGGACGACAACCGGACCGGAAGTCATGAAGGCCACCAGCTCACCGAAGAAACCGCGCTCGCTGTGCTCAGCGTAGAAGCCTTCGGCTTCAGCCTTGGACAGTTGCTTCATTTTCGAAGCTACAACGCGCAGGCCAGCGTCTTCGAAACGGGTAACGATCTTGCCGATCACGTTTTTAGCAACGGCGTCAGGCTTGATGATGGAGAAAGTACGTTGAACAGCCATGGTGTAACTCCAGAAACGGTAATTTGCGAAAAATTAAACCCGCGAATTATACGCGGGTTCTTGGGTATTGCCTAACTGCGTACGGTGCAGACTCAGTCCGCCTCTTCGATCCAGGCGGCTTGAATGGCTTCCAGCACCTTCTCACCACCGCGGGTCGGATCATCGCTGAACTCCGGCAATTCCAGCACCCACTTGTGCAGATCGACGAAGTTCACGTAACGGGGGTCTACATCTGGCTTGGATTCAACCAGCTGGATTGCAATTTCCAGTACATCAACCCATTTCAGACTCATTGTAGCTCCCTGAATCAGTGCGGCGCTTCGGCGGCGTGGTTAAGCGAGTATCTTGGGATCTCGATGGTCAGGTCCTCAGTGCCGACAATCGCCTGGCAGGCCAGACGCGATTGCGCTTCCAGGCCCCAGGCCCGGTCGAGGAAGTCTTCTTCGAGCTCGTCCGCCTCTTCCAGCGAATCGAAGCCTTCACGAACGATGCAATGACAGGTCGTGCACGCACAGACACCGCCACAGGCACTTTCCATCTCGATGTGATGCTCATGAGCCAGTTCAAGAATGGACGTCCCGGGCTCAGCCTCCACGACCATACCCTCCGGGCAGAACTTCTCGTGGGGCAAAAAAATCACCTGCGGCATCAGTTATTCCTCGATTTCATTCAGGTTGCGCCCCGCCAGGGCGGCTTTCACCGTCGAGTCCAGGCGGCGGGCAGCAAAGGCATCGGTGACGTGCGACAGACGCTTGGTCTGCTGCTCGATGGCATAACCATCGGTGCCTTTGATCAATTCGGACAATTCCTGCATTTGCAGCTCGATGACCATGCGTTCTTCAGCGTCGAGCAAACGGTCGCCGTCTGCCTCCAGGGCACCTTGCACGGCTTCGATCAGGCGCTGGGCGTCGACCTGCTGCTCGCGCAGCACCCGCGCCACCTTGTCGTCGCTGGCATGCTGGAAGGAATCCTTGAGCATCTTGGCGATTTCACCGTCGGTCAGGCCGTAGGACGGCTTGACCTGGATGCTCGCCTCGACGCCCGAACCCAGTTCGCGGGCGGAGACGTTGAGCAAGCCGTCGGCATCGACCTGGAAGGTCACGCGAATCTTCGCCGCACCGGCCACCATCGGCGGGATGCCGCGCAGTTCGAAGCGCGCCAGGGAACGGCAGTCGCTGATCAGTTCACGCTCGCCTTGCAGCACGTGGACCATCATGGCCGACTGGCCGTCTTTATAGGTGGTGAAGTCCTGGGCGCGGGCAACCGGGATGGTGGTGTTGCGTGGAATCACCTTCTCCATCAGGCCGCCCATGGTTTCCAGGCCCAGGGACAACGGAATCACGTCGAGCAGCAGCAGTTCGCCGCCGTCGCGCTTGTTGCCGGCCAGGGTATCGGCCTGGATCGCGGCGCCGATGGCGACCACCTGGTCCGGGTCGATTTCAGTCAGCGGCTGGCGGCCAAAGGCCTCGGCAACGGCTTCGCGAACCCGAGGCACGCGGGTCGAACCACCGACCATGACCACGGCCTTGACGTCTTCGAGCTCCACGCCGGAATCGCGCACGGCACGGCGGCAGGCCTTGAGGCTGCGGGCGACCATGGGCTCGATCAGGGCATCGAAGGCTTCGCGGGTCAGCGTGGCTTTCCAGTCGCCATAAGCGACTTCAACGGTGGCGGCGTCGGTCAAGGCTTCCTTGGCGGCGCAGGCGGTTTGCAGCAGGTGGCGTTGCGCACCTGGGTCGAGGTCGGCGGACAAGCCCGCTTGCTCGATGATCCAGCCGGCGATGGCGTGGTCGAAGTCATCGCCGCCCAGGGCACTGTCGCCACCGGTGGCCAAGACTTCGAAAACACCGCCGGTCAGGCGCAAGATCGAAATATCGAAAGTACCGCCACCCAAGTCGTAGATGGCAACCAGGCCTTCGGCATGCTGGTCCAGGCCATAAGCGACCGCAGCGGCCGTCGGCTCGTTGAGCAGGCGCAGCACGTTCAGGCCGGCCAGCTTGGCCGCGTCCTTGGTGGCTTGACGCTGGGCGTCGTCGAAATAGGCCGGCACGGTGATGACCGCACCGACCAACTCACCACCCAATGCTGCTTCGGCGCGCTGGCGCAGCACCTTGAGGATGTCGGCGGAAACCTCTACCGGGCTTTTCGGGCCCTGCACGGTTTCGATGAACGGCATGTGGGATTCGCCGCCAACGAAGCGGTACGGCAGTTGGTCACCCAATTGCTTGACGTCGGACAGGCCACGACCCATCAAGCGCTTGACCGAGACGATGGTGTTCAACGGATCGGTGGCGGCGGCAAGCTTCGCGGACTCGCCCACTTCAACGTGATCGGCGTGATAGCGCACGGCGGACGGCAGGATCACCCGTCCCTGCTCGTCGGCCAGCGGTTCGGAAAGACCGCTGCGCAAGGCAGCTACCAGGGAGTTGGTGGTACCCAAGTCGATCCCGACAGCCAGGCGACGCTGGTGCGGTTGTGGACTTTGGCCGGGTTCGGCGATCTGCAGTAGGGCCATCGTAATCAGGACTTATCTGTAATCAGGCGTGCGACCGGAGCGGCACTGGGTTAATCGTCGAGGCGCTCTTCTAGCTGGCGCACTTCGTAGGTGAGCTTGTCGAGGAACTGCATGCGCCGCATCAGGCGTTCGGCCTGTTCGCGTTGCGCGGCATCGTTCCAGCAGGCTGCGAAGCTTTCGTTCAGTGTTTGCTGGGCGTCTTTCAAGCGTCGCTTGAATACCGCGACACCGGCCAGATCGGCGCTGTCCTGCAGGTCTTCGAGCTCTTCGCGCCATTGCATCTGCTGCAAAAGAAACTCGGGATCGTGGACCGTGACCTCCAGCGGCAACTCATGGCCACTGATGGCAAGCAGGTAACGTGCGCGCTTGGCAGGGTTCTTGAGCGTCTGGTAAGCCTCGTTGAGGTTCGCCGACTGCTCGAGCGCCCGCCGCTGCTCAGCCTCGGAGCCGTCGGCAAAACGGTCCGGATGAACACCACGGGCCAATTCCAGATATCGCGCCGACAACTGATCGAGATCCAGCTGGAAAGCAGGCTGCAACTGGAACAACGCAAAATGACAAGGAGTACCCACAAGCTGCCTCAGATGTTGAAGCTTTCGCCGCAGCCACACTCACCGCGCACGTTGGGGTTGTTGAACTTGAAGCCTTCGTTCAACCCTTCCTTGACGAAATCCAGCTCGGTGCCGTCCAGGTACGTCAGGCTTTTCGGGTCGATGATCACTTTCTGACCATGACTTTCGAACACCTGATCGTCTTCGCCCACTTCGTCGACGAATTCCAGTACATAGGCGAGGCCAGAACAGCCCGTGGTGCGAACACCCAGGCGGATACCCTCGCCCTTGCCACGCCCCGCGAGGGAACGCTGCACATGCTTAGCTGCCGCTTCTGTCATCTGGATAGCCATGAAAACTCCTTACCAATGCGCGGATCAGATCAAGCCTTTCTTCTGCTTGTAGTCGCGAACGGCGGCCTTGATGGCGTCTTCGGCGAGTACCGAGCAGTGGATCTTCACTGGCGGCAGGGCCAGTTCTTCGGCCAGCTGGGTGTTCTTGATGGTTTCGGCTTCATCAAGGGTCTTGCCCTTCATCCACTCGGTGGCCAGGGAGCTGGACGCGATGGCGGAACCGCAACCGTAGGTCTTGAACTTGGCATCTTCGATGATGCCTTGCTCGTTGACCTTGATCTGCAGACGCATCACGTCGCCGCACGCCGGCGCGCCGACCATGCCGGTGCCGACATCAGGATCCTGCGCGTCCATCTTGCCGACGTTGCGCGGGTTCTCGTAGTGGTCGATGACCTTTTCGCTATATGCCATTTGCTTCAATCCTCATCAGTGAGTCGCTCTGGTGGCGACTTCTTCAGTGCGCCGCCCACTCGATTTTCGAAATGTCGACGCCGTCTTTGTACATGTCCCACAGCGGCGACAGAGCGCGCAGCTTGGTAACGGCCTCGCAGACTTTCTGCGCGGCGTAATCGATTTCTTCTTCGGTGGTGAAACGGCCGAAGGTAAAGCGAATGGAGCTGTGGGCCAGTTCGTCGTTGCGGCCCAGGGCGCGCAGTACGTACGAAGGCTCAAGCGACGCCGAGGTGCACGCCGAACCGGACGACACGGCCAGATCCTTGAGCGCCATGATCAGCGACTCGCCTTCAACGTAGTTGAAGCTCAGGTTCAGGTTGTGCGGTACGCGGGCGATCATGCTGCCGTTGACGTAGAGTTCTTCGAGGTGCTCGACCTGCTTGAAGAAGCGGTCGCTCAGGGCCTTGATGCGTACGTTCTCGGCGGCCATGTCTTCCTTGGCCACGCGGAAGGCTTCGCCCATGCCGACGATCTGGTGGGTCGCCAGGGTGCCGGAACGCATGCCGCGCTCGTGACCGCCGCCGTGCATGGTCGCTTCGAGGCGAACACGCGGCTTGCGGCTGACGTACAGCGCGCCGATGCCTTTAGGGCCGTAGGTCTTGTGGGCCGAAAACGACATCAGGTCGACTTTCAGCTTGGACAGGTCGATGTCGACCTTGCCGGTGGACTGGGCCGCGTCGACGTGGAACAGGATGCCCTTGGAACGGGTCAGTTCGCCGATGGCGGCGATGTCGTTGACGGTGCCGATTTCGTTGTTCACGTGCATGATCGAAACCAGGATGGTGTCGTCGCGCAGGGCGGCTTCAACCATGGCCGGGGTGATGATGCCGTCTTCACCGGGCTCGATGTAGGTGACTTCGAAGCCTTCACGCTCCAGTTGGCGCATGGTGTCCAGGACAGCCTTGTGCTCGATCTTGGAGGTGATCAGGTGCTTGCCCTTGGTGTGGTAGAAATGCGCGACACCCTTGATTGCCAGGTTGTCGGATTCAGTGGCACCGGAGGTCCAGACGATTTCACGCGGGTCGGCGTTGACCAGGTCAGCGACCTGGCGACGGGCGTTTTCGACCGACTCTTCGGCCTTCCAGCCAAACACGTGGGAACGGGACGCCGGGTTACCGAAGTTTCCGTCGACCAGCAGGCATTCACTCATTTTTTGCGCAACACGCGGATCAACCGGGGTGGTCGCAGAGTAATCAAGGTAAATCGGCAATTTCATGGACTCTCTCCTAAATCAGGCTGGCTGGCGTTCCGCGTGCTCTGCGGCAGTCATTCGACGGCGGACGCTTCAATCTTGTCCAGGTGCGGCGCCTTGCTATTGCAACGACGCTGGTCCTGACGCTGGGCTACTTCTTGCACCTCACGACGAGTTACAAGGTCAGCCAAGCTGATACCGCTTAGAAATTCGTGAATCTGCAGGCTGAGGTCGCACCACAAGTGGTGGGTCAGGCAAGTATCACCGCCATGGCAATCGCCAAGGCCCTGGCATTTGGTCGCATCGACCGATTCGTTCACCGCATCGATCACCTGGGCGACCTGGATGCCCTGCATGTCCCGCGACAGCTGGTAGCCGCCGCCTGGGCCGCGAACGCTGGAAACCAGGTTGCTACGGCGCAGCTTGGCGAACAGCTGTTCAAGGTAGGACAGGGAAATGCCCTGGCGCTCGGAGATATCGGCCAGGGACACCGGCCCGTGCTGCGCATGCAATGCCAGATCCAGCATTGCGGTCACGGCGTATCGGCCTTTTGTAGTCAGTCGCATGGACAATTACCACGGAGTTCGGAATGGGGGCGAGTATGCAATTCCCGAGTATTTAAGTCAAGTATAAGACCTAGTGCTTTACTCAGGTTTACCCGCGAAAGAGCGCGCGCATGATAGCAAAGGCTGGTCGGCGGCGACCAGCGATACCGCGTTATCGTTTATCGCGAGCAAGCTCGCTCCCACAGGGATCTGTGGTGTACACGAATTGTGCACCCACCAAAACCCCCTGTGTGCGAGCTTGCTCGCGATGAGGCCTGCCGGGTTTAGCTGGCCTGGCTCTGATCCTTGTCCTTCACACACGCGAAATCTTCCTCGCGCAGCTCAGGCAGGTCCTTGGCACAGTAATTACTGCCCAGATCCTTCAGGGCCCCGCACATCCCCTCCAGGCGCCCATCGACGGCCTGCAAGTGATCGAGCAATTGGTTGATGGCGCGGGCGACCGGGTCGGGCATGTCTTCGCCGACACCGTAGGCGTCGAAGCCGATCTTCTCGGCCATGGCCTTGCGGCGCGCGTCCTGCTCGTCATCGGACTTGACGATGATCCGCCCCGGAATACCCACCACGGTCGCGCCAGGCGGCACGGCCTTGGTCACCACGGCGTTGGAGCCGACTTTCGCCCCCGCCCCTACCGTGAACGGCCCGAGCACCTTGGCGCCGGCACCGACTACCACGCCGTCTTCCAGGGTCGGGTGGCGCTTGCCTTTGTTCCAGCTGGTGCCACCGAGGGTCACGCCCTGGTACAGGGTCACGTCGTCGCCGATCTCGGCGGTTTCGCCAATGACGATACCCATGCCGTGGTCAATGAAGAACCGACGACCGACCTTGGCGCCCGGATGGATCTCGATCCCGGTCAACCAGCGCCCGAAGTTCGAGACCAGCCGCGCCAGCCACTTCCAGCCCATGTTCCACAAGGCACCGGACAGGCGGTGGATCCAGATCGCGTGCATCCCCGGGTAGCAGGTCAGCACTTCAAAGGCATTGCGCGCCGCCGGGTCACGATGGAAAACACTTTGGATATCTTCACGCAAACGTTCGAACATTTTATTTCTTCCGCTTAATCAGCTCGCCACGGGCCGCCTTCTGGGTTTCCGTGAGGATGCCGCGCAATATATTCATCTCCGCCCGGCTGACCGAGCTTCGTCCGTACAACCGACGCAGGCGCGCCATCAAGTGTCGCGGCTTTTCCGGGTCGAGGAACTCGATGTCCACCAAGGTCTGCTCCAGGTGCTCATAGAATCGTTCCAACTCGTCCATGGTCGCCAGTGTCTCACTGCGCGGCGACGTGACCTCGGTTTTTTCGACTTTGCTGGGCTTGCCTTCGGCTGCCAGCCAAGCCATGCGCACTTCATAGCTCAACACCTGCACCGCCGTCCCCAGGTTCAAGGAACTGAACTCGGGGTCGGAAGGGATATGCACGTGAAAGTGACATCGCTGCAGCTCGTCGTTGGTCAGGCCGGAATCTTCACGACCGAACACCAGGGCGATCTCAAAGCCTTGCGCGGCTTCCTCGACCACTTTGGTGCCGCATTCGCGGGGGTCGAGCAGCGGCCAGGGGATACGGCGGTCACGGGCGCTGGTGCCGAGCACCAGGTTGCACCCCACCAAGGCGTCTTCCAGGGTGGCGACGACTTGAGCGTTGGCCAGGATGTCACCGGCACCGGAAGCCCGGGCGTCAGCCTCGTGATGGGGAAACAGACGCGGTTCGACCAGCACCAGGCGCGACAGGCCCATGTTCTTCATGGCCCGCGCAGCTCCGCCGATGTTACCCGGATGGCTGGTATTGACCAGGACGACACGAATGTTCTGCAACAAGGGGGGCGCTCTCGAACACGATAAAGGGAGCAAATCTTACAGAAGCACCTACCGTTAAGCTATGAAAGCGAACACCAACCTTCTCCTCGGAAAACTTTCTGATAGAATGCGCGGCTTTCTTTAACAACCTTAGGTGACACATCCATGCAGCCCATGCTGAATATCGCGCTGCGCGCCGCCCGCAGCGCCAGTGAACTGATCTTCCGCTCCATCGAGCGCCTGGATACCATCAAGGTCGATGAAAAAGACGCCAAGGACTACGTGTCCGAGGTCGATCGCGCCGCCGAGCAAAAGATCGTCGACGCCCTGCGCAAGGCTTATCCAAACCACTCCATCCTCGGTGAAGAGACCGGCATGCACGCCGGTACTGGCATCGAAGGCGAAGAGTACCTGTGGATCATCGATCCGCTGGACGGCACCACCAACTTCCTGCGCGGCATTCCTCATTTCGCTGTCAGCATCGCCTGCAAATACCGTGGCCGCCTGGAACACGCCGTTGTGCTGGACCCGGTTCGCCAGGAGGAATTCACCGCCAGCCGTGGCCGTGGCGCCCAACTGAACGGTCGTCGCCTGCGCGTCAGCGGCCGCACCAGCCTGGACGGCGCCCTGCTGGGTACCGGCTTCCCGTTCCGTGATGACCAGATGGACAACCTGGACAACTACCTGGGCATGTTCCGCGCCCTGGTCGGCCAGACCGCCGGCATCCGCCGCGCCGGCGCTGCGAGCCTGGACCTGGCTTATGTAGCCGCTGGCCGTTTCGATGCGTTCTGGGAATCGGGCCTGTCCGAATGGGACATGGCTGCTGGCGCCCTGCTGATCCAGGAAGCCGGTGGCTTGGTGAGCGACTTCACCGGCGGCCACGACTTCCTTGAAAAAGGCCACATCGTTGCCGGCAACACCAAATGCTTCAAGGCTGTGCTGACTGCTATCCAGCCGCACTTGCCGGCTTCGTTGAAGCGTTAAGCCGCTCGGCTACAGAAAAAGCACCCTTCGGGGTGCTTTTTTTATGCCTGCCCCACACCACTCAGCCCAGATAAATACCCCGTGGCGAGGGAGCTTGCTCCCGCTGGGCTGCGCAGCAGACCCAAGATCTTGCGGTCGCTGCGCAACCGAGCGGGAGCAAGCTCCCTCGCCACAATGGATGACACCCTGAACATTGATGGAAGCTGACCCACCGCTATCGCGAGCAATCTCCCACAGGGGATTTGGGGTGGGGCTTAAAATGCGGGCGAAAAAAAAGCACCCCGAAGGGTGCTTTTTCATAGCGACTGGATCACTGGGCGGGTTCGTTCTGCCCCAGGATCAGTTGGCCTTCCTTGCTCACCGGGATCTGGTTGCCCGGGTCGCGGTCCATGCGGACTTTGCCTTCTTTGCCGTCGAGCATGTAGCGAACGTCGTAGCCTACAACCTTGTCGCTGATGTCATTGACCGTGTTGCAGCGCGTCTGGGTGGTGGTGTAGGTGTCGCGCTCCTGCATGCCTTCCTGAATCTTGTTACCGGCATAACCACCACCGGCCGCACCCGCCACGGTGGCGATTTTCTTGCCGGTGCCGCCGCCGATCTGGTTACCCAGCAAGCCACCGGCTACGGCGCCCAACACGGTGCCGGCGATCTGGTGCTGGTCCTGGACTGGCTTCTGCCGAGTCACGGTGACGTCCTTGCACACTTCACGCGGGGTCTTGATTTGGGTCTTGACCGGCTCCACGGCCAATACTTGCGCATACTCAGGGCCACTTTTTACCAAGCTGTAGGTGGCGACCGCACCACCGGCTGTTACACCGACAGCACCCAATACCGCACCAACCAGCATCGATTTGTTCACTTGAACCTCCTGACCATCACAAGCGGATTAATCCGCGCTTCTCCCAGCCTTGGAGCACAAAAAAAGGCGCGAGTTCAACTCGCGCCTTTTCAGCCGTGACGGGTGGAAACCGGAGCCTTACGGGCGGTCGTCCACTTCCGTTTCGGTGGCCGCTGGAGGAATCAGGTCCTCGGTGCTCAGGTTCAGCCAGATCAGCACCACGTTAGCGATGTAGATCGAAGAGTAAGTACCCGCCAGCACGCCGATGAACAGCGCGATGGAGAAACCGAACAGGTTGTCGCCACCAAAGATCAGCAGCGCCGCAATCGCCAGCAAGGTGGAGATCGATGTCGCCATGGTCCGCAGCAGGGTCTGGGTGGTCGAGATGTTAATGTTCTCGATCAACGACGCCTTGCGCAGCACACGGAAGTTCTCACGCACCCGGTCGAACACCACGATGGTGTCGTTGAGCGAGTAACCGATGATCGCCAGCACCGCCGCCAACACCGTCAGGTCGAAGGTGATCTGGAAGAACGACAGGATGCCCACGGTCACGATCACGTCGTGGATCAGCGAGACAATCGCACCCACCGCGAACTTCCACTGAAAGCGGAAGGCCAGGTAGATCAGGATGCCGCCCAGCGCCATCAGCATGCCGAGGCCGCCCTGGTCGCGCAGCTCTTCACCCACCTGCGGGCCGACGAACTCGACGCGCTTGACCTGGGCCGGGTTATCGCCGCCGGCCTTCTGCAAGGCCTCGGCCACCTGGTGACCCAGTTGCGGGTCTTCACCCGGCATGCGCACCAACAGGTCCGTGGTCGCACCGAAGCTCTGCACGATGGCATCGCTGTAGCCCGACGTCGCCAGTTGCTCGCGCACCTTGGTGACATCGGCCGGACGCTCGTAGGTCAGCTCGATGAGCGTACCGCCGGTGAAGTCCAGGCCGTAGTTCAGACCCTTGGTGGCCCAGCTGAATAACGCCAGTACGGTAAGGAACAATGTGACGCCGAACGCAACGTTGCGAACGCCCATGAAGTTGATTGTACGTAACATGGCAGCCCCTTAAATCCACAACTTCTTGAAGTCACGACCGCCAAAGATCAGGTTGACCATTGCGCGGGTCACCATGATGGCCGTGAACATCGAGGTAAAGATCCCGAGGGACATGGTCACTGCGAAGCCCTTGACCGGGCCGGTGCCCATGGCGAAGAGAATCCCGCCCACCAGCAACGTGGTCAAGTTGGCGTCGAGGATCGCGGTGAATGCCCGGCCGAAGCCTTCGTTGATTGCCCGCTGGATCGACATGCCCGCGGCGATTTCTTCACGTATCCGCGAGAAGATCAGCACGTTGGCGTCCACCGCCATACCCATGGTCAAGACGATACCGGCGATACCCGGCAGGGTCAGCGTAGCCCCCAGCAGCGACATCAGGGCCAGCAGCATCACCATGTTCACCGCCAGCGCGACGGTGGCGATGATGCCGAAGAAGCGGTAGATGGCGATGATGAACAGCGACACGAACAGCATGCCCCACAGGGATGCATCGATACCCTTGGTGATGTTGTCGGCACCCAGGCTCGGGCCAATGGTGCGCTCTTCAGCGAAGTACATCGGTGCGGCCAGGCCACCGGCACGCAGCAGCAGGGCCAGTTCCGAGGATTCACCCTGGCCGTTGAGGCCGGTGATGCGGAACTGGCTGCCCAGTGGCGACTGGATGGTCGCCAGGCTGATGATCTTTTTCTCTTCCTTGAAGGTCTGGACCGGTACGTCTTTCTCGACGCCATTGACCACTTGCTTGGTGTAAGTGGTGGTCGGCTTCTGCTCGATGAAGATCACCGCCATGCTGCGACCGACGTTGCTGCGCGTGGCGCGGCTCATCAGTTCGCCGCCGTGGCCGTCGAGGCGAATGTTCACCTGCGGACGACCCTGCTCGTCGAAGCCCGCCTGGGCGTCGGTCACCTGGTCACCGGTGATGATCAGGCCACGCTCGATCTGCGCCGCCGGACGACCGCCTTCACGGAACTCGAAACTCTCGGAAGTGGCCTTGGAAGCACCCGGCTCAGCGGCCAGGCGGAATTCCAGGTTGGCGGTCTTGCCGAGGATACGCTTGGCTTCGGCGGTGTCCTGCACGCCCGGCAGCTCAACCACGATGCGGTTGGCGCCCTGGCGCTGCACGATCGGCTCGGCCACACCCAGCTCGTTGACGCGGTTACGCACCGTGGTCAAGTTCTGCTTGATGGAGTATTCGCGGATTTCCGCCAGCTTGGCCGGGGTCATCGCCAGACGCAGCACCGCCTGACCATTGAGGTCGGACGGCACAATGTCGAAATCGTTGAAGTTCTTGCGGATCAGCGCACGGGCCTGCTCGCGGGTATCTTCATCGCTAAAGCCCAGCTGAATGGCACCGTCGAGTTGCGGCAGGCTGCGATAACGCACGCGCTCTTTACGCAGCAAGCTCTTGACGTCGCCTTCGTAGACTTTCATGCGCGCGTCGAGGGCTTTTTCCATGTCCACTTCCAGCAGGAAGTGCACACCACCGGACAAGTCCAGGCCCAGCTTCATCGGGTGCGCGCCGAGCTTGCGCAGCCATTGCGGGGTGGTCTGGGCCAGGTTCAGGGCCACGACGTAATCGTCACCCAACGCCTTGCGCACCACGTCCTTGGCTGGCAGTTGGTCTTCTGCCTTGACCAGGCGCAACAGGCCGCCCTTGCCGTTTTCGGCGATGGACGCAGCCTTGACCTCGATATTGGCCGCCTTGAGCGCAGCGCTCGCACGGTCCAGATCGGCCTGGGTGACCTGCAGCGCAGTGCTTGCGCCACTGACCTGAATGGCCGGGTCATCCGGGTAGAGATTGGGAGCGGAATAAATCAGACCGACCGCCAGCACCGCCAGGATCAGTAAATATTTCCACAGAGGGTATTTGTTCAGCATCACGCCGCCCGCTTATGACGCGGGGCGCCTTGCGCGCCCCGTCGATTGAATAGAAGTTGTTACTTAGATCGCTTTCAGCGTGCCTTTTGGCAGCGTGGCCGCGATGGCGCCCTTCTGGAACTTCATTTCAACAGTGTCGGACACTTCCAGTACCACGAAGTCATCAGCCACTTTGGTGATCTTGCCCGCGATACCGCCGGTGGTGACCACTTCATCGCCCTTCTGCAAGCTGCTGAGCAGGTTCTTCTGCTCTTTGGCGCGCTTGGCCTGTGGACGCCAGATCATCAGGTAGAAGATGACCAGGAAGCCGACCAGGAAAATCCACTCGAAACCGCCACCCATAGGGCCGGCAGCAGCAGGTGCAGCGGCATCAGCCATGGCGTTAGAGATAAAAAAGCTCATTTAGCACTCCAGTTGCAAGTATTGAATCTAGGGATCGGAAAACTCAGTCCAAAGGCGGAACAGGCAACCCGCGCTTGGCATAGAAGGCCTCGACAAAGGCGGCCAATGTACCCTGTTGGATAGCCTCGCGCAAACCAGCCATAAGCACCTGATAATGGCGCAAATTGTGGATGGTATTGAGCATACTGCCGAGCATTTCGCCGCACTTGTCCAAATGATGCAGATAAGCGCGGGAGAAGTTCTGGCAGGTGTAGCAATCGCACGTCGGATCCAGCGGCGAATCATCATGGCGATGGAACGCATTACGGATCTTCAGCACACCGGTGTCGATGAACAGATGCCCATTGCGGGCATTACGGGTTGGCATCACGCAATCGAACATGTCCACCCCGCGGCGCACACCCTCAACCAGATCTTCCGGTTTGCCAACGCCCATAAGGTAACGAGGTTTGTCAGCGGGCATTTCGCCCGGCAGGTAATCGAGCACCTTGATCATCTCGTGCTTCGGCTCACCCACCGACAGGCCGCCAATCGCCAGGCCGTCGAAGCCGATCTTGTCCAGGCCTTCCAGCGAGCGCATGCGCAGGTCGCGGTGCATGCCGCCCTGGACGATGCCGAACAACGCTGCGGTGTTTTCGCCATGGGCGTTCTTCGAACGCTGGGCCCAGCGCAACGACAGCTCCATGGACACCCGCGCCACGTCTTCATCGGCCGGGTACGGCGTGCATTCGTCGAAGATCATCACGATGTCCGAGCCCAGGTCGCGCTGCACCTGCATCGACTCTTCCGGGCCCATGAACACCTTGGAACCGTCCACCGGCGAGGCGAAGGTCACGCCCTCCTCCTTGATCTTGCGCATCGCGCCCAGGCTGAACACCTGGAAACCGCCGGAGTCGGTCAGGATCGGGCCTTTCCACTGCATGAAATCGTGCAGGTCGCCGTGGGCCTTGATCACTTCCATGCCCGGGCGCAGCCACAGGTGGAAGGTATTGCCCAGGATGATTTCCGCGCCAATCGCCTCGATGTCACGCGGCAACATGCCCTTGACCGTGCCGTAGGTGCCCACCGGCATGAACGCCGGGGTTTCCACGGTACCGCGGGGGAAGGTCAGACGACCGCGACGAGCCTTGCCATCGGTGGCGAGCAACTCGAAGGACATGCGACAGGTGCGACTCATACTGTTTCCTCGGGTCCGCGTGGCGCGGGGTTACGGGTGATGAACATCGCATCACCGTAGCTGAAAAAGCGGTATCCATGCTCGACGGCGGCCTTGTAGGCGGCCATGGCTTCGGGATAACCGGCGAACGCCGAAACCAGCATCAACAGCGTGGATTCAGGCAAATGAAAGTTGGTGACCAGGGCATCGACCACATGGAACGGCCGGCCCGGGTAGATAAAGATGTCGGTGTCGCCACTGAACGGCTTGAGCACGCCATCGCGAGCAGCGCTTTCCAGGGACCGCACACTGGTGGTCCCCACCGCCACCACCCGCCCACCGCGAGCGCGACAGGCCGCCACGGCATCGACCACTTCCTGGCTCACTTCGAGCCATTCGTTGTGCATGTGGTGGTCTTCGATACGCTCGACTCGCACCGGCTGGAACGTGCCAGCGCCAACGTGCAGCGTCACGAACGCCGTCTCCACGCCCTTGGCGGCAATCGCCTCCAGCAACGGCTGATCAAAATGCAGCCCCGCCGTCGGCGCCGCCACCGCCCCCAGGCGCTCGGCGTACACGGTCTGATAACGCTCGCGGTCCGAACCTTCGTCCGGGCGGTCTATATAAGGAGGCAACGGCATGTGCCCGACACGGTCGAGCAGCGGCAACACCTCTTCGGCAAATTCCAGCTCGAACAACGCATCATGCCGCGCCACCATCACCGCCTCGCCGCCACCGTCGATGAGGATCGACGAACCCGGCTTGGGCGACTTGCTGGAGCGCACATGGGCCAGCACACGATGACTGTCCAGCACCCGCTCCACCAGAATCTCCAGCTTGCCGCCGGAGGCCTTCTGGCCAAACAACCGCGCCGGAATCACCCGGGTATTGTTGAACACCATCAAATCGCCCGGGCGCAAATGCTCAAGCAAATCAGTGAATTGACGGTGAGCCATGGCACCGCTGACCCCGTCCAGGGTCAACAGTCGACTGGCGCGACGCTCGGCCAGAGGATGGCGAGCGATCAGCGAATCCGGGAGTTCGAAGGTAAAGTCAGCAACACGCATGATGGGGTTCGTCTAGCAGGGCCGGAAAGTCTAGCGGAAATATCAAAAATTCACCATGAAACGTGATTGACCAACGGTAGGCACCTCTCTATACTTCGCCGCCATTGAGCCCTGATGGCGGAATTGGTAGACGCGGCGGATTCAAAATCCGTTTTCGAAAGGAGTGGGAGTTCGAGTCTCCCTCGGGGCACCATCTTAAAGAAAGACCTTGAAATTCAAGGTCTTTTTTTTCGTCTGCAGGAAAGTCACCCGATCCATTTGTGGCGAGGGGATTTATCCCCGCTGGGCCGCGAAGCGGCCCCAACCACCAAACCTGTGGCAAGGAAGAATCTGTGGCTAGTAGGAACCCGTGGCGAGGGAGCTTGCTCCCGCTTGAGCGCAAAGCGCTCACAAAAATGTCACAGCACCCACCGATGCTCCGCCTTGCGACGCCCAATTGATCCACCGCCCCTCCTCACCCGCTGACAAAGGATTTCACCCCATGGAATTGCTGCTGGAAACGGTTGCTCTTTACTCGCTGAAGCTGGCTTACGAGACGGAGGGGCATAGTCCGATTTTGCGGGATGATCACCTGATGGCGGACTATGAGCGGGAGGTGTTTGGGTTGTTGGTGCGCAGAGAAGACATTCAAACTATCCAGGCAAAAGTGCAGCACTGCTTGGACTTGGCGCTGGAGGCACTTGGGGGCAGCAACACCGCTTTGGGACGGGAACTGGGCCGGTTGGCGACTGACTTCAGCGCTACCCAGACGATAGCGGAGCTTCGGGATCCGCTTCTAACCCTTAGGGATTACCTGAAAGATATCCAGTAAACCTGCAAGACCTGGCGCAACGAACATCTTGGAGAAATACGCTTTGCTGAAATGGATCTCTGCATTTTTTCTTAGAAGTAGCGAAAACGACACACTGGGCGAGTTAGTGATGGAGAACCGGCGCTGGCGCATGTTCGCCAAGGTCGGCTTCACCATATTGGTGTTCATGCCCATCCTCACCTACTGCTCCTGGATAGCCCCGCGGTTTGAGGACTCGGGGCTTACCAATCCCGCAGTGCTTGAGGTGATCAATAGCGAAGAGTATCAACAGGCAACCCGGGAAATATTTGCTCTGCTCGACCTCTACAACCGGGGCGAGATTGGCCTGGACTCGCTGCGCGGTTTACAAGGCGTTCACCGAATTGGCGGCGTAACGGTCACTTTCAACCTGCAGTTGGTACCACGAGACGAGCCCAGGCAAGGAGGAGGCAACAAATACAAGCTTGATGGCCAGTACAAAGTGACAGTCGTCACAGGCTATCTGGTTATGTTTCTGACCATCGAACTGTTTTTGATTGGGATAGCAACCTGCGTCATTTTCCAAAGACCACCAAAAGCGCAGCGCAGGTTTGAGGAACAGATACTCCAGGAGCATTTCTCCTTTGATATGCCCGCCCTCCCCGTTACCGAAGAGCGAGCCGACCAGATCATCGAGCGCATGCTGCTGCGTTTTCACCGTTTTGCGAAAGACTTGGAACACCGCCCGCGCGGCCGAAAGGGAGTTCAGCTTGACGATGAATACGACGTCCAGTTTCTGGTCAACGCGTTGCTAAGATTGCAGTTTGATAATGTAAAGCCTGAAGAGCCGTCCCCGAGCATGGCAGCAGGCGGCACCCGCGCAGACTTCCTCCTGCCTGAACATGGGCTCTTTATTGAACTCAAGATGACGCGCGACGGTATGACCGCAAGATCGCTAGCCGACGAGCTGATCCTGGATATCGCACGCTATCGTGCCCACCCCGAATGCCATGCAATCATTTTCTTCGTTTACGACCCTCGCGGCCTTGTTAAGAACACCGTGGCATTGCAAACGGAGTTATCGGAGATTGCGGGTGAGCTCCCTGTGAGCCTGATCGTTTCGCCTAGCCATTGAAGAAAAGGCAGCTCGTGAAGATTGCCCTAAATGCTCAAATACACAGGTATGACGTCACCGCCTGTTCAAGCATGTCCACCAGCTCAGGATCCATGAAGCGATAGTCATCGGGAATATCCAGAACATGCAGCTGCTTGTGCTCAAGCAGCCGAGCGTGCTCTGCCCGCAGACGATGCTCGTGCTTGCGCTCCATCACAAATATGACATCGGCCCAACGGATATCCGCTGGGCCGATAGGCTTGCGTGCGTTCGGGCTGGTGCCCGCCGAACGAATGCTGAAGCCAGGACGTCGACGCCAGATCGCCTCCCCGGTAGGGCTGCGCCATTGATTACGACTGCAAACGAACAGGAGATTAGTCACTCTTGATCCAACAGTTGGCGAGTGGTGCGGATGGGATAGCTCATACCGAGCTGAAGCGCCCGGTGCAGCTTGTCGGCACGGGTGTAGATCAGCTTCCAGTTCTTTTCTGGTTTGAAGTCCTGCGGGCTAATCGCTTCGCGCCCCTTGTGCTTGCGGGATTGCGCGCGTCTCCAGCTGCGGGTTCTTTCCATGGTTGTTTCCTCGTGAGTACCGGGTTCAGCAGCCGCAGTAATACGAGGTGGTGGGGATGGTGTGAATTGGGGTTGGCTAGTGTGGGTAAGGTTAGATAGCTGTGGTCAGACGGTCCGTAACGGCTGTTGTTTCAGGATAAAGGTAAGGGGGAAGGTGTCGATCTATTGCTAGCAAAAGAAAAGCCATCCCCTTTCTGAACGTTAAAATTCAGGTGGGCAAGCTAGGAAAATCACCGATCATTTGCATCTTAATTAAACCGGTCAGATCAAATAAAACAAACGGCTAGCCGAAAAATTCTCAGGTGATTCAACCTAGAAACGATGTACTGATTAACGGCGGGAACTATACGGGAATGATTCTGGAGAATGTGTACCACATAACAAGGATAGTAACGGCCCATAGCCCCGCGTAGTACCATATACTAGAGGCATTCCATATTAGCCAAGCAAGCCCAGCCTCTACTTTTGTTAGCTTTAAGTACTCAAACTCGGGCGAATGACGCTTTGTGATTAAAAAAAATCTGTCATCGATCGGAGTGTGATTCTCGGCGCACTGACCTTTTATTTCTTCATATTCCAATCTTAACGAGTTCGCCTCTTCCTGGCTAATAGGTGTTTTTTGCTCGCCATTATATTTTGCAACCATATGACCAATTTTGCTTTGAAGGGCATTAAGAGCCTCTGCATTTATGTGAAGCATGTGCGCCTTCACTCCATTCGCCGAGCCCCACTCCATCAAGGTAAAAACCAAAATAAATAGACCCATGCAAATAGATATCGCCGTAAGCAAGTTATCCAAACCGGAAACAACTTGTATTGGGATCGAATATATTCTTTGCACAACAGCAATAATTATGCTTAACGCAGAGAATAGAGCCAAACTAATAGTGGAGAATAATTCCCTCCTCTTGAGGCGACGAGAAGCGTTGTATCTGGCTCCTGACGTTCTCCAGACGGTAGTCTGCATTTTTTTCAGATATTCAAGCATTGACTTTTTCCAAATAGTATGTTCGTGGCGCCTGAGAGATCAGTCAGATCCTCTTCCCGGGCAGCTATCGTATAGCCCTCGAGAAGGTTTAACACTAGGTGTCAGGCCCTGCTTTCGCTAGGTTTCGGGCACTTCCGCTCCAGCCAATGGATGGTAGGAGGTACTGCTTGCGCAGTAGGCGCCACTCACGAATGTAAATGTACACGGGTTAGGAATAAATTTCACCTTCATCTGAATGCATTGCTGCAAGGACAGCTTTAAGATATTCATCATATATTTCATCAATCTGCTTATCTGTAAGTGGGATATCTGGATCTATCCGACCTCTGGCTGCCAGAAAGCTTATTTTCTGAGCGGACGTGGTAATCTCATCATAATTCCTAACATATCCACCTTTGGGATTGAACTTCATTTCGTAATACGCCCTACTTAGCTTCTTGATTACGCTAGGTGCTTGGGCATTTACCTCATGCATACGCTTGAGCATTCCGAGAATTGCTTTGTCCATTTTATACAGCAGAGATATATCGGTTATTTGATTAAAATATGCAACCCAACCATACCGCTTATTCCCACTAATAGCGCCGGTAATTTTTTCGTTAAGTTCCATAAAGAAAATTTCAACCAAACGCTCCTTGGTGAGGTACTTTTGTCGCTCCAATCGCTTTAACTTATTATGCTTGTATTCGGTAAGCTTTTCGGCAACAGACTGCAAGAAGCGCTCAATAGTTGCATCTCTAACTGTTATTTCCGGCCAGGAAAAAGTGTACCCAAGATATCCGAATGTATTTGAAATTGGGGCTATCTGTGTCTTACCAGACCCAAGGCTGTGTAATGACAGTCCTCTCCTATTTAGGCGTCCCTTAAGAGATTGGTATGACTTTTTAACTGATTCCTCAGGACCGTACATCAGCACATCGTCCACATATCTGAAGTATGTTATATCGGGAATATCTTTAAATGCATCATCAATTACTTGCATATAGATAGATGCAAGAATATTTGATATTGCAAGACCCTGAGGGACGCCTTCAAAGTGTTGAAACTTTGATCGCTGTGTTTTCTTTGTGTTTTTAGGTACCGTTGGAGTTCTCAACGCATGATAAATTAATTTTAGCGCTCTTTCACACTTTACCCTTTTGGCAATTTCCTTCTTAAGCCTTTCAGGTTGTATGGAATCATAGAATGTCTTTATATCTGTACTACAGACCCAAGCGGATGATGGGTCTAGTGTCTTCATGTCTTCCGATATCTGTCGAACATAGGTGCTCGCGATATTTTTTGGCACGCGCTCCGGAAAAATAGCCGCGAGATACTTCTGAAGCTGATGAAGTATCACTCTATCCCTAACAATTGGAACTCCAATAACTCTTGGAGGTTTTCCGCGACCCTTCAACTTCAACTTTTCAAGAAAAGGGGCGAAGCGAAAGGAACCATCCAGACACTTATTTGAGGCTACGGTCAGCTCAGCAATTGAGCGACTGGAAAACTGGAATCCATTGAGTCGATCAATTCCTTTTGCAGAGTTATTTATGAAACGCTCATTAAAGACTGCTTGAAGACTAGCAGCGGAAAACATGTATTCAAACAAACCAATACTATCCGGCACTTCATGCTCGAGCAAAATATCATTCCAGCTGAATTTCATTATTTCTCCCGTATGACTTTTGGCGCAGCCCTATAGCTCACCGCGGACAAATTGGACTAATTCACCCCTAACAAAAACAAATAAATAAACCCAAAGAAAAATTTATCTATTCTTTGTATCCCTTTATCCACCTCAACAATTTCTCCTCACACAAACATGACATGCCATCACCAGTTGTCGTTGCCACTCAGGAGTCAAACTGGAGAAATACTTAGTTTGTTAAAATCGAAGAACCTAACGGTGCGATCAACTCTTGCTCAAAGTGAATAACGTTCGCCTGAATACCATCGAGTATAGCCCCGAGCTCTTCGGCCTTTTCGCTCGTACCTATAATTACTTGCTGCTGCGTATTCACGGTCCCGGAGACCTCCTCAATAAAACTCCTAAAACTAAGGTCTTTAGCTTCCTGCTGTCGAGGCTCATCCAAAATCAACAAATTAAGATAATTACTGGAAAAACCCTTAAACTTTGAGGTCAACATTAACGCGTAAAGATATGCCCAAATGACTCTTATATTATCGCTTGCTGATGCCTCAGATCCAATCTCCACACCGTCAAGAGCTGGCCGATAGGTACGTTCAGAAATGGTAAATTCCTCAATTTTAGTGCTTCGATACCCGAACCTTCCAAGTAAGCGCTTGAAGTTGGATTCAAGAACCTTAAGCTTTGATCGATCATTAAAACTCAATCCATCCTTTGGAATTATTTTTAGCTTAGCTTGAACAGTTTTCCATGCCTCCGCCTGTTCGATCAACTCTAGGCGCATATCCATGAGGGATGCGTTTGCCTTCACCAACCGTGCAACGTCATCTTCTAGAATTAACTCTTCCTTAATTCTAGCCTTGGACACCCCAATTTCCTGAGCATTAAAATCAACCAACTCACTCCTTAAAACATCAAAAATTTTAGAAACATCCTGTATCTCCTTATTCTTCTCATCTAAAGCTATTTCTTTCAGCCTAACCATCTCTTTTTCCGACGCGAGTAAAGACTGCGTCATATCAAGCTGTTTTTCAAGATATGCAATATTATCAGACACTCCTAATACTGAAGCCTCATGAATATGCGGCAGCAATGAATCATCTACCAAATGCCCACATGTTGGACATTTATTAGCAATCGTTGCAAAGTTTTCATCCGAACCGATTTTAATCAGGCGCTCTACATCTTTATACTTTCTCAAAGTATCCTTCTGATCAGCCTCCCTTAATTTCAAAGAAGAAAGATAGCTTTCAGAAAAATCTAGCTGCTGTGTAATTTCATCTGCTCGCGCGGAAAACGACAACAGCTGAGAATGAAGCTCCTGAAGTTTCTTATACTTGGGATTACTCTCAAGTAAGATCGGATAATTATCGTTGGCTTTGAATTTACATAGTTGCTCTTGTTTTTTTACAATCAATTCTGACAAGGTATACTCCTTGCCATCCATAGATATTACAATCTCACAAAGCCCCATTGCCTCAGGGGCGCGAGGTGTTTCAGGCACATCTGAAATGTGCCCATACACTTGTCTCGCAAGAACGTCAATCCTGTCAACTTTAGAGGCCCATATTTTTTCAATATTACTTTCTTCAAATATAAGTTCTTGCCGCCGACGCTGAGAATCAATCATCTCCAGATCTAGAGCGAAAGCAATGATGCGTTGGGACAGATCTTTAATACTCAAATGAGTGGGTAATACATTTAAAATCCCCCCCCAACCTCGGGTCTGCTCGACATAATTAACACAAAAAACAGCCTCCAGATAAAGTGGGCACTTCGTTCCGTCATACTTAACCACCTGCGGCAAATTCATACTTAGAAATTCCGCAAGGAAGGTATGAAATCCGCGTTCGTTGACAGCGGACCCAGGCATTCGCACATGATAGTCCCTACGCTGCAATCCACTGATCCCTTTGCTAACTCCCGGACCAAACCAAACTTTTACCAGCCCACTGTATTCGGCTTTGCTATTCCTACAGATAGTAATTATTTCACCGAGGTTATTCTCCAACTCCAGGAAAACATTTGAACTGGAAACAAGAGCTTCCTCCTCCCCGTTAACTCTCAGGGTCCTTGTTAAGGCCGACTTTAACGGAGTCCCTTTAATTGGACCCAGCACTCCCTCAAGGCCTAACGCAAATATTATTGACTGCAGGCAAGTACTTTTACCAAATGTATTCTCTGCATGAATGATATTCAGACCATCTACAAAAGGTATTTCTACACCATAAAGACCGTAATCGGTAGATGTTTCAATCCGCAACTTATTGAGTTTCAGCCTTAGATCCGTCATAACCTCCCCTCAAGCAATCGATCAATAAAACCATCCGAAAAAAAATTCTTATTGAAGTTACTCATAAAAAGTTTTTCTTCTAGAAAAAGCTCTGAGTCCGCCATGATTCGCCGAGACAAATCCGCTCCTCTCTCCGTTAACTGAATGTTCTTTAATTCATCAAGCTTGAATAGCCTCTCACCAAGGCCAATATCGATTGCTCTATCAACACTCGGATCCAACCTCACTTCGATATGCGACTCATTTAAGATTGGGTCCTCTACCAGTAATTTCATCTTTTTATGAGAGCTTACCAACGAACAAATAACTAAGATTTTTTTTGGGCTAGCTTTTGCGGCTCGACACAACTTAAAAAGTATAAGCGCTATAATTGAAATCTTCCATATCGGGCGGATCTCCGGAGGGATAGGACTACCCCTATAAATAAATTTTGGGTTTGCTTCTGGTTTCTGAGTTAGAAGTTCCATTCAGAGCTCCAGGTCGCAACGTAGAAGCCAGTCACCTACCATCCCTTGAGAAATATGATCAAGATCATCTGCATGTACATTACAGCCATCCTGCAAATGTTCTGACAGGTGTTCTATTTGTTCAAGCAAGGACCTCCGGGGGGCAGAGATCATTTCCAGTTTTAGTGTTTTCTCTCGCTTACGTCTCACCATCTCAATTTGACTATATTGCTGCGGATAGTCTTCTTGCAATTTCAACATTGTGTTTTGAGTTTCTATCGATGACTTCACAAGTAGTCGTCGCGCAGGAATCATATTCTGCTCATCAGCATTTGGAAGACTCAACAGCTTTCTGGTTATATTTTGAAGAAACTCGGAATTGGTTTTTTCGGATTCAACCACAGTACACTCGGGTACATCCTGAATATCAAGACGAAGTTTGTGCAGACCTTTTGAAATCAACTCCGCCTGCTCAGCCTTAAACTCATCCAAAGACCAGATTAAAATATGAAACCCCGAACTATCAACATATGACAAGCTCTTTGAAACAACCTCAGCTGTTTTTTTAGTTGCGTATGCTACTAAATCTTTACTTTGATGCTTTGGAACCATGAGAACCCAACGCTTAATTTTTGTATTACCAAGAATTTTCTTAAGCTTCGCTTCATTGTTTATAAATTTAAAAATATCAGTTCTTATTTTCTTTATTTGCTTCTCTGCGAGTTCTGCTGGCCTACAGAATTCGTCAGGACAATATGTTTGATAAGCGTTGCCATTCAAAGAATAGCCTTCTATGCCACCATCACCACCATCACCGTCAGGAATGGGAATATAATTTTCAGTGCCATGTTTTAGCCTTAGGAGGTCATTTACATAAGATTCCCACTCCTTAGCCTCCCATAATCTGACGGTATGATTACTCATCGCCGCCACCTATATGTGAGTTAATAAAAAGACGATTCGCTATTAAATTAATATAGCAGCTATTGTAAGTCAGCCCTGAGAGATATTTGCTCGTTTTCCGAGCAGCCACTTTCAGCAGTTCCATGCCTCATCCTCGGAGCGGGGTTCGTAGGTTTTATACATGAGATATCGTAGTGCTATTATCCATCACAGAATAGCCCACGAGACTGCAATTGGCCATCATCACAGGAAAGAAAACTGCGAGGGTGCTTGGCGATAATCAGAATGAGAGGAAGTACAATCGTTCCACCATCCTCAAGCTATAAAAAACGCCAAGAACAAAATAGGGCTTCTAAGGCTACCTATTCGCCTTAGAAGCACACAGCCTTATTTGGCTGCGGTAGATTCGAACACAATTGCACATTCTCTAGCGTAGCACTAAGAAGCATACGACTTAGAATCTGGATGAAGCCTAAAAACCCAATAAATTCAAAAATTTAAATACTCACGCCACACCGGTTACACCTCTGTTCTGGCTAGCTCCCCCTCGGGTACAAAAAAAGGCCTTGCAGGGCAAGACCTTTTTCGAATCCAGACAGTGGATAGTCCCGCAGCCCTACCTCACCTCAACAATATCCAACGCCCGATTCGCCAACAACTCACTCACCTCAATCACCTGCAAAATCCCCAACGCAACCCGCCGCCTCGAACCATCCAAATCAAACGCCAAATCACTGATCATCGCATTCGCCGAAGCCAGATTCTCACTGAGATTCGCAAGCAAACACTCAGAATCAACCCCAGGGTCAATCCGTAAAATGGAGTCGGACTTGTCAGACGTTTCGCCCTTAGGCTTGGGCTTCAGGTAGTAATCCAACGCGCGAGTGGCCGCGTCGTCGAGCTTCTTGTTGCGGGCAGACTGGGCACGGGATGTGGGTTCGTCTGAATCTGTAACTGGAGGGTTTGGTGTAATTTTGACCATGGTCTTAACTCTCAGGTTGAGGCCACGACCCGTTCGCTGCTAAACGAATTGGGAGGCAGCTGTACGCAGGTTAGCAGACCGACGAGTTAAGAAATCGGCGCGTCCGAGGACGCCCTGCGCACAGCCACCATCAAGTGCAGGGATGGGGATTCCTGTCTGATGACGCGTTGTGCGACTTAACTCGGCGAGCTGCTAAACCCGATCACTGACCATCAGTGACAGGTCCAAAACTACCGACGCAACCCCAGGCGCACAAGCCGGCGGATTCTGGCGTAGTTGTAGGCAAAGGCGCAAGGCGCTGTGGCTTGGCGGGCCTTCGTCGTTGGCGTCTGTCGGTCTTTACTGACAGACGCCGCTCGACTGGTCCGGGCAGGTGCTTGATGCCGTTCAGTTGAGGTCGTCGGAGGATCTGTGGCGAGGCGGTCATTGGAGGGGGCTGCTGCGCAGCCCAGCGGGAGCAAGCTCCCTCGCCACGGTGGTTTGCTTCCTGAATTGCGTTGTGAGTGGAGCCGCTAGGCGCCCTCGCCCTTTTCCGACGACTCATCGCTGTGCACCACCACCAGCAACTGCGCCTGGACATCCCCCACCGAACGCAGGCGATGGGGTTTCTGCGCATTGAAATGCAGGGCATCGCCACGGTTCAGCAGCACGCGCTCGTTCATGAAGTCCACTTCCACCTGGCCCTCGTGCACGAACAGGAACTCCTCCCCGGTGTGTTCCTTGAACGCGTGATGCGCGGTGAATTCGGTCGCCGGATAGAGGATGAAGGGCAGCAGGCTGCGCTCGGACACTTGGTGGGCCAATACCGCGTATTCGGAGCTGCCGCTGCTCGCCGCGAGGGATTGGCGGTCTTCGCTGCGCACCAGGCTGTAGCTGTCGAGGGAGACGGTTTCTTCGGAGAACAGCTCCTCGACTTTCACGCTCAGGGCCTTGGCGAGTTTGAGCGCCGTGGCGATGGAGGGCGTGCTCAAGCCCCGCTCCACCTTGGACAGGTAGCTCTTGGTCATCCCGGTTTTTTCGGCCAGGACGTCCAGTGTCATGCCGAGTTTTTTCCTGAGCAATTTCAAGCGAATGGACATAGGTAACCAACATTTCCAGAGAAACGGACAATCTGCGATTGTAAATGACACTTTGTGTCATATAGTCTATTTAGTGTCATTAGCACCTTCCTTTCACAGCTTCCATGACGCGGATCAAGAACGGTCAAAGAACGAATCAGGAGAACGGATATGAGCAAGACACTGGCGACGCCCAAGGACCAGTTGGTCCAGCATGCTGTTAATCAGATGCAGAAAACACTGCCGGATAATACGTGGACTGTACGACAAAAGCTGGCCCTGACCTGCCGCATCCTGTTCGAGAACGGCCACGACTCAGGGCTGGCGGGGCAGATTACCGCGCGCGGGCCGCAACCGGGCACCTATTACACCCAGCAATTGGGCCTGGGCTTCGATGAAATCACCGCTGGCAACCTGTTGCTGGTCAATGAAGACCTCGAGGTGCTGGAGGGCCATGGCATGCCCAACCCGGCCAACCGCTTTCACACTTGGGTCTACCGGGCCCGGCCGGATGTGAATTGCATCATTCACACCCATCCGACCCACATTGTCGCGCTGTCGATGCTGGAAGTGCCGCTGCAGATTTCCCACATGGACCTCTGCCCGCTGTACGACGACTGCGCCTTCCTGGAGGGCTGGCCGGGGGTGCCGGTGGGCAACGAGGAAGGCGAATTGATCGCCGGTGCCCTGGGTGACAAGCGCGCCATCCTGCTTTCTCACCACGGCCAGTTGTCCACCGGTGCCACCGTGGAAGAAGCCTGCAACATCGCCCAACTGATCGAACGCGCCGCGAAGCTGCAATTGCTGGCCATGGCCGCCGGCGAGGTGAAACCGATCCTGCCTCACCTGGGCCGCGAAGCCCACGACTGGATCGCCCGGCCCAAGCGCCACGCGGCCGCCTTCAACTACTACGCCCGGCAGAACCTGCGCCAACACGCCGATTGCCTGAACTGAACCCACCAGGAGCGAAGCCATGTCTACCCCCAACATCCACGGCATCATCGGCTACACTATCACGCCCTTCTCCACCGACGGCCAGGGCTTGGACCTGGACGCGCTGGGCCGGTCCATCGACCGTCTGATCGACAGCGGCGTGCATGCCATCGCGCCCCTGGGCAGCACCGGCGAAGGCGCCTACCTGAGCGATGCCGAGTGGGACCAGGTCAGCGAGTTCAGCATCGCCCGCGTCGCCGGCCGGGTGCCGACCGTGGTCAGCGTGTCTGACCTGACCACCGCCAAGGCGGTACGCCGCGCACGCTTTGCCCAGGCGAAGGGCGCCGATGTGGTGATGGTGTTGCCGGCCTCTTATTGGAAACTGAGCGAGGCGGAAATCCTCGCGCACTACCAAACCATCGGCGCCAGCATCGACCTGCCTATCATGCTCTACAACAACCCCGCCACCAGCGGCATCGACATGTCGGTGGAGCTGATCCTGCGGATTTTCAACGCGGTGGATAACGTCACCATGGTCAAGGAAAGCACCGGCGACATTCAGCGCATGCACAAGCTGCAATTGCTGGGTGAAGGCCAGGTGCCGTTCTACAACGGCTGCAACCCCCTGGCGCTGGAAGCCTTCGCCGCCGGGGCCAAGGGTTGGTGCACCGCCGCGCCGAACCTGATCCCGCAGCTCAACCTCGACCTGTACGCCGCTGTCCTGGCCAACGACCTGAGCCAGGCCCGGACGTTGTTCTATCGTCAATTGCCGTTGCTGGACTTCATCCTCAAGGGCGGTCTGCCCGCCACCATCAAGGCCGGTTTGCGCACCCTCGGCTTGGAGGTTGGCGATCCGCGTCTGCCGGTTTTCCCACTGGATGAGGCGCGTAACCAGCAACTGCAGACTATGTTGAAACAACTGCTCTGATTCAGAGTTCTAATCTTGCGACGGACAGGTGGCGCCCTGACCTGTCCGGTCGCTCCATTGAGGGTCACTTGAGATGAAGACCTATCAACCGTTGAACTGCGACCTGCATGATTACCTGGAGATTGCCTGCCTGTACGGCTACACGCTGGACATCGAACTGACTGACGGCCAACGCCTGACCGCCCGCGCGATCACCACGCGCACCGCCTCCACGCGGGAGGAGTTTCTTGATGTGGAAACTGCGGACGGTCGCCTGGAGATTCGCCTTGATCAGTTGCTGGCGATTACGCCGCGGGATGGCAGTGCCAGGTTTGGTCGGGTTGTGCTCACACCCTATACCGTGCCCGGCTAAAAAACAGTGCCGCTCCAATGCCAATTGCACTGGTCGAGACGATACCCAGGTCAAAACCGGAGATGAAAGACGGCAGCGCAAAAATACTCGCAAACCCCAGAGCGACCAGGGCAATGCCTAGCCATTTCCTGAGGCCGTAGGATTTCATATAGAAAAACAACAACAGGAACACTGCGTACGCCAGGGCGTATAGGCCATATTCGTTCATCGTCCTAGCCGCCCTGAGTCTTGATGATCATGGAGGATCCGGAGTGTTGCGGACCGATGCCACCGCTGACCTGCGCATCCAGGCTGACGATGACATCACCGGCGTGATAGGTCGGCAATTTACCTAGCGTGAACTCGCGGACGGCCCATCCCACAGGGATGACCGCGGCGGGCATGAACTTGCCTGCCGCTGCGGCGAAAACACCGCTGGTGAGGTTGGCGATACTCATTCGTTGGGCGTTGAGTAAATCCCCCTGCTGCCGGGTCAAGGGTTTGGAGATCCCGACCATCATTTGGCAGGGTAAATCCTTGGCAAGCATTTTGTCGTAGAACTCTACCACCCGGTTGCTCACTTCATAGTGGGCGGCTTTAGCTTCACCAAAATGCAGCTCCCTGAGGCTACCCCGTTCATCGGCTGACAGGGTGAAGCGCGATACGCTGAAGATAACTCCATGGCTGCTGGAAAACTGTCCGGTTTCAAACTTCAATGCTCGCGTCCTTATCGAGTCTGGGAAGACGGGGAGTTTGTCTTAGCTGATGGGTTTTTCGCAAATGGAAGTCGGCCCTACCTGCATTGAGGAAACCGGAACAACCACTTCAAGAAACCGCCTACATCGCGCCCCTCTCTTCCCGCGTTAGCGTCTGTCCCGCACTCACTGGACGAGACTCACTACGTGGCGACACGCAAAAAAGACATCCCCCAGGTTCGAAATCCGCCCGGTGGTGATGGGCATTACGTCACTTATCGGGACATGACCGCCAGCGAACTGGCCGAGCGCGAAGCCCGGCAGCAAGCGTACGAAGCCATGCTTGCCCGGCAGGCAGCCTATGAACGAGAGCGCTGGGCCACGGTGGCTAACAAGCCGTTACCCACCGTAACCGGAAGCGTGTTTGCCAAGAGCTGCAAGCTCCCCGACGGCATCATCGATTACAACAACCCCAACGGCTACGTCCCGGCCGATCTGGTCAAGCAGTACGGCGAACTCATATGGCTCGGCGGTCGCAGCGCCGATCCATCTGGCGCGATCCCCCTCAAGCAGATCGGCTCTGGCACGGCTCCCGTTGCCTTGGGCAGGCTCGCGCTAGGCGGTTCGGCGACTTCCTCGGCTGCAGTTACCGGCGGCACCGTCGGCGCTGCCCTGCTGACAGGCATCGTTGCCCTGCTCTGGCCTTCCAGCCTGGGCGACAGCGCGCTTTACAGCGAAGACCAGCTACGTCACCTCAAGCAGGCCCGCAGCCGCATGCGCCTGAGCATCGAGCAGCAGGCCGACGGCAGCCTCAAGGGCTATGGCTTCTACACCGGTCAGAACCGTGATTGGGAAATGGTCGAAGTCGTCCAGTTCACCCCTCGCGCCGACCAGTTCATCGCCGACCTGGGTGATGGCATCGAACTGATCTGGACCCCGGCCACCGACCCGTCCGACACCCTCGGCATCCCCGCCCTGGAAGCAGCGCCACAGGCGCCTCATATCTGGATCTATCCGCCGACGCCAGTGGCCGACAGCATCATCGTCGACCCGATCTATCCGCCGGAGTACAGGGATTTCATTCTGGTGTTTCCGGCGGATTCGGGGGTTCGGCCGGTTTATGTGGTTTTGAGTGTTCCGGGGGATCATAAGTACTACAAGCCCCCCTCGCTGCTTCCAGCGTTTCCAGACGCTACGATTGCTCCTTCCAAAACCTTTGTACGTGGTGGCGGCGTTAAACGTCGAAGATGGAAGGATCGTAAAGGCAAAATTTATGAATGGGACTCACAGCACGGCGCCGTAGAGCTGTACACAAAACAGGGTCAACACCTTGGCGAGTTCGATCCGATAACTGGCGAACAAACCAAACCCGCCGATCCGACAAGGAAAGTAGAAAAATGAAGCCCGTCGTTGAAATTTTTGACCAGACTACCGAAGAGCTAATACAGACCGTGGAAGTCCCAAGCGTATACATGGACCCGTTGGCCGCACTTATGGGCTGGACAAAGCCTGAAGATTTTTGCTTTGTCTACGACCTGTCACCACAGCAGATAACGACCATAGAAGAGTGGACTCACACAACCATTCATGGTGATAACCGCATCGTTCAAATCGTCTGCCTTGAATGACGAATGCGGTCATTTTTTGAATAAGGTCTTGTTAGACAAGACCTTATTCTTATACCGCCGTAACTGAGTCGCTACCTCACCTCGACAATATCCAACGCCCGATTCGCCAACAGCTCACTCACCTCGATTACCTGCAAAATCCCCAACGCCACATGCCGCCGAGCCCCGTCCAGATCAAACGCCAAATCGTTGATCATGGCATTCGCCGACGCCAGGTTCTCACTGAGGTTCGCAAGCAAACATTCAGAATCAGCCCCAGGGTCGATCCGTAAAATGGAGTCCGACTTATCAGACGTTTCGCCCTTAGGCTTGGGCTTCAAGTAGTAATCCAGGGCACGAGTGGCCGCTTCGTCGAGCTTTTTGTTGCGAGCCGATTGGGCACGTGATGTGGGTTCATCTGTATCTGTAACTGGAGGATTCGGTGTAATTTTGACCATAGCCTTAGCTCTCTTTGGGTTGGGCTACGTCCCGCTCGCGACTAAACGATTGGGAGGTAGCTGTACGCAGGTTAGTCGACCGACGAGCTAAGAAATCGGCGCGCCCGAGGGCGCCCTGCGCACAGCCACCATCGAGTGCAGGGATGGGGGGATACCTGACTGATGAACGCTTGAGCGACTTAGCAACGACGGGCGACTAAACCCGATCACTGATGAGCAGTGACAGGCCCCAAACTACCGACGCCACCCAAGGCGAACAAGCCGGCGGATTCTGGCGTAGTTGTAGGCAATGGCGCAAGACGACGTCGGCTCATGAGCCTGGCCGTCCAACGTCTGACAGACCCGGCATAAAAATCTTTCCGTTCCATCCCTTCCCGCAAATCTCCCATCCGCTGCAGCAAAGTCCCCGGCCAATCCGCGCCTCGATAATGCCCACTTCGCTAGCCCGCCCCTTATCGCCAGCACCCTATAAACCCCATGAACCTACGCACCTTCATTCGCGGCTACTGCCTCAATTCCCGGCTCGCCACGAATGCCCTGACCCGCCTGCACAAGTCGCTCTCGTCCCTGGTCAGCTATCTGGCCCAGCAGGGCTTTGATTCCGCTATGTGGCCGGCAACCCGCGACGAAGCCACCCTGGACCGTCGCCTCAACATCGTCTGCCCAGAGCTAGCCGCCACCGTGTTCAGCCACGCCCGCGAAGGCATCATCCTCGTCGATCCGTACGGTCGGGTCATCAGCGTCAACGAAGCCTTCACCCGCCTCACCGGTTACGGGCAAGACGAGGTGCAGGGCCGGGAGTTGAACTCCCATCGCATGGTGCGTCGGCTCGCGGCGTTTTATGCGCCGATGAAGAATGCGCTGGATTTCCACGGGCATTGGTCCGGTGAAGTTCAGAGCCATCACAAGGATGGTCGGGAGATGACGTCGCGCATCAGCATCAGTGCCGTGCATGACCGTCACGGTAATGTGCAGCACTATGTGGCGCTGCTCAGCGACATGACGCAGGTGAAGCAACGCCTTCAGTTACTGGAGCGCGATGCCCGTTATGACGCCCTCACGCAACTGCCCAATCGATTGCTGTTGGCCGAGCGGATGCGCCAGGCGCTGGGCAAGGCGCGGATTCACCAGCACAAGGTGGCCATTGCGTTCATTGATCTGGACGGGTTCAAGGCGCTTAACGACAGTTACGGGCATGACTGGGGGGATCGGGTGTTGCAGATTGTCGCGGCGCGGATCAATGCGACGTTGCGTGAAGGCGATACGTTGGCGCGGCTCGGTGGCGATGAATTCGTGGCGGGGCTGGTGGATTTACAGGCGGTGGAGGACAGCGAGCCGTTGCTCAAGCGGATGCTGGCGGCGGCCAATGCGCCGATCCTGATTGGCGCGCAAACGGTGGAGATTGCCGCCAGTATCGGCGTGGCGTTCTTTCCGGAGCATGGGCAGGAAGTCGATGGGCTGATCAGCAAGGCGGACCAGGCGATGTACCTGTCGAAAAAGGCCGGCGGCAATCGTCTGGCGTTTTGTCCGACGCGGTTTATTTCGCTCAATAGCGGAGCCTGACGGTGGTGCCGAGGGTTCTTTCGCTGCCGGTCATGACGCCATAGTCACCGGCGCCGAGCAGTGAATAGACGGCGGTGATGTAGTTGCGGTCGAAGACGTTGCGCACCCAGCCCTCCACTTCCCAGGCGCGGTCCTGGCTGCGCAGGCCCAGACGCAGGTTGGTGAGGCCGTAGCTGGGTTGATAGCTGCCTTCGCCGCCTTCGAGGGTGCCGGAGTAGCCGGTGCGGAAGCTGTAGTCGATGCCGCTGAAGGCTTCCAGCCCGTAGGGCAGCGGATGGGTGTGGTCGAGGCCGCTGCTGAGGTTCCATTCCGGCGCGTTGTAGAGGCGGTCGCCGCTGAGGTCGCAGGTCCATTGGCCCGAGGCCGGCGGGCACGGGGCGTTGGGGAAGCTGCGGTAGCGTGCATCGCTCCAGGCCAGGCCCAGGCGCCCGGTGAGTCGCGGGGTGAGTTGCCAGGCGGAGTCCAGCTCGATGCCGCGCAGGCGAACCTTGCCGACATTGATCAGATTGTCCCGCAGCGGTGGCGCGAACATGGTCGTCGGCGGGCTGTAGGTGAGCGCCTGGTAGTTGTCGACGTCGGTCTGGTAGACGGCGAGGTCGAGCAATGCGCGCTCGTCCCAGAAGCGCGTCTTCATGCCCAGCTCCAACGACGTGGCGCGCTCCGGCTCGAAGGTGGGCGCGGTGAACGGGCCGACCACGTCGAAGTTGATGCCGCCGGCCTTGTAGCCCCGCGACCAGCTGACGTAGCCCATCACCCCATCGCTGAAGCGGTAGCTGGCGCTGAGGAGGCTGGAGACGTTGTTTTCCTTTATCGAATCCTCGCGGTAATAACCACCACCGAGGGCAATGTCGCGCAGCAACAGTCCACCGGCCTGGAACACCGCAGGCAAACCCGTCAGCGGGGCGAGGTTGCTGACGTCGCGGGAGATCCAGCCGTCCTTGCGCTCCTGGCTGTAGCGCAGGCCGCCGGTGAGTTCCAGTGGTTCGATCGGGCGCCAGGAAACCTGGCCGAAAATGGCTCGACTGTCGCCCTTTTGCTCGCCGTCATAGCGTTGCCGGGCGCCGTCCAGCAGCATCGCCGGCACCTGCTTCGGGTCGGTGAAGGTGATGCCGTAGAGCTTGCGCAAGGCTTCCAACTGATCGCCGACGAACCAGGGCGCGGCGTCCTGGCCAAATTCGGCGTCGATCTCGCGGTCGAGCTGTTGGCGCAGGTAATACAGCCCGGCCACATAGTCGACGGACGAACCGACCGTGCCGGACAGGCGCCATTCCTGGCTGAACTGCCGATGGCCCAGCTCGGTTTCGGACTCGGCCACGGACAGCGCGGTGCTGTCGCTGTCGCGGGTGGCGCGGTAGTCCCAGTCGCGGTAGGCGGTGATGCTGGTCAGGCGCATCGCCTCGTCGAGATCCCAATTCAATTCCAGTGAGACACCGTTCTGCAGGGTTTGCGGATGCCCCGGCGCGTCGATGCGTGCCTCACGCTTGTAAGGGTCGGGCTCCGACAATGGATAGCCGAGGAACTGGGCGCGCTTGCGGGTCTGTTGGCTGTAGTGATTGACCAGCAGAACGTTGCCGGCTTCGTTTTGCTCGGTATAGTCGGCGATCAGGCGCGCGCTGAAGTCCGGGGTCGGCGTCCACAGCAATTGCCCACGCAGGCCATGGCTGTCGGCGTCGCCGAGGCGGGCGCCGTCTTGCAGGTTTTCCACGGCGCCATCGGTGGCGCTGTCGAAAACATTCAGTCGACCGGCGAGCATGTCGTCCTGCAACGGCCCGGATACCGTCCCACGATATTCCCGCAGGCCGCGCTCGCCATAGCTGGCTTCGAGGTTGGCTTCGGGCTCGAAGGTCGGTTGCCGGGTGATGATGTTCAGCGCGCCAGCGGTGGTGTTCTTGCCGAACAAGGTGCCTTGCGGCCCGCGCAGCACTTCGATGCGCTCGATGTCCATCAACTCGGTGAATGCCATGCCCTGGCGCGCCTGGTAGACGCCATCGACATAGGTGCCGACGCTGCCTTCCAGGCCATCGTTGTAGGCGGTGGCGCCGAAGCCGCGCAGGCCGAAGCCGGCGTAACGGGCGTCGTGGCCGGAGACCACCAGGCCGGGCACGCGCTGTTGAATGTCTCGAAGAGAGTGCAGGCCGGCCTCGTCCAGTTGCTCGCCGTAGAGGACGTTGATCGGGATCGGCACGTCTTGCGGGTCTTCCTCGCGGCGGCGAGCGGTGACGGTGGTGGCGTCGAGCGTGAGGGCGCTGGGCGCCGCTTGTTCGGCCTGGACCGACGCCCAGGGCAACATCGAAAGGCTGCCGAGCAAGAGCAGCCGATGACCCAAACCCGGCATGCTAGTGCTCCCGAGCCAATGCGCGACGCGTGCTGTCCGGGCAGGCCAGTGCCTTGACCCGCGCCAGCAATTCACGGCTGTCGGCGGGCTTGAGCAGGACCGCGTCGAAGGCCAGGCCCTCGGGATAATCCTGCGGCCTGCGGGGCGGCACCGCCGAATAGAGCATCACCGGCAGATGGCGCCAACGCTCGCGCACCTGGCGCAGCAGCGCCCAACCGTCCATGCCGGGCATCATCTGGTCGCTGATCAGCAGGTCGATTGGCTGCTCAGCCAGGCAGGCCAAAGCGTCTTGACCGTTCGTTGCGATGCTGACATCGAAACCGTAACCGGCCAGCAGGTCGTAGAGCCATTCGCTGTTCTGCTCGACGTCGTCCACCAGCAGAACGTGTTTACCCTGGCCGTCGAACGGCGTGACATTGTTGTCGACGATGCCGTTTTCCAGGTCGTGTTCTTGGGCGCAATTCAATTGCAGGCGAAAGCTGAAGTGGCTGCCCTGCCCGGTGGCTTGGGGTTCGAGGCGGCTGTCCATGCGTTCCAGCAGTTGCGTGACGATGGACAGGCCCAGCCCGCTGCCTTCATAGCGCTGGGCATTGCGGCCGCGACGGAACGGTTGCAGCAGTTGTTCGAATTCTTGCGGGTCGATGCCGATGCCGGTGTCGATTACGCTAAAGCGCAGTTCCACGGTATCTGTGGTCGCGCCCGGGGCCCAATCCACTTCGAAGCGGATCTGGCCGTTGAGGGTGAATTTCGCCGCGTTCGCCAGCAGGTTCATGAGCACCTGCCGAAGGCGTTTGAAGTCGGCCTCCACCAGTGGCGGCAGGTCGTCTGCCAGCACAGCTTCGAAGGTGTTGCCCTGGCGTGCGGCGAGAAAGCCCGCTTCGCCTGCTATCTCGTTGAGGAACCCGTATAGGTAGCCCGGCGCGAGGGTCAGTTGCATTTGCTCCAGCTCGCCACGGGAAAACTCGAGCATCTCATCGATCAGTTCCAGTTGCTGGCGGGCGTTGCGCTCGATGGTCGCTTGATAGTCGCGGTTGGGCCCGGCGTGCAACAGGCGCGCATAGTCGATGATGCGCACCAGCGGCGAGCGCAGGTCGTGGCTGATGCGCGCCATCAACGCGCTGCGGGCCGCCAGGGAGTCGCGCAACTGCGACGTGCGCAGCGCCACGGTGCTTTCCAGGCGTTCGTGCTCGGCCTGGCGCTGTTGTTCGAGGGTGGCCAGGGCGTGTTTTTCGCGGTTGCGGCTGCGGGCCACTTCCATGATCAACGTGCACACCAGCAACGCCACGCCTGGCAGTGTGGACGATAAGCTGTATTTGCTTTGGGGCGACTGCCAGGGCAATTGCTCCTGGGGGAAAAGCATCCGCATCAGCAATTGTGCAAGCAAGAGCCCCGACACCAGCCAGGCCAGCCAGCTGTAGCTCAGTCGTCTGCGCCAGGCCATGAACAGCGTGACGAGCAGCACCCCGTAGAAACTCATGAGGGATATCTGGACGACCTGCGCGCCCTGGACGGAATCGACTTTTAGCCACCAGAGCCGGCCGAGCACACACCCCGACAGCGGCAGCCAATAGCTCCAGCCAATGACTTTGGGCAATGCGGACACCTGCAACAGCACGCGGAAGTAGGCGAGAAACAGGACGAACGAGATTGCGCTGGCGCAGGTCAGCAGCTCCCGGGTCCAGCCCAGCGCGGTGGGCCAGTAGATCAGGTAGCCGTTGAGGATGCAGGTCAGCAGGATATAGCTCAGGACCGCGCCCGCATTCACGCTCAGCAATCGGGAGCGCAGGATCCAGCCGACGATGAAGCCGAACGGCACGACCAGCAGGACGATGCCGAGGGCGAGCCCGTCGCTCAGGTAAGTCTGTTGCTGACTGCGCAGCAGC
Organism: Pseudomonas sp. NFACC46-3; assembly: GCF_900114515.1. Lineage (NCBI taxonomy): Bacteria > Pseudomonadati > Pseudomonadota > Gammaproteobacteria > Pseudomonadales > Pseudomonadaceae > Pseudomonas > Pseudomonas sp. NFACC46-3. The sequence goes on from NZ_FOTH01000028.1 coordinate 71,343, forward strand.
GCCGGTTCGGACCACAGTTCCGGCTCCAGCAACAGCTGGAAATGGCTCGTCACGCGGACGAACACCGTGACGCTCTCCCCCGCCGCCAGCGAGACCGGGAATGCCGGCTGACGTGCCGCCGGTTGGGGCAATTCGGCCAAGGGATAGACGCCTCCGGCGTGGGCATCACGCCAGCGCCCGGCTGAAGATTGATAGACGCGGATGTCGTCCAGGCGCGGCGCCCCGACCACCAGCAAGCGCGAACACGCCGCATCGCTGGAATTGGTGAGCTGCCATTTCAACCAGAAGGCGGAGCGGCTGTAACCTTGGCTCGGCCAGCGCGGGGTTGCGGGGTTGAAATGGGTGTCGGGCAGTCGGGCGACTTCTTCGAGGCTCAAGCGGGCCTGGGCGTCTTCGAAAATCTGCGCCGCAGGCATCAGGTCCAGACGGTCAGCCCGGCACAGCTCCACGGGCGCGGCGTGTAGCAGCCCGGCGGACAACAAGGCAATCGTCAGCACCAGGAACTGTAGGAGCCGCATCAGGCGCGCCCGACCGACTCTGCATCAACGAGGCCCAGGGTCTGCTGGCGAAACTGGCTGGGCGTCATGCCGATTCGCTGTCGAAACGCCGTAGTGAAGTTGCAGGCATTGCGAAAGCCCACCACTTCGGCGACGTCCTGCACGCTCATGGCGCTTTCGGAGAGCAGTTCCTGGCCGCGCCGCAATCGCGCGTCGCGAATGTAGGCAAACACGGTCATCCCCAGGTGTTCGCGGAAAATGGCGGAGAGGCGCTTTTCATGAGTGCCGACTTTTTGCGCGAGCATGCCCAGGGACGGGATGTCGTCCAGCTGGTTTTCGATCAGTCGCATCGCGGCGCGCAGCACGATTTCATCGCCTTGCGGTTCCGGATCGGCCGGGTTGTCCGCAATGGCCGGCGGCGCTCGCCAGGTCAATTGCAGATGGATCCTGATGCGCGCCAGGACTTCCTCGGGGGCGCAGGATTTGGGGATGTAGTCCACCGCGCCCACGGTCAATCCTTCCAACCGCTCCAACGACGTATTGGCCGAGGACAGAAACAGGATCGGGGTATGCCGGGTGGCCGGTGCCTCGCGTAATAACCGGCACAGGCTGAAGCCGTCCATTTGCGGCATGTGCACATCCAGGACGATCAGGTCGGGACGCAGGGCAAGGGCGCGTTGATAACCCTGGTAGGCATCGCTGGCCAGGGAAATGCGCCAGGGCTGAGTCTTCAACAGGATGAGCGTGGCGCGAATGTCTTCGGGGACATCGTCGATCAGCAGAATATGCGGCAACGGCTCGGACGCCGCCGCGCCTGCCGCCGTCAATACCTGCCTTTCGTATCGTCCGTTGTCCATTCGCCAGGTCTCTTTTTGTGTTTAGCCAGGTCGCTGTCGCGCAATTGCCAAGTGAGGAAGCACGTTTCGGGCCGGCAACAAACCGATATAGCGGCAGATCAAATGAGAACTGAAGCTATCAAATTCTTAATCGGCGATAAATGGTCGTCTCGTCCGAGGCGTCCATTGATACGCAAGGGCCTTGGCGAGGCGTAGAGGCATGTGGCGAGGGATGGAAAACAAGAAGTGGCTGCACCTGGACATCAGCCCAGGCGAGCTTTGACAGCGAACAACAGGCGAGACGGCCAACGCGGTGGACGCTGTTCACCCGTGGCGAGGGAGCTTGCTCCCGCTGGGCTGCGAAGCGGCCCCCAAACCAGACAACTCGGTGTACCAGATAGATTGAGTTCACTGCTTTGGGGCTGCTGCGCAGCCCAGCGGGAGCAGCTCCCTCGCCACGGGTTGTTGAGCTCCTTAAATGCGCGGTAATCGATCAGAACGAGTAACCGATCTGCGCGAGCAGTTGCGGGTTTTCCTGGCGCGTATCGCTCTGCGCTTCGCCGCCGGAGTGACGCCAGGCGACTGTTGCGTCGAAGGAGAGTTGGCCGTATTGAGCGCGCAGGCCCACACCGCCGCCGGAGATGCTGCGGGTGTTTTCCTCATCGGCCCACTCGTTGTGGTTGATGCGCACCTTGCCGGCGTCCCAGAACAGGTAGGGCGTGAGCTTGTCGATTGGGTAACGAAGCTCGATCTGGGTCAGCATGCCTTCGTCGCCCGAACCTTCGCTTTGCGGATAAGCCCGTACGCCATCGATGCCGCCGAGGCTGAAGTCCTCGGAGGAGTCGAGGTTGTCGTTGCTCCACTGGCCGAGGAAACGGGCGAAGAGCGTGAAGTTGGCCGGCAGCGCTTGCAGACGGGCGAGGTCGACGTTCACTTTGCTGAAGTTGCCCTCGGTCTGGGCGGTCTGACGGTCGCCCTCGCGCAGGGCCGAATCCAGTTTCAGGTCACCGTAGGTCAGCGTCGCGCCGCCGTAGGTGATGCCGCCGCCCAATACCGTGTCCCTCACGTCAAATTGCAAACTGATGGGCAGCGTGTTGCTGCTTTTTTCAAAACTGAGGCCCAGCACTTCGTACTTATCCTCGAGCTCCTTGTGCTGGTACTGCCCAGCCAACATGAGGTTCGCCTGGTTGCTGCGCAGGAGCGGGTAGCTCAAGCCGATGCTGCTGACCTCAGCGGTACCGGTGGCCCCCAGGTCGGCGAATTCCGCGCCCAGGTCATAGGCGCTCTGGGCATAACCCACGTTGCCACGCAGGCCAGAGGTGCCCAATGGCATCGAGTAGCCGAGGCTGCCGAAATACAAGTCTTCATCGGTGGCCATCACCGCGGCGCTGAGCCGGTCGCCCAGCATCAGCGGGCTGTTCCAGTCGCCTTGTACCGTCAGGCGATTGCGCCCCGAATAACGATTGCCATGGTTGTCCAGGGTGGCCTTGCCCTCGAAGGCCTCGGTCTTGCTCACTTTGGCATCGAGATCGCCCGTGCCGAGTGCCTCACCTGGCCGGATCACCGGACGAACAGCCACGCCCGGCAAGTCCGAAAGCACCAATATGCTGCGCTCCAGCCGATCACGCTCGATCACGTCGCCCGGTTGCAGGTCACCCAGGAACGGCTGCGCCTGCGCGGCCAGTTTCGCATCGTCGTTGGTGGCGGTGACTTTCCCATAACGGCCTTCGATCACCGCGATGGTCAGTTCCCCGTTGGCCATGCGTTGGGCCGGCAAATAGGCACGTGCGAACGGGTAACCCTGCTCACGGTAATAAAGCGTGACCTGCCGGGCCACTTCCCGCAGCTCGTCCAGGTCATGGGCTCGACCGATAGCCGGGGCGACGACACGCTGCAGGCTGGCCTCGTCGATGCGCGTGTTGTCGGTGAAATGGACGGCGTTGAGCTGGACCTTGGCGCCGCCGACTTTTTCCTGCTCCGGTAGCGGTGCTTCCACATCCAGGCGAATGCTTTGCGGCAATTCCTGCTGCGGAATCGGCAGTTCCTGGAGGATACGGCCGGCGTCGGGAATCGGGCGTGCCGGCAGGGTCGCCGCCCAGGCCGGGGAAGTGGACAACAACGCCAGACCAGCCGCGCAGGACATCAGTTTGTTATGCATGGAATCAATCTCGAATAATTCGGGTTGCCTGAGCCCTTGGCCACGTCCGGGGACATGGCCAAGGGTTCCTTCAAATGAAAAGGTGGATGTCAGGGATCAGGGACGCATGGCCAGGCTCGGCAAGCGCACGCCGCCGCGCACGACGAACACGGTCTGCGGCGGGTAGGCCGCACAGGCGCCGCCTTCGGATACACCGCCATCGGCGCAGACGTTCCCGGCCAGTTCCCGCTCGCTGGCGGTGTCCTCGGCCTGGGCAGCCGAATCGCTGTCGCCTTGCGCCAGGGCGTTGCCCGCGCCGTCACCCGCATTCCCGTTGGCACGCGTGCCGCCTTGGTCCACCAGCAACAGACCGCCGTCATCGACTCCGTGATCAGACCAGTCGACCGGTTTCGCCTGGGACGGGTTGAGCTCCGGTGCATGGGGCGAACTCACCTCTGCGCCGACGCGTGTCGCATCGGCGACGCTCTGCCGGACGGCGTCATAATCAATCGACGGCGTCACGGTGAGATTGGCGTTGGCCGGACTGCTCACGATCAGGTAACCGAGGTCAGCCAGCCCGCCAATGTTGATCAGGTGCGAACCCGGGCCTTGAGTGCCTACCGAATACAGTGGGTTGCCGAGCATCGGCTTGGTGTCGCCGTTCCACAGGCCGTTGGCGTCATAACCGGCGATACCGCCGCCGTTGAACGTGGTCTGGCCATCGAACACCTTGGTCTGGGTGGTCGCGCCGTTGGTGGACACCACCAGGACGGGCTGCTCGCGGTAAACGGCATGCACGCCCGTGTTGCCCAGGGCCCTGCCGAAATTGCTCTGTTGCTCGTCACTGTTGTAGCGGAAATTGCCGCTGCCACTGCCGACCACATCCACCACACCGGTACTGCCAGCGAGGCTACCGGTGTAGATCACCGCCCGGCCGCCGGCGCCGGTAGACACCGTCACGCCCGCGTCGGCCTTCACGTCACCGCCCGCAGCCACGCCCGCCGAAGCGGATTGACCGGCGTTGAGCACGATCGCATCGGCGGCATTGCTGGTGGTGCTGACGTTCTCGGCCAGGGTGATGTTGCCGGTGGTCGTCACGACCTGGACTTTGCCGGTGTTGCCGATACCGACGATCTGATCCAGCCGGGTACCGTCCAGTGCCGTCTCGGTCAGCCTGCCGACGGTGACGTCGGCCCGATTGACGAAGCTGACATCCTTCGCTCGGCTGGCGATATCGCCGACCCAGTTGCTGGCGTTGCGCAGATCGAAATTCCCGCCCTTGAGCGCCAGGCCATCGGCGGTGATATTGCCGTTGGCATCCTGGGTGGTCTTGCCGTCGACATTGAGGAACACATTGCCGCTGGTAGCCAGGGCTTCGTTGATCGCCAAGTCACCTTGGGTACCGATGCTGACGTCGCCGGTGTTGTTCACACCAGTGGTGACCTTGACCACGTTGCCGTTGCCATCGGTTTCGGTCAGCGTGCCGACTTTCAGGTTGCCGGTGTTGTTGAAGGCGACCTTGCCCGC
>NZ_FOTH01000045.1:0-37741 GCF_900114515.1 Pseudomonas sp. NFACC46-3
CTCGCCACAAAAGCATCCCGCTCGACCAACCGATTTGCTCTTGAAACTGACACTGATTCGAGGCATTCCCTTAACCCGCGCCATGCCCAATTCCCCGTGGCGAGGAAGCTTCACGGCGTATCAGGAATACCGCAACGCCTGCGCCGGTTCGATCTTCGCCGCACGCCACGCCGGGTACACGGTGGCGAGGAAGCTCAGGATGAACCCGGCCGAGCAGATCAGCACCACGTCCCCACGCTGCAGCTCCGACGGCAGGTTGCTGACGAAGTACACGTCGGAACTGAAGATGTGCTGGCCGCTGACCCTTTCCAGCCAGCCCACCAGCGCACTGACGTTCAACGCCGCGATCACCCCCAGCACGCCGCCAATCAGCGTACCGACAACGCCGATCACCGTGCCCTGGACCATGAAGATCGCCATGATCTGCCGCGGCGTGGCGCCGATGGTGCGCAGGATCGCGATGTCCGCGCCTTTGTCGTTCACCACCATGATCAGGGTGGCGATGATGTTGAACGCCGCCACCGCAACGATCATCAGCAGCAGCAAGCCGATCATGGTTTTTTCCATTTTCATGGCACTGAACAGGCTGCCCTGGGTGTGTGTCCAGTCGTCAGCCTTGTAGGCCGCGCCAAGGTTGGTGGCGATGTCACCGGAGACCTTCGGCGCCGCGTACAAATCCTTCACCGCCAGGCGCACGCTTTGTACCTGGTTCGGCTGCCAATGCTGCATCTGTGCGGCATCGGCCAGGTGGATCAGCGCCATGGAGCCGTCCAGCTCGGCGCCCACCTTGAACACACCCACCACATTCAGCCGCTGCATCCGTGGGGTGATGCCGCCGGGGGCCGTGCTGACTTCCGGCACGATCAGGGTGATTTTGTCGCCGACGTTCAGACGAAAACGCCGGGCGGTGATTTCGCCGATCACGACACCAAACTCGCCCGGCTTCAAGGCATCCAGACGCCCCTGGACGATATGCTGGGCGACAATGGACACCTTGCCTTCCTGGGCCGGATCGACGCCACTGATCTGGATCGGCTGCATCGAGCCCTTATGGCTGAGCATGCCCTCCATTTCGGTGAATGGCACCGCAGCGGTGACTTCAGGATTTTTCAGCGCCGCGGCGGCCACCGGTTGCCAGTCGTCGATCGGATTGACGCCGACGATCGTGGCGTGGGGCACCATGCCGAGGATGCGCGAGCTCATTTCGCGCTGGAAGCCGTTCATCACCGACAACACCACGATCATCGCCAGCACACCCAGGGCGAGGCCGATCATCGAGGTCATGGATATGAACGAAACAAAGCGATTGCGGCGCTTGGCGCGGGTATAGCGCGTGCCGATGAAGATCGATAACGGTCTGAACATTCGCGGGGCACCGTATGAAAATAAAAGACCCGGCGCTTGCAGCAAGTACCGGGTTTCGGTCGGTCAGATGGGCTTCAGGCAACCTTCCTGCAAGTGCAGGACGCGGTCCATCTGCCGGGCCAGGTTCATGTCGTGGGTCACCACCAGGAACGCGGTACGCATCGACGTGCTGAGCTCCAGCATCAAATCCTGGATGCCTTGGGCGGTGTGGGAGTCGAGGTTGCCGGTCGGCTCGTCGAGCATCACCAGCCCAGGCTTGTTGACCAAGGCCCGGGCAATCGCCACGCGCTGGCGTTCACCACCGGACAATTCGGCCGGCTTGTGCTCCAGGCGATGCCCCAGCCCTACCCGCTCCAGCAACGCCGTGGCGCGCTGACGGGCCTCAGGAATCGCCGTGCGGCCAATCAACAGCGGCATGCAGACGTTTTCCAGCGCGGTGAACTCGGGCAGCAAATGGTGGAACTGGTAGACGAAGCCCAGGGAACGGTTGCGCAGCAGGCCACGGGCTTTCTCGTTCAGCGCCGAAAGCTCTTCGCCAGCCAGCCAGACACTGCCGGCGGTTGGCGTATCCAGGCCGCCCAGCAGGTTGAGCAAGGTACTCTTGCCCGACCCGGAGGTGCCGACAATCGCCACGCGCTCGCCAGGATGCAGCTCCAGCTGCAGGCCCGACAACACCACCACCGACTCCGGGCCCTCCTCGTAGGATTTGCCCAGGTTGCGGCAACTCAAGATTGCTTTTTCACTCATGCCCGACTCACTCATAACGTAACGCCTCCGCAGGCTGGGTGCGCGCGGCACGCCAGGCAGGATACAGGGTGGCGAGGAAACTCAGGACCAACGCGGCGCCGCAGACCATCAACACGTCATCGGCCTGCAATTGCGATGGCAGGTAGTCGATGAAGTACACGTCGGCGTTGAGAAACTTGTGCCCGATCAGGCCTTCGAGGGCGGCGATCGCGGCGCTGACGTTCAGCGCGGCGAACATCCCGACCAGGGCGCCGACGAACGTACCGATCACGCCAATGACCGTGCCCTGGACCATGAAGATCCGCATGATCTGCCCCGGCGTGGCGCCAAGGGTACGCAGGATCGCGATATCGCCCTTCTTGTCGTTCACCACCATCACCAGCGTGGAGATGATGTTGAACGCCGCCACGGCAACGATCAGCAACAGCAGCAGGCCGATCATGGCTTTTTCCATGCGGATCGCCTGGTACAGGTTGCCGTGGGTACGGGTCCAGTCCCGGGCGTAGTAACGATCTTCGCCGAGTTGCTGGGCGATGGTCCACGCCACACGCGGTGCCTGGAACAGATCATCGAACTTCAACCGCAGGCCCTGGACCTGATCCGGCTTCCAGCGATGCAGGCGCGCCAGGTCCTGGAGATTGGTGACGCCCAGGTAACCATCGAGCTCGCCAGCGCCGACATGGAAAATGCCGACCACGGTAAAGCGTTTCATGCGCGGGAACATGCCGCCCGGGGTCACGGTGACTTCCGGGGCGACGAAGGTCAGCTTGTCGCCAATGGCAACGCCGAGCTTGGCCGCGGCCTTGTCGCCGATGACGATGCCGAAACTGCCTGGCGCCAGGTCATCGAGTTTTCCCTGCTGCATGAAGTTGTCGATGATCGACACCTGCCGCTCGAGCCCGGGGTCGATGCCATTGAGCAACACTTTGGACACCTTGCCGTCGTTGGTCAGCAGCCCTTGCATCTGGGTGAACGGCGCCACGGCCAGCACCTGCGGGTTCTGCTTGACCTTGGCGGCCAGGCTCGGCCAATCGCTGATGGCTTCGCCGGACTCGAGGGTCGCGTGGGGCACCATGCCCAGCACGCGGGTGCGCATCTCATGGTCGAAGCCGTTCATCACCGAGAGCACGACGATCATCACGACCACGCCAAGGGCCAGCCCGATGATGGACGTCAGGGAAATGAACGATACGAAATGATTGCGACGCTTTGCACGGGTATAACGCGTGCCGATAAATACGAAGAGAGGTCTGAACATGTCGGGGCTTGTTCGGAGGGAAAAGGAACGTCCTTGTGGCGGGGGTCACAAACCAGCTTTACACTCAGACCACCGCCGCTACCATGGGTTCGCCATGTCGACATTAGATGAAGAAGATCGCCGCGAATACTACCGTATCGAGGACACGATCGCACTGGAAATTCGGCCCCTGTCCATTCCTGAAGCTGCTGGCCAGGAAGTGTTGCAGGATGCTTCTCCATTGTTCAATCTGCTCAGTGAATTGCACCTGAGCGAATTCGAGTCACAGCACCTGCTGCGCCAGATCAGCGAGCGCGAACGCAGCATCGCGGCATACCTCAAGGCAATGAACAAACGCATCGACCTGCTCAGCCAGGTCATCGCCCTGACGGTGCTCGGCGAAATCGGCGAACCGCAACCGGTGATCATTTCCGAAGGCGGCGTCGACTTCCAACACCCCACGCCGATCGCGGCCGGCACCCACTTGTCGATCAAGCTGGTGCTGATGCCGCAAGCCCTCGGTCTGTTGCTGCGGGCGCGGGTCACCCACTGCGACCCCAAGGGCGATGGCTTCGACGTGGGCACCGAGTTCGAACGCCCGACCGACGCCCAGCGCCAGTTGCTGGCCCGCTACATCCTGCAGAAACAGGCGCAAGAGCGGCGCCTGGCCCGGGAACAGAACGACTCAGGTATCAATAAGGAAGAACCGTGACCCTCATTTATGGCCACCGCGGCGCCAAGGGCGAAGCGCCGGAAAACACCCTGACCGGTTTTCAGGAGTGCCTCAAGCACGGCGTACGCCGTTGCGAGCTGGACCTGCACCTTTCGATGGACGGCGAGTTGATGGTGATCCACGACCCGACCCTCAAGCGCACCACCGATCGCCGGGGCAAGGTGGTCGAGCATACCGCCGCCGAGCTGGTGACCTACGATGCGCGCAAGGGAGGCCCGGGCTGGATCAAGCCGTGCCCGATCCCACGCCTGGAGGAGCTGTTCGAGAAGTGTGATTTCGAGCACTGGCAATTGGAGGTCAAAAGCGCCTCGCGCACCCGCGCCGCCGCGACGGTGCTGGGCATTCGCGAAATGGCCCAGCGTTTCGGGCTGCTGGACAAAATCACCATCACGTCCAGTTCCCGGGAAGTGCTCAAGGCAGCCCTGGACCTGACCCCGGACATCTCCCGCGGACTGGTGGCCGAATACGCCTGGCTCGACCCGTTGAAGGTCGCCCAGAGTTACGGCTGCGAGATTCTGGCGCTGAACTGGACCCTGTGCACGCCGGAACGCCTGATCAAGGCGCAACGCCAGGGGCTGCATGTGTCGGTGTGGACCGTCAACGAGCCCGCGCTGATGCGCAGGCTCGCCGATTTTGGCGCTGACAGCCTGATTACAGACTTTCCCGGTTTGGCCACTGCCACCCTCGAGAATTGCTGAAATCGGTCTCCCCGGCCGGCTCAGGCCACCGGCCGGAGCCGCTCAAAAAAGCCGGTTGAGCCCGTCATAGGCAGCTACCCGATAGGCTTCGGCCATGGTCGGGTAGTTGAACGTGGTGTTGACGAAGTACTTCAACGTGTTCAATTCGCCCGGCTGGTTCATGATCGCCTGGCCGATGTGCACGATCTCCGACGCCTGGTAGCCGAAGCAGTGCACGCCCAGTACTTCCAGGGTCTCGCGGTGGAACAGGATCTTCAGCATGCCTTGCGGCTCGCCGGCGATCTGCGCCCGCGCCATGCTCTTGAAGAAGGCCTTGCCCACTTCATACGGCACCTTGGCCTGGGTCAGCTCCTGCTCGTTCTTGCCGATCGAGCTGATTTCCGGAATGGTGTAGATCCCGGTCGGTACGTCGTTGACGAAGCGCCAGCTGCCGTTGTCGACAATACTGCCGGCGGCCGAACGGCCCTGGTCGTGGGCGGCACTGGCCAGGCTCGGCCAGCCAATCACGTCACCGGCACCGTAGATGTTCGGTACACAGGTACGGTAGTTTTCGTCGACTTCGATCTGGCCGCGGCTGTTGACCTTCACACCAATGTTTTCCAGGCCCAGGGTGTCGGTGTTACCGGTACGACCGTTACACCAGAGCAAGGCGTCGGCCTTGATCTTCTTGCCGGACTTGAGGTGCAGGATCACGCCATTGTCGACGCCTTCCACGCGGTCGTAGTCTTCGTTGTGGCGCACGGTGATGTTGTTGTTGCTGAAGTGATAGCTCAGGGCCTGGGAGATTTCCGAGTCCAGGAAGCTCAGCAACTGGCCGCGGTTATCCACCAGTTCCACCAGCACACCCAGGCCGCTGAAGATCGAGGCGTATTCGCAACCGATCACGCCAGCGCCGTAGACGATGAGCTTACGCGGGGTGTGACCCAGGCTCAGGATGGTGTCACTATCGTAGATACGCGCGTGGTTGAAATCGATGTCGGCCGGGCGATACGGGCGCGAGCCGGTGGCGATGATGATGTGCTTGGCCACCAGTTTCTCGACCACGCCGTTGCCGCAGACCACTTCGACGGTCTGCTCATCAGCAAAGCTGCCGGTGCCAAAGAACACGTCAACGCGATTGCGGGCGTAGTAGCCAGTGCGCGAGGCCACCTGCTTGGAGATCACCTTCTCGGCGCTCTTGAGCACGTCCGGGAAGGAGAACCAACGCGGTTCGCCGATGGCACGGAACATCGGGTTGGTGTTGAACTGCATGATCTGCCGGACCGAGTGACGCAAGGCCTTGGACGGGATGGTACCCAAGTGGGTGCAGTTGCCGCCGACCTGCCGACGACTGTCGACCATCGCCACCTTGCGCCCTGCCTTGGCCGCGTTCATTGCCGCGCCTTCCCCCGCCGGGCCGGAACCCAGTACCACCACGTCGTAGTTGTAGACAGCCATGCGTACTCCTCAGAACAGGCCGCGGCACCACACTTGGCGCCGACGGCTAAATCATGCCGGCCCGCGGCATGAAGGAACAATTTGGGGCCGGTTCACGAGCCCGGCCACAGTCTATAGAAGCGTCAACGCCGCGCACATTACCCCTTGGTCGCGTCGTAGGCTAGTTTTGCCTGCGCTATTTCGCCACACCTACACTTTCACCAGCCTGTCATCGCTACTATTTCAGATTTGCCTTAATCAATGTGGCGAGGGAGCTTGCTCCCGCTGGGCTGCGCAGCAGACCCATTTTTGTGAGCGCTTCGCACTCAAGCGGGAGCAAGCTCCCTCGCCACAGGTCGCCTGCATCCTGAAGGCTGTCATCATTGGGTTTTTCCACCACTGATCCGTTCAAACACATCGTTGGTACGGGAGACAAAACGATTGCCATCGCGCAGTACAAAAAATACCCCGATGCCGTGCTTTTCGGCATAGTCCCAACCCCGTTCAGGACCGAGAATCAGCAACAGCGTCGATAGTCCATCGGCCATCAACGCTGAAGGATGAATCACCGTGACGGACGCCAGGTCATGTAGGACCGGCGCACCGGTGCGGGCATCAAAAGTGTGGGAATAACGCCTGCCGCCCTGCTCGAAATACTTACGGTAGTCGCCCGAGGTGGAAACCCCGTAGCCGTTGACCTCGATGACACGCTCCGCTACTTGCCGGTCGTCCCGGGGCTCTTCCAGGGCGATACGCCAGGCCGAACCATCGGGTTTGCGCCCGACGGCCTTGAGTTCGCCGGTGGCTTCGGCCAGGTAACTGTCGATGCCCAGGGCCTGGAGCCTGGCGGCGATGCGGTCGACGGCATAACCCGCGGCGATACTGTTGAAGTCGACTTCCGCTGCCGCGTCTTTGCACAACCGGTCGCCCTCGATGCGCAAATGACCATGACCGACGCGCTGGCGCACCAAGGCCAAGGCTTCGGCGGTCGGTACTTTTTCTTCGCGAGACTGAGGACCGAAGCCCCACAGGTTCAGCAGCGGTTCCACAGTCAGGTCGAAGGAGCCGTCGCTTTGAACCGACAACTGCTCACCTACGCCGACCAACTCCAGGAGCGGGCCAGGCATGACCTGACAGCTATTGGCCGGCAGCGCGTTGAAACGCTCGATGTCCGAGTCGCTGCGATAGGTTGAGAGTTGCCGATCCACTTCGGCAAGGATGTTTTCCACCTCGGCCTGCACCGTTTTCGCAGTGGGCCCGGCAGAATGTCTGACGTACTGAATCGAATAATGACTGCCCATGGTCGGGCCATCGAAGCGCTCCAGGGTGTCGCCGTTGCCGCAACCCGACAACACGCCGGCCAGCACCACAAGGCCAATCCATCGTCCAGTTAACAAATCTTCATCTCCCCTCAAAACCGCGACCGCCATTATGAACTCCAGCGCTCCCACAGGGGACGCAGTGCCTCCATACAAGATTTGCCAGAGTGAGTACCTACACATGTCTTCCCAAACGAGCAACGGCAAGGCGATTTTTCGCGTTGTCAGCGGCAACTTCCTGGAGATGTTCGACTTCATGGTCTATGGCTTCTACGCCACGGCCATCGCCAAGACGTTCTTCCCCGCCGACAGTGCATTCGCCTCGCTGATGCTGTCCCTGGCCACGTTTGGTGCCGGGTTCCTGATGCGCCCCCTCGGAGCGATTTTTCTCGGCGCCTACATCGACCGCCACGGCCGTCGCAAAGGCTTGATCATCACCCTGGCGATGATGGCCGCCGGCACGGTGCTTATCGCCTGTGTGCCGGGTTACGCCACCCTCGGCGTGGCGGCACCGCTGCTGGTGCTGCTGGGGCGATTGCTGCAGGGCTTTTCCGCCGGTGTTGAGCTGGGCGGTGTATCGGTGTACCTGGCAGAAATTTCCACGCCGGGGCGCAAAGGGTTCTTTGTCAGTTGGCAGTCCGCCAGCCAACAGGCTGCCGTGGTGTTTGCCGGCCTGCTGGGGGTCGGCCTCAATCACTGGCTGAGTCCCCAGGAGATGGGCGAATGGGGATGGCGCGTGCCGTTCCTGGTGGGCTGCATGATCGTGCCGGCGATATTCGTGATCCGTCGCTCATTGGAAGAAACACCTGAGTTCCAAGCGAGAAAACATCGCCCCTGCCTGTCGGAAATTGTCCGCTCCATCGGTCAGAACTTCGGCATTGTCTTGGCCGGCATGGCGCTGGTGGTAATGACCACCGTATCGTTCTACCTGATCACCGCCTACACACCGACCTTCGGCAAGGCCGAGTTGAACCTGTCGGACCTGGATGCGCTACTGGTCACGGTCTGCATCGGCTTGTCGAATTTCTTCTGGCTGCCCGTGATGGGGGCGCTTTCCGACAAGGTCGGACGTAAACCCCTGCTGCTCGGCGCGACTATCCTGGCGATCCTCACCGCCTATCCCGCGCTGTCCTGGTTGGTGGCGAACCCCAGCTTCAGCCATTTGCTGATCGTCGAGCTGTGGTTGTCGTTCCTGTATGGATCGTACAACGGCGCCATGGTCGTCGCCTTGACGGAAATCATGCCGCTCGAAGTGCGTACCACCGGCTTCTCCCTGGCCTACAGTCTGGCAACCGCGACCTTCGGTGGGTTTACGCCAGCGGCCTGTACTTATCTGATTCACGTACTGGACAACAAGGCCGCACCGGGGATATGGCTCAGTGGGGCGGCGGTGCTGGGGTTGATTGCCACCCTGGTGTTGTTCAAGGGCAACCGTCATGAGTTGCGGACCGCGCAAGCTTCGGTGGTGGGCGGCGCCTGATAGATTGCCTGCTCGCGAAGAGGCCGAGCCACTCAACACAAAACCTCCAGATACAAAAACGCCCCGACAAGTCGGGGCGTTTTCATGTGCGGCTAAGGCTTAGCGCGGGAACGCTGGCGGGTTTACACCAGCCATGTCTTCCATCACGCGAACCACCTGGCAGCTGTAACCGAACTCGTTGTCGTACCAAACGTACAACACAACGCGGTTGTCCTGAACGATGGTCGCTTCAGCGTCGACCACGCCGGCATGGCGCGAACCAACGAAGTCGGTGGACACCACTTCCTGGGAATTGACGAAGTCGATCTGCTTGTGCAGGTCGGAGTGCAGCGCCATGTAGCGCAGGTACTCGTTCATCTCTTCACGGGTGGCGGCTTTCTCAAGGTTCAGGTTGAGGATGGCCATCGACACGTTCGGCGTCGGCACACGGATCGCGTTGCCGGTCAGCTTGCCAGCCAGCTCAGGCAGGGCCTTGGCAGCGGCGGTGGCGGCACCGGTCTCGGTGAGGACCATGTTCAGCGCGGCGCTGCGGCCACGGCGGTCGCCCTTGTGGAAGTTGTCGATCAGGTTCTGGTCGTTGGTGTACGAGTGAACCGTTTCAACGTGACCGTTGACGATGCCGAACTTGTCGTTCACCGCCTTGAGCACCGGCACGATGGCGTTGGTGGTGCAGGAAGCCGCGGAAACGATCTTGTCGTCAGCGGTGATGTCGCCGTGGTTGATGCCGTGAACGATGTTCTTCAGCTTGCCCTTGCCAGGCGCGGTCAGCACGACGCGGTCGATGCCCGGACAGGCCAGGTGCTGGCCCAGGCCCTCGGCATCACGCCATACGCCGGTGTTGTCCACCAGCAGTGCGTCCTTGATGCCGTACTGGGTGTAGTCGACCTCGGTCGGGTTCTTCGCGTAGATCACCTGGATCAGGTTGCCGTTGGCGAGAATGGTGTTGTTTTCTTCATCGATGATGATGGTGCCGTTGAACGAACCATGGACCGAATCACGACGCAGCAGGCTGGCGCGCTTGGTCAGGTCGTTCTCGGCGCCTTTGCGCACCACGATGGCCCGCAGGCGCAGGCCGTCGCCGCCACCGGTTTTTTCGATCAGGATGCGCGCCAGCAGACGGCCGATACGACCGAAGCCGTACAGGACCACGTCAGTGCCTTTGCGAGGCGAAGCGTTCTGCTGGCCAACCACATCGGCCATCTCTTCACGAACGAACTGCTCGGCGCTACGGCCATTGCCTTCACTGCGGAATTTGAACGCCAACTTGCCCAGGTCCACCGAAGCCGCGCCGAGCTTGAGCTCGCTCATGGCTTTGAGCAGGGGGAATGTTTCGTGGACGGAGAGTTCGCTGTCGTCGGAAGAACGGTGGCGAGCAAAGCGATGGGCTTTGAGGATCGCGATGACAGACTGGTTGATCAGGCTGCGGCCATAGATCGAGCTCACCACGTTGTTATTGCGGTAGAGCTGACCGATGAGAGGGATCATCGCTTCTGCGAGAGCTTCACGATCAATCCATTCACCAAGACACTGGTCGGGCTTCTGAGTCACGGTAACCTTCCACATGTAGGGGCTGAAAAAAGGGGCTACATTATGCCGCCGAGTCCTCGGCGGAGCAATGCGCGCCTGTCGCACCGTGGTTTTCCTGTCTGCCTGGGTAGTCTGCGACTGACAGCAGCCCCCTTCCCCCGCTACAATTGTCGACTTTGTCGCAACGCTGGAGCTCAACCTTCCGTGCCCGTTCTGCGTCTTCCGCTTCTCCCTGCCGCGGCAGGTAAACAGCACTGGGGCAACCTGCCCGGTGCCGCCCTGAGCCTGGCCATCGCCGAGGCTGCCAGCGCTGCAAAGCGCTTCACCCTGCTGCTGACCGCCGACAGCCAAAGCGCCGAGCGGCTGGAACAGGAGCTGAGTTTCTTCGCTCCGGATTTGCCGGTCTTGCATTTCCCGGACTGGGAAACCCTGCCCTACGATCTGTTTTCACCGCACCAGGACATCATTTCCCAGCGAATCGCCAGCCTTTATCGGCTGCCGGAACTCAGTCATGGCGTTTTGGTAGTGCCGATCACTACGGCCCTACATCGCCTGGCACCGACCCAATTCCTGCTTGGCAGCAGCCTGGTGCTGGACATCGGCCAGAAGCTCGATGTCGAGCAAATGCGCACCCGCCTTGAGGCCAGTGGCTATCGCTGCGTCGACACGGTGTACGAGCACGGCGAGTTCGCGGTACGCGGCGCCTTGATCGACCTGTTCCCGATGGGCAGCAAACTGCCTTATCGAATCGACCTGTTCGACGACGAAATCGAGACCCTGCGCACCTTCGACCCGGAAAACCAGCGGTCCATCGATAAAGTGCAGTCGATCCGCCTGTTGCCGGCCAAGGAGTTCCCGCTGCAAAAAGACGCCGTGACCCGCTTCAAGGCACGCTTTCGCGAACGTTTCGACGTGGATTTCCGCCGCTGCCCGATCTTCCAGGACCTGAGCAGCGGGATCACCCCCGCCGGCATCGAGTATTACCTGCCACTGTTTTTCGAAGAAACCTCCACCCTATTCGATTACCTGCCCCAGGACACCCAGGTGTTTTCCCTGCCCGGCATCGAACAGGCGGCGGAAAATTTCTGGAACGATGTGCGCAATCGCTACGAAGAGCGTCGCGTCGATCCTTCCCGTCCTTTATTACCACCCGCCGAGCTGTTCCTGCCGGTGGAAGACTGCTTTGCCCGCCTCAAGAGTTGGCCGCGGGTAGTGGCGAGCCAGCAGGACGTGGAAACCGGCGTCGGCCGTGAGCGCTTCCCGGCCAGGGCATTGCCGGACCTGGCGATCGAAGCGAAGGCCACGCAGCCCTTGGCGGCACTGGCTGGCTTTCTCGATGCGTTCCCCGGTCGCGTGCTGTTCACCGCCGAGTCCGCCGGCCGCCGTGAAGTGTTGTTGGAGCTGCTCGAACGCCTGAAGCTGCGACCAAAGACCGTCGACAGCTGGCCGGACTTCGTCGCAGGCAAGGATCGCCTGGCGATCACCATCGCACCGCTTAACGATGGCCTGGTCCTGGATGACCCGGCCCTTGCCCTGGTGGCGGAAAGCCCGCTGTTCGGGCAGCGCGTCATGCAGCGCCGTCGGCGCGAGAAACGTGCCGACGCCGCCAACGACGCGGTCATCAAGAACCTCACCGAGCTGCGCGAAGGCGCGCCCGTGGTGCACATCGACCACGGCGTAGGTCGCTACCTGGGCCTGGCGACCCTGGAAATCGACAATCAGGCCGCCGAATTCCTGACCCTGGAATACGCCGAGGGCGCCAAACTCTATGTGCCGGTGGCGAACCTGCACCTGATCGCCCGCTACACCGGCAGCGACGACGCGCTGGCCCCGCTGCATCGCCTGGGCTCGGAAACCTGGCAGAAAGCCAAGCGCAAGGCCGCCGAACAAGTGCGCGACGTGGCCGCCGAACTGCTGGACATCTATGCCCGTCGCGCCGCACGCGAGGGTTACGCCTTCGCCGACCCGAAGGCCGATTACGAAACCTTCAGCGCCGGTTTCCCGTTCGAAGAAACCGTCGACCAGCAGACCACCATCGAAGCCGTGCGTGCCGACATGCTCGCGCCCAAACCGATGGACCGGCTGGTGTGCGGCGACGTGGGCTTCGGCAAGACCGAAGTGGCGATGCGCGCCGCGTTCATTGCCGTGCACGGTGGCAAGCAGGTGGCGATCCTGGTGCCGACCACCCTGCTCGCCCAGCAGCACTACAACAGTTTCCGCGACCGCTTTGCCGACTGGCCGGTGACCGTGGAAGTGATGAGCCGTTTCAAATCCACCAAGGAAGTGAACGCCGCCGTGGCCGATCTGGCCGAGGGCAAGATCGACATCGTCATCGGTACGCACAAGCTGCTGCAGGACGACGTGAAGTTCAAGAGCCTGGGGCTGGTGATCATCGACGAAGAGCACCGCTTTGGCGTGCGCCAGAAAGAACAGCTCAAGGCCCTGCGCAGCGAAGTCGACATCCTGACCCTGACCGCCACGCCGATCCCGCGCACGCTGAACATGGCGGTATCGGGCATGCGCGACCTGTCGATCATCGCCACGCCACCGGCCCGGCGCCTGTCGGTGCGCACCTTTGTCATGGAGCAGAACAAAAGCACGGTCAAGGAAGCCCTGCTGCGTGAGTTGCTGCGTGGCGGCCAGGTCTATTACCTGCACAACGACGTGAAGACCATTGAGAAGTGCGCCGCCGACCTGGCCGAACTGGTGCCGGAAGCGCGGATCGGCATCGGCCACGGGCAAATGCGCGAGCGTGAACTCGAACAGGTGATGAGCGACTTCTACCACAAGCGCTTCAACGTGCTGATCGCCTCGACCATCATCGAGACCGGCATCGACGTGCCGAGCGCCAACACCATCATCATCGAGCGCGCCGACAAATTCGGCCTGGCCCAGTTGCATCAGTTGCGCGGCCGGGTCGGTCGTAGCCACCACCAGGCCTATGCCTACCTATTGACGCCACCGCGCCAGCAGATCACTCCGGATGCGGAAAAGCGCCTGGAGGCCATCGCCAATACCCAGGACCTGGGCGCCGGCTTCGTGCTGGCCACCAATGACCTGGAAATCCGTGGCGCCGGCGAATTGCTGGGCGACGGCCAGAGCGGCCAGATCCAGGCCGTCGGCTTCACCCTGTACATGGAAATGCTCGAACGCGCGGTCAAGTCGATCCGCAAGGGCGAGCAGCCGAACCTCGACCAGCCCCTGGGCGGCGGGCCGGAAATCAACCTGCGGGTGCCGGCGCTGATCCCGGAAGACTACCTGCCGGACGTCCACGCGCGGCTGATCCTCTACAAACGCATCGCCTCGGCCAGTGACGAGGAAGGTCTCAAGGACCTGCAGGTGGAGATGATCGACCGCTTCGGCCTGCTGCCGGAACCGACCAAGAACCTGGTGCGCACCACACAGCTCAAGCTCAAGGCCGAGCAACTGGGCATCAAGAAAGTCGATGGCGGCCCCAATGGCGGCCGGATCGAGTTCGAAGCCCAGACCCCGGTCGACCCGCTGGTGCTGATCAAGTTGATCCAAGGCCAGCCCAAACGCTACAAGTTCGAAGGTGCCACGATGTTCAAATTCATGGTACCCATGGAACGCGCGGAAGAGCGTTTCAATACCGTAGAGGCGCTGTTCGAGCGCCTCACTCCGACCACTGCTTGAAGGACGCCACATGCGCCTGTTCCGCTCACTGACCTTGTTGATGACCCTGGTCGCCCCCCTGGCGTTTGCCGACGACCTGTATCAGGTTGAAATGATCCTGGTGCGCCAGAATGCCGAGCCGGCGATTGTCAGCCGCGCCGCACCGGAAGACTGGGACGCCGGCGCGCAACGCCTGGGCGCGGACAGCCAGCGCACGCCGGCCCTGGGCAACATCGTCGAGAAACTCACCGCCAGCGGCCAATACACAGTATTGATGCACAAGGCCTGGCAGCAGACGCTCGGTGAACAGGGGCGCAAAGTTGCCATCAGCGACGGCGCCGAACAGTTCGGGCAATTCCCCATCGAGGGCACCCTGGAACTGAAGCTGGGCCGCTTCACCGACGTGGATGCCGATTTCTGGATCAACCAGATCAACGCCAATGGCCTGGTCACCTCCAGCGAGCGCCTCAAGCAGCAGAGCCATACCAAGAATGGCCAACTGAACTTCCTCGACAACGGGCATCTTGGCCTGCTGATCAAGATCACCTCGTTGACCGCGCCCGCGCCACGGCAGGCACCTGAAGTCATTCCGGACTGAGTGGCGCGCCTATGCCCTCGCCCCTGAGCAAACCCCTGGCACCTTCCTGGGTCAATCGATTCAAGGAACAGAGCCTGGAGCGCGGGCGCCGTTATGCGCTGGAAAACCGCGTCAGGATTGTCGAAGCCGGCGACAGCACCATCACCGCCAGTTGCGAAGGCTCTGGCGGTAACGTCTACCGTCAGACCATTCGCCTTAAAGAGTCAGCCAAGGGCGCGCTGATTCTGCTCGAAGCCGCG
The DNA here is from genome assembly GCF_900114515.1 of Pseudomonas sp. NFACC46-3. Taxonomy (NCBI): domain Bacteria; kingdom Pseudomonadati; phylum Pseudomonadota; class Gammaproteobacteria; order Pseudomonadales; family Pseudomonadaceae; genus Pseudomonas; species Pseudomonas sp. NFACC46-3. Next base: position 14,993 of record NZ_FOTH01000045.1, read on the forward strand.
TGCTCCTGCCCGGTGCGTATCAACTGCAAGCACTGCGCGGCCGTGCTGCTGCTAGTCCAGGAAACCCTGGCCTACCCGGCCGCCGAAAAAGACGCGCAATTGCTGGAGAAACTCCAGGCCGTGCTGGACAACCGCAGCCCCAAGGCCCCGCCACAAGTACTGGTGGACAACGTGCAACCAGTGCCGCGCCTGTGGCTGGCCAGTATCGAGTTCAGCGCCTTCGAGCCGCGCAACGGCAAGATGCAGCGCTACATTCAACACCGCGCCGCACTGTCGTTCAGTTACCTGGACGAATACGTCAGTGGCCAGCGCAACACCGACGTGCTGATTCGCCAGGAAACCCAGACACTGCGGATAAAACGCCACACCGATGTGGAACAGTCCTACCGCGAACAGCTGCGAATCCTCGGCTTCAAGGTCGCGACCCGACAAAGCAAGGCCCTGCCGGAAAGCGCCGGCGAACTGTACGAAATGGTCAACGACAGTGCCTGGCTGACCTTCACCCTCAATGACCTGCCGAAACTGCGCAGCCAAGGCTGGGAATTGCAGATCGACGAGGACTTCGGCTTCGACCTGACGGCAGTGGACGAGTGGTACGCCACCGTCGAGGAAACGCCGGAGCGGGACTGGTTCGACCTGGAACTGGGGATCATCGTCAATGGCGAGCGCCTGAGCCTGCTGCCGATCCTGCTGAACCTGATGCGTTCACACATCGAATTGTTCAACCCGGAACGCCTGGCCCGGCGTCGGGACGACGAACTCATCCTGGTCAACCTGCCCAACCGCCCGAACTCGGAGTTCGGCCCGCAGCAGGTGGCCCTGCCTTATGGCCGGCTGAAGCCAGTGCTGGCGACCCTGGGCGAGTTTTACCTGCAAGAGCCCGGCACCACCAAACTGCGCCTCAACAGCGCGGATGCCCTGCGCCTGAACCCGCTGCAAGACATGCCCTTGACCTGGGAAGGTGGCGAACACATTCGCGGCCTGGCGCAACGCCTGCGGGACATCAAGGATTACACCGCCATCGCGCCCGAGGGCCTGAACGCGACGCTGCGACCTTATCAACTCGAAGGCTTGAGCTGGATGCAATCGCTCAGGCAACTGGAAGTCGGCGGCATTCTCGCGGACGACATGGGCCTGGGCAAAACCCTACAGACCCTGGCGCACATTCTCAGCGAAAAAAACGCCGGGCGCCTGGACCGGCCGTGCATGGTCGTCATGCCGACCAGCCTGATCCCCAACTGGCTCGACGAGGCGGCTCACTTCACGCCGCAGCTCAAGGTATTGGCGCTTTACGGCGCCGGGCGCAAGAAACATTTCGACCGACTGGGCGATTACGACCTGGTCCTCACCACCTATGCCCTGCTGCCCAAGGATGTCGAGCGCCTGGCCGCGCAGCCGTTGCACGTGCTGATCCTCGATGAAGCCCAGTACATCAAGAACCCCACCAGCAAAGCTGCCCAGGCCGCCCGCGAGCTCAACGCCCGCCAGCGGCTGTGCCTGTCCGGCACGCCGTTGGAAAATCACCTGGGCGAATTGTGGTCGCTGTTTCACTTCCTGCTGCCGGGGTGGCTTGGGGACGTCAAGAGTTTCAACCGCGATTACCGTGTACCGATCGAAAAGCGCGGCAGCGATGTACGACTGCAGCACCTCAACGGTCGGATAAAACCTTTCCTGCTGCGCAGGACCAAGGAGCAAGTGGCGACGGAGTTGCCGCCCAAGACCGAGATCATCCATTGGGTCGAACTCAGCGACGCCCAGCGCGACGTCTACGAGACCATGCGCCTGGCGATGGACAAGAAGGTCCGCGACGAGATCACGCGCAAAGGCGTGGCCCGCAGCCAGATCATCATTCTCGAGGCGCTGCTCAAGCTGCGCCAGGTGTGTTGCGACCTGCGCCTGCTCAACGACGCCACCCTGCCCGCCCGAGGCAGCACCTCGGGCAAGCTCGACAGCCTGATGGAAATGCTCGAAGAACTGTTCGAAGAAGGTCGCCGGGTGCTGTTGTTTTCCCAATTCACGTCCATGCTGGCGCTGATTGAAGATGAGCTGAAGAAACGCGGCGTCGATTACGCCCTCCTGACCGGCCAGACCCGCGACCGGCGCACGCCCGTCAAGGAATTCCAGAGCGGCAAGCGTCAGATCTTCCTGATCAGCCTGAAGGCTGGTGGTGTAGGCCTGAACCTGACCGAGGCCGACACGGTGATTCACTACGATCCATGGTGGAACCCGGCCACCGAAAACCAGGCGACCGACCGCGCCTACCGCATCGGCCAGGAAAAACCGGTATTCGTCTACAAGCTGATTGCCCGAGGCACGGTGGAAGAAAAGATCCAGCTGCTGCAAAAGGAAAAGTCCGACCTCGCGGCCGGCGTGCTGGACGGACGCGTGGCCGGAGACTGGAAACTGCAGAGCGACGATATCGAAGCGTTGTTCGCGCCGCTGCCGGACAAACTGGAAAAGCGCTGATTCACACCGTTTCCTGTGGGAGCGAGCCTGCTCGCGATAGCTGACTATCAGGCGACATGGCCAGTGGATGTGCCAGCGAATCAGGTCTTGGGCAACGGTGCAAACAACGCTTCGATATCGCTCTGCTCAAGCGTCCACCCACCCGTTGCGCCGCCATCCAGCAGACTGCCCGCCAACGCGGCCTTATCCTCCTGAAGCGCCTGTATCTTCTCTTCCACCGTGCCTCGGGCAATCAGCTTGTAGACGAACACTGGCTTGTTTTGACCGATCCGATAAGCCCGGTCGGTCGCCTGGTTTTCCACCGCCGGGTTCCACCACGGATCAAAATGAATCACCGTGTCGGCAGCCGTCAGATTGAGCCCCGTACCGCCGGCCTTGAGGCTAATCAGAAACAGCGACACCTTGCCACTCTGAAAATCCCTCACCGGGGTGCGGCGATCCGTGGTGGATCCGGTCAGCAAGGAATAGGTCAGGCTGCGCTTTTGCAGTTCCGCTTCAATCAGGACCAGCATCGAGGTGAATTGGGAAAACAGCAGAATCTTGCGCCCTTCGCTGAGCAACTCTTCGAGCATCTCCATCAGACTGATTAACTTGCTGCTACCGGAACGCAGCGCCTTGGCCGTCTGCACCGTATTGAGCAACCGCAAGTCACAGCAGACCTGGCGCAACTTAAGCAATGCATCGAGAATGATGATCTGGCTACGGCCCACGCCGCTGCGAGCAATTTCGTCGCGCACTTTCTTGTCCATGGCCACTCGCACGGTTTCATAGACATCCCGCTGCCCGTCACTGAGGTCGACCCAATGGATGATTTCAGTCTTGGGTGGCAGTTCAGTGGCGACTTGTTCCTTTTTGCGCCGCAGTAGAAACGGTTTTATTCGCGCCGTCAGATGGTGCATTCGCTCGCTGTTGCCATGTTTTTCGATCGGCGTCCGGTAGTCTCGGTTGAAACTTTTGTTATCCCCCAACCAGCCGGGCAGGAGGAAATGAAACAGCGACCAGAGTTCGCCCAAGTGATTTTCCAGGGGCGTACCGGACAGGCACAAGCGCTGCCGGGCATTGAGTTCGCGAGCAGCCTGGGCGGCCTTGCTGGTGGGATTCTTGATGTTCTGCGCTTCATCGAGAATCAGCACACTCCAGGCCTGGGATTTCAGCACCTCCAAATCCCGCGGCAACAAGGCATAAGTCGTCAGAACCAGGTCGTACTGTGCAAGGCTGGCGAAATCTTTTTGCCGGGCTGCACCATGAAGCGCCACGACGTTGAGCTGCGGCGTGAAGCGTGCCGCTTCGTCGAGCCAGTTGGGAATCAGACTGGTGGGCATGACTGCAAGCGCCGGGACATCCAGGCGCCCGGCCTGCTTCTCACAAAGCAGGTGAGCCAGGGTCTGCAAGGTTTTACCCAAGCCCATGTCATCGCCCAGGATGCCGCCGACTTCCAGCTCGCGCAGAGTCTGCATCCAATTGAGCCCTTCCAGCTGATAAGGTCGCAGGGTGGCTTTGAGCCCCGCCGGCACCGGGACATGAGCATGGGTCGACTCGTGTAATCGCTTGGCGAACGTGCGCAACCGCTCCCCGCCTTGCCAGGTCAATGGCACGCTTTCAAGCACATTCAACCTGGCCGCATCAAAGGCATTCAACCGTATCGAGTCGCCCCGGTGCTCCTTCATGTACAACTCACCAAGCGTTGCCATCAGCGGCTTGACCCGCCCATATGGCAACGCGACCTTCACGCCAGGACCCGCCCCGAACTTTCCGCCGTTGAGATCGAGCAACATCAACTCTTCATCATCGCGCCGATCAAGGTTGTCCGGATCCATCATCTCCGGGCTTGAGCGAAGCAGATGAAGCAAGATCGGCAGCAGACTGTGCCGTTTTCCATCAACGACAATGCCCAGTTGTAAATCGAACCACTCTCGACCGGGAGACTCCTCGATGTCGGCGTACAACTGCTCCACCGGTTGCAGATCGAAATGAAAACCCGCTTCGACATCGATCTGCCAATTGGCGGCACGCAATCGCGGCAGGCCTTTGTCCATGAAGGCCAACCAGGCGTCGTCATCCGCCATTTGAAATAGCTCGCCCCCGATGTCCGCCAGCGCAAGGCTCTTGCGACTGGTTTTCTTGAAACCAACCTTACGCAGAACGGTGCGAAAGACTTGCTCGACATCCGGTTTACGCTGAATGCGCAAAATTTCGGTTCCGGACAGAATCGATAGTTCGGTGGATGCTTTGTCGCCCGCCATATGACCATCATAAATAAAGGTCAGTGCCGCGCGATGTTCTGGAACAGATTTCCAGTGCCGGAAGTTGATTGCACTTCCCAACGTCAACACTGCTCGCGGTTCAACACCGTCGATGATGCGCTCAGTCAGTTCTTTCGGCGGCGGGATAGGGCGGTCGACAGCATTGATTCTATGGCTGAAAAGCACCACATCCCGAGCGGGTACCTCCGGCGCACGGCATAAATGGCAGGCCAATTTGTCGTCCATTTCATAGGACAACCGGCCAAGTTCCCTGCGCGATAAATCCAGATAATGAAGCGGCTCAAGCACCAGGAGGTTATCCAGTACCTGATCGCCACTGCGCCACCGAGACCGATAGTTGCCATTGGCCTGCTCAGCCCAGAAAAACTGCGCATTTTTTAGCGGACCTGCGCCCAATGGCTGCGGCGGGTCGAAATCCAGGAACAAGCGTGAGGACTGTAATGCCAGCGCCAGCACTTCGGCGCCGTGGCGACCTTGCAACGGAAAGCTGTTCTGGCTGTGATAATGCTGACTGCTGATAAGCGACTGGCCAATCTGCTTGTCGACGTCGAACATATAATTCGGAAAACGATTCAGCATGTCCGTCAGTTGGCCAAACGCTTTCAGATCCTTCAGGGAACCATCATCAAGCTGGCGCCCCTTGAAGAGCTCCAAAATCCAATGCCCTATGTGCGACTTCTTGAGTTTGTAGAAGATCCGGACATCGGCGTCTTTTTTGCTCGGTAGCGAATCGGCGTCCCACTCGGGAATACACTTGATCCAGGTTTCAAGTTCAGAATTCAGGCGCTCGCTGGCGGAGCCAGCCTCCAGTGCTTGCGGATCCGATATCAAATGGAACATGACAGCAGCGCAGTGCTTGCAGCTGTCACCGACCGGACACGAGCATTCGTAACGAACGCCGTCGTATCCCGGATAACGAGTGAGCGCGATCACCTGCTGATAGACATTATCGCCGCCACCCTCGCATTCGGCGTGAATCGATTGCTCATCTATCCGCAGTATCCGTACTCGCGCTCTCTCGGCGTAGTCAAACCCGCGCTCAAGGTAACGTTGATGGAAGGACTCTTCCCAATCACTCTCAAGAAGCGCCTCAATTGGCTGGGTCATGGGTACCGCCGATCATTACGCATATCAGGACAATCCTTAATCGACCAGCTGGGCAGCCCTCAGCGCGCCAAGCGCCGCCAGCCAGCGTGGGTCCTGACGGTATTCAGTGGAGGCGTAGGCCTTGCCACGCATGCGGGCGATCCGTGCCGAAGGCTTGACCTTCAGGCGCTGGGCGGCGCTCAAGGCGAGCTCGGCAGCCGCGCGATCGTTGCACACCAGCCCCATGTCACAACCGGCCGTCAAGGCTGCCTCGATACGACTGGCGGCATCACCGACCACATGAGCACCGGCCATTGACAGGTCATCACTGAAGATCACGCCCTCGAATTGCAACTCGCCACGCAGGATGTCCTGCAACCAGCGGCGAGAGAACCCAGCCGGATTGGCGTCAACCTGTGGGTAGATGACATGGGCTGGCATCACGGCGGCCAGTTGCTTGCTCAGCTTGGCAAACGGCACCAGGTCATTGGCGCGAATCTGCTCGAGGCTGCGCTCATCGGTCGGAATCGCCACATGGGAATCGGCCTCGGCCCAACCATGCCCCGGGAAGTGCTTGCCGGTGGCGGCCATGCCGGCGGCGCTCATGCCCCGGATGAAGGCACCGGCCAGCAACGCCGCGCGCTCGGGGTCGCCTTCGAAGGAACGACTGCCGACGACAGCGCTGCGCTGGTAATCGAGGTCAAGCACCGGAGCAAAACTCAAGTCGAGACCGACCGCCAGCACTTCAGTGGCCATGATCCAGCCGCACTGTTCGGCCAGGTATTCGGCGTTCGGATTGTCGGCTATCGCCCGCATCGCCGGCAAGCGCACGAACCCCTGGCGCAGGCGCTGGACGCGGCCGCCTTCCTGATCCACCGCCAACAGGAGGTCGGGGCGGATGGCACGGATCGACGCGCTCAATTCCCGCACCTGACGTGGGTGTTCGATGTTGCGGGCAAAAATGATCAGGCCGCCCACTTCGGGCTGACGCAACAGGTGGCGATCTTCGGCCGTCAGCCAGGTACCGGCGACGTCCACCATCAACGAGCCTTGCAGGCCGGCAGTCATAGAATTTCCTTGATAAAGATGAACCCGCGTGGCGACACACCCACGACAGCGTTGCCAGGAGCCAGGCCCGGCAGGTCGCGGTGACGCAATGGAGGATAAGACGGATTAGAAACGAGAGTCGGCATGGGCGGCTAGCTTAGCGGATGTAGGCCGCTGCGCACACCCATGCCCTCACGCCTTGGCGAGCGCCGGGGCGGATTTGCTGCGCGGGCGCAATTGCGCGGCCGCCATGGCTTCATCGGTCACACCGGTTTCGGCGCGCATGCCGGCAGCCAGGAACGGCACCATCAACCGCATCACCTGCTCGATGGAGGTGTTCACGCCGAAATCGGTTTCCGCGATAGCCCGCAATGCCTTGATACCGGACATGCTGAACGCCGCGGCGCCGAGCATGAAGTGCACACGCCAGAACAGCTCGATCGGCGGGATACGCGGCGCTGCCTCGTTGACCAGCAACATGTAGCGGCGGAACACCTTGCCGTACATGTCTTCCAGGTAACGCCGCAGGTGGCCCTGGCTCTGGCTGAAGGCAAGGCCCAGCAGGCGCATGAAAATGGACAGGTCGTTACCGCTGCGCGGCTGCACGACAAGGGCTTGCTCGACCAGGATTTCCAACAGCTCTTCCAGGGTCGGCTTTACGTCGGGCTTGGCCTGGCGGCGCTCCAGCTCGCGATCGAGGCTCAGGCAGAACGGCCCGAGGAACCGTGAGAACACGGCCTGGATCAGGGCCTTTTTCGAGCCGAAGTGATAGTTCACCGCCGCCAGGTTCACCCCGGCCTTGCTGGTGATCAGACGCAACGAGGTTTCAGCGAAACCTTTTTCCGCGAACAACTGCTCGGCAGCATCGAGAATGCGTTCAACGGTTTCCGACTGGGCCATGGTTACTCCGCCTGACAAACACTTGTTTGAAACATACGTTTCAGCCCAGGGGTTGTCAAGCCTGCCGGGGCGTTTTGCGAACGCCCGGTCACGTATTTAACCACACCTTTTCACGGGTGGTAGTCATGTCGCATTCAACAGCCCGACCGACCGTCCAGCGCCTCGTGAAAAAAGGAGGATTGCCAAGCGCCGTCCACTGTATATAATCCCAGTCACTGTATAAAAAGACAGAGCGATCAATATGCTAAAGCTGACGCCACGCCAAGCAGAGATTCTGGCCTTCATCAAACGCTGCCTCGAAGACAACGGCTACCCGCCAACCCGCGCGGAAATTGCCCAGGAACTGGGTTTCAAGTCGCCCAACGCGGCTGAAGAACACCTCAAGGCGCTGGCGCGCAAGGGTGCTATCGAAATGACCCCGGGCGCATCCCGTGGCATTCGCATCCCCGGCTTCGAAGCCAAGGCCGACGAAACCACCCTGCCGATCATCGGCCGGGTAGCGGCAGGCGCACCGATCCTGGCCCAGCAGCATGTCGAGGAGTCCTGCAACATCAATCCTTCGTTCTTCCATCCTCGTGCCGACTACCTGCTTCGTGTACACGGCATGAGCATGAAGGACATCGGCATCTTCGACGGTGACCTCCTGGCCGTCCACACCACCCGTGAAGCCCGCAATGGTCAGATCGTGGTGGCGCGAATCGGCGACGAAGTGACCGTCAAGCGCTTCAAGCGCGACGGCAGCAAGGTCTGGCTCATTGCCGAGAACCCGGAGTTCGCCCCCATCGAAGTGAACCTGAAAGATCAGGACCTGGTCATCGAAGGCTTGAGCGTCGGCGTCATTCGCCGCTAAAGGAGGCTTTATGCAGTTCCCTCACACACCACAACACACACAACTTCCGCTGTTCGAGGCATTCATGGCCCAACCGCTGGTTCCAGTCCTGAAAGAGGTCATCGAGTCGCCTTGGGGCGTCGAACCCGAGGCCTTCAGTGAACTGTCGTTACGTGGTGCGGCCGGAAACTGCCTGAACCTGCTGGCGCCGATTCTGCGAGAACTCAGCCAGGACCAGGATGCTCGCTGGCTTACGCTGATCGCACCACCGGCCAGCGTCACCCAGGCCTGGTTGCGGGATGCCGGCCTGAACCGTGAGCGTATCCTGTTGTTGCAGCCGCGGGGCACCCAAAGCGCCCAACAGTTGACTTGCGAGGCCTTGCGCCTGGGCCGTAGCCACACTGTGGTCAGCTGGCTCAACCCATTGACCACCGCCGCACGGCAACAGTTGATCAGCGCCGCCCGCACCGGGGACGCACAAAGTCTGAATATTCGATTGGGCTAAGACAAACGCGGGGCTTCTCCAAGGCAGAGAAGCCGACCAGCCACACTCTCCAAAAAAGCCGACAGACGGGATCAATGAAGAACCCGCGGCCCCTCTTCCTTGTTGAATTCGCCTTCAACCAGGCGACCTGCCATCTGAACGCCCACGCTCAGCATCGCCTTGGCGACTTCGACGTGTTGGCCCTGGAGGAATACCTTGGCATCTTCGGAGAAGTTCAGGGTAACCAGAGAACCCTCGTCCTCAGCCCTGCGCAGCTCGATGCGGCCATCAGGAAGTTCGACAATTTCTAGAAAGGACGTAGGCATAAAAGTCTGTTCTCCACGAAAGGCGAGGATTATATAGTCATCGGCCAGGCTCCGCTCGGGATCTTGACCAAGCGTTATCAACGAACGTAACGGGCCTTGGGGAAACTCAGCACTCGTTCAAACCTTCGCGAAAGCGTATCGCCAGGCTCTTGAGGTTCTGACGCCAGCTCTCCAGCTCCTCCCGGCTCAACTCCGGCTCGGGTTCTTGTTCATCCAGATTAACCGCCACGATCAACGGCTGGGTCACGTCCCCCTTGGGCTTGCGTGGGGCCCGCGGCGGCTCGAACAGCGCCGCATGGGCCGCCAATAGCTTCGCCAGCCAGGTTTCCGGGTTATGCGCCAGCTCGACCATCTCGGCCAACTCCGGGATTGCAATGGTTTCCAACGCTTCGCGGGTCAACAACAGCTCAGCCCGAGGTGCGTTCGCGTGTGGCAGGCGATAGAAACCGGCGATTTCATGGCACAACCCCAACAACGCACCGTACAGGTGAAACAGCGCGGATTCGCGTCCTGCCTGGAGCAACGCCGGGGAATTCATCGCACGTCCGTCTTCGGCCCTGGTGAGCGCTTCGAGCGACAGACCGGCGAAATAGATTTTCTGATTGGTGCGGGTATAGAGTTCGTGGGCCATGGCGGCATCTCCCCAACGAAATGAAAGCTTCACGCAAGTGCGACAGTGTCATGGATCAACCGAGGCCACTGCAAGCCAAAAACAAAAAGGCCGCATGAAAACCTACGGGTTGTCATGCGGCCTTTTTGTCAGGTCTGCGAATTTAGCGATTGCAGAGGGCGGCTGCGCCGCCAGCGGGAGCAAGCTCACTCGCCACAAGAGCCTCAACCCCGCCCTCCAGACAAGCCCTGGCGATCAGCGCTTGTCTTCAACCGTCCACTTACCGCCGTCGTAGTAGGCCTTCCAGCCGGTCGGCTTGCCGTCGACTTCGGTCTGTACGTACTGCTCCTTGGTCTTGCGACTGTAGCGAATGACCGCCGGGCGCCCTTCCGGATCCTTCTGCGGCGCTTCGCAGAGGAAATGGTACTTCGGATCGATCTCGTCCTTGTGCGGCACGATTTCTATCACCAACGGTGCACGGGTCTCGCGGTTTTTCGGGAACTGGCTGGCCGCCAGGAACAGGCCGGAGGCACCGTCACGCAGGATGTAGGTGTCGTTGACCTTCTCGCACTTGAGCTCAGGCATCTTCACCGGGTCCATCTTCGGCGGCGCCGCGTCACCACTCTTGAGCAGTTTGCGGGTGTTCTTGCAGGTCGGGTTGGTGCAACCGAAGAATTTGCCGAAACGACCGGTCTTGAGCTGCATCTCGCTGCCACACTTGTCGCACTCCAGGCTCGGGCCTTCGTAGCCCTTGATGCGATAAGTGCCCTCTTCGATCTCGTAGCCGGCACAATCGGGGTTGTTACCGCAGATGTGCAGCTTGCGCTTCTCATCCAGCAGGTAGGCATCCATCGCCGTGCTGCAGATCGGGCAGCGATGCTTGCCGCGCAATACCAGGGATTCCGACTCGCCCTCGTCGTCAGCGGCGATTTCATCGCCCGGCACGAGGTTGACCGTCGCCTTGCAGCGTTCCTTGGGTGGCAGGCTGTAGCCCGAGCAACCGAGGAACACACCGGTCGAGGCGGTACGGATTTGCATCGGGCGCCCACAGGTCAGGCACGGGATGTCGGTCATGACCGGCTGGTTGGCGCGCATGCCGCTGTCAGGGCTTTCGGCCACTTCGAGCTTTTTCTTGAAGTCGCCGTAGAACTCGTCGAGAACGTTTTTCCAGTCGCGCTCGCCCTGGGCCACATCGTCGAGGTTCTCTTCCATACCGGCGGTGAAGCCGTAGTCCATCAGGTTCGAGAAGCTCTCGGACAAACGCTCGGTAACGATGTCGCCCATCTTTTCCGAATAGAAACGACGGTTGTGCAGCGCCACATAGCCGCGGTCCTGGATGGTGGAGATGATCGCTGCGTAGGTCGAAGGACGACCAATACCGCGCTTTTCCATTTCCTTGACCAGGCTGGCTTCGGAGTAACGGGCCGGTGGCTTGGTGAAATGCTGGGTCGGATCAAGCTTGATCAGCTTCATCACGTCGCCCTGGGCCATGTCTGGCAGGACGTCGTCATCCCCAGGCTTGGTGATCTGCGGCATGACGCGAGTGTAGCCGTCGAACTTCAGGATGCGGCCCTTCGCGCGCAGCTCGAAGTCGCCGGCACCGACGCTGACCGTGGTCGACAAGTATTGCGCCGGCAGCATCTGGCAGGCCAGGAACTGGCGCCAGATCAGCTCGTAGAGACGCTCGGCATCGCGTTCCATGCCCGACAGTTTGCTTGGCTCGGTGTTGGCATCGGACGGACGAATCGCTTCGTGCGCCTCTTGTGCGCCTTCCTTGCTGCTGTAGACGTTCGGCGTGTCCGGCAGGTACTTCTTGCCGAATTCGCTTTCTATATAAGTGCGCGCCATCGCCACGGCATCGGCCGAAAGATTGGTCGAGTCGGTACGCATATAGGTGATGTAGCCGGCTTCGTACAGACGCTGGGCCATCATCATGGTTTTCTTCACGCCAAAGCCCAGGCGATTGCTCGCAGCCTGTTGCAGCGTGGAGGTAATGAACGGCGCCGACGGCTTGCTGCTGGTCGGCTTGTCTTCGCGCTTGACGATGCTGTAGCTGGACGCCTTGAGCTTTTCCAGTGCCGCCATGGCCTGGGCTTCGTTGAGCGGCTTGAAGGCTTCGCCCTTTTCCCGCGCCACGTCGAAGCGCACGGTGGCACCCTTCGCGGTGCCGAGGTCGGCGTGGACTTCCCAGTACTCTTCAGGGATGAACGCGCGGATCTCGCGCTCGCGCTCCACCACCAGCTTCACCGCAACCGACTGCACGCGACCAGCCGACAGGCCGCGGGCGATCTTGGCCCACAGCAGGGGCGAGACCATATAGCCCACCACGCGGTCGAGGAAGCGACGCGCCTGTTGAGCGTTGACCCGATCGATGTCCAGCTCACCCGGCTGGGAGAAGGCTTCCTGGATGGCCTTCTTGGTAATTTCGTTGAACACCACGCGCTTGTAGCGGCTGTCATCCCCACCAATGGCTTCGCGCAGGTGCCAGGCAATGGCTTCCCCTTCGCGGTCCAAGTCCGTCGCGAGATAGATGGTGTCGGCATCCTTGGCGAGCCGGCGCAGCTCTTCGATGACCTTTTCCTTGCCCGGGAGGATCTCGTACTTGGCTTTCCAGCCGTGTTCCGGATCGACCCCCATGCGTGAGACCAGCTGCTTGCGCGCCTTGTCTTTCGGCGACAGCGCCGGCGCTTCACCAGCCGCAGCCTTGCCGCGCTTGGCGGCTGGCTCCTTGCTGGCGCTAGCCGAACCGCTGGTGGGCAGGTCTCGGATATGGCCGATACTCGACTTCACCACGTATTGGTTGCCCAGATACTTGTTGATGGTCTTGGCCTTAGCCGGGGATTCCACAATGACCAGCGATTTGCCCATGGATCAGAAAATTCCTGAATTCTAAAAAGTGAAAGGCGGTTGGCGCCTGACGCGGCACCGCTATATATAGTGGCTGCAAGGTGAGGTCAAGCGCAGGGTTGCCCGCATACCGGCCTCAAGGCTTGGAAAAAATGCTCTCCTCGGCCTGCACCAAAGCAAAGCGTGGCACCTGTTCGCCGTCAACCTCGACGGACTCCTCGAACATGCTCAAGGGACGCACCCAAAAGCCGTAATCGCCATACAGGGCTTGATAGAAGACCACTTCTTCCTCGGTCTCGGAATGCCGCGCAATGCTGAATACGCGGTACTGCGGACCTTTGTAATGCTGGTAGAGCCCAGGTTGTATCGGCATGTCTTGGCCCTCACTCAAATCTTTTCAAAATAAAAACAAAATTTTTCTACTAAACCCGGAAAAAACAAAAACCGGGGCACTTGGCCCCGGCTTCCATCAACGCAACGCTTAGACGCGTTCGAAGACAGTGGCAATGCCCTGGCCGAGGCCAATGCACATGGTCGACACACCAAAGGTGCCGCCATTCTGCTTCATGACGTTGAGCAGCGTGCCGGAGATACGCGCACCGGAGCAACCGAACGGATGACCCAGGGCGATCGCGCCGCCGTGCAGGTTAACCTTCTCGTTCATCTTGTCGAGCACTTTCAAATCTTTCAGCACTGGCAAGGCCTGTGCGGCGAAAGCTTCGTTGAGTTCGAAGAAGTCGATATCGGCAATACCCAGGCCTGCACGCTTCAAGGCTTTCTGCGTGGCCGGTACTGGACCATAGCCCATGATCGCCGGGTCCACACCCGCCACGGCCATCGAACGAATCACCGCCATCGGCTGGATACCCAGGTCCTGGGCTCGCTGGGCCGACATCACGATCATGCACGAGGCACCATCGGTGATCTGCGACGAGGTACCGGCTGTCACGGTGCCGCCCTTCGGATTGAATGCCGGCTTGAGGGCCGCCAGGCTTTCCAGGGTGGTTTCCGGACGAATGGTTTCGTCGTAGTCGAACAGCTTCAGGAAGCCGTTCTCGTCGTAGCCCTGCATCGGGATGATCTCATCCTTGAACTTGCCTTCCACGGTCGCCTTGTGGGCGAGCTGGTGGGAGCGCACGCCAAAGGCGTCCTGCTGTTCGCGGGTGATGCCGTGCATTTTGCCAAGCATTTCCGCAGTCAAACCCATCATGCCCGAGGCTTTCGCCGCGTACAGCGACATGTGCGGGTTCGGATCGACGCCGTGCATCATGCTCACGTGGCCCATGTGCTCGACACCACCGACGACGAACACGTCACCGTTACCGGTCATGATCGCCTGGGCGGCGGTGTGCAGTGCGCTCATGGACGAACCGCACAGGCGGCTGACGGTCTGGCCCGCCGCCGTGTGAGGGATCTGGGTCATCAGCGAGGCCATGCGGGCGATGTTCCAGCCCTGCTCCAGGGTCTGGTTCACACAGCCCCAGATCACGTCTTCGACTTCGTTGGGGTCGACCTTGACGTTGCGTTCCAGCAGCTTGCTGATCAGGTGCGCCGACATGTCTTCAGCGCGGGTGTTGCGGTGCATGCCGCCCTTGGAGCGGCCCATCGGCGTACGACCGAAGTCGACAATCACGACGTCTCTAGGATTCAAGCTCATAAATGTTCTCTCGCTCTAGTCGTTGGGCGCTTAACCGAAGAAGCTCTGGCCGTTCTTGGCCATTTCACGCAGCTTCGCGGTCGGGTGGTACAGCGCGCCCAAATCAGCGTACTGGTCAGCCAGGGCAACGAACTCGGCGACACCGATCGAATCGATGTAGCGCAGCGCACCGCCACGGAATGGAGGGAAACCGATACCGTAGACCAGACCCATGTCGGCTTCGGCGGCGGTCTCGACAATGCCGTCTTCCAGGCAACGCACGGTTTCGAGGCACAGCGGGATCATCATCCAGTTGATGATGTCCTCGTCGGTGACTTCGCGCTGCTCGTAGACGATCGGCTTGAGCACTTCCAGCACCGACGAGTCGGCGACTTTCTTCTGCTTGCCGCGCTTGTCGGTCTCATAGGCGTAGAAGCCCTTGCCGTTTTTCTGGCCCAGGCGCTTGGCTTCGTAGAGCACGTCGACAGCCGAACGACGATCGTCCTTCATGCGGTCCGGGAAACCTTCAGCCATGACGTCGCGACCGTGGTGGCCGGTGTCAATGCCGACCACGTCCATCAGGTACGCCGGGCCCATCGGCCAACCGAATTTTTCCATGATCTTGTCGATGCGCACGAAATCCACGCCAGCACTGACCAGCTTGGCGAAACCGCCGAAGTACGGGAACAGCACGCGGTTGACCAAAAAGCCCGGGCAATCGTTGACGACGATCGGGTTCTTGCCCATTTTCTTGGCGTAGGCCACGGTGGTGGCAACGGCATGCTCGCTGGACTTCTCGCCACGGATCACTTCCACCAGCGGCATCATGTGCACCGGGTTGAAGAAGTGCATGCCGACGAAGTTCTCCGGACGCTTGAGGGCCTTGGCCAGCAGCGAAATGGAGATGGTCGAGGTGTTCGAGGCCAGGATGGTGTCCTCTTTGACCTTGTCTTCGACTTCAGCCAATACCGCCTGCTTGACCTTCGGGTTCTCGACAACGGCTTCGACCACCAGGTCGACATGGCCGAAATCGCCGTAGGACAGGGTCGGACGAATGCCGTTGAGCACTTCGGCCATCTTCGCAGCGGTCATGCGACCTTTGTCGACACGACCGACCAGCAGCTTGGCGGCTTCGGCCAGGCCTTGCTCGATCCCGTGTTCGTTGATGTCCTTCATCAGGATCGGCGTGCCTTTGGACGCAGACTGGTAGGCGATACCGCCACCCATGATGCCGGCGCCGAGCACGGCGGCCTGCTTCACGTCACTGGCAATTTCGTCGTAGGCCTTGGCCTTTTTCTTCAGTTCCTGGTCATTGAGGAACAGACCGATCAGGCTTTGCGCAGCCGAGGTCTTGGCCAGCTTGACGAAGCCGGCGGCCTCGACTTCCAGAGCCTTGTCGCGACCGAAGCTCGCGGCTTTCTGGATGGTCTTGATCGCTTCGACCGGCGCCGGGTAGTTCGGGCCGGCCTGACCAGCCACGAAACCCTTGGCGGTTTCGAAGGCCATCATTTGTTCGATGGCGTTGAGCTTGAGCTTTTCCAGCTTCGGCTGACGCTTGGCCTTGTAGTCGAACTCGCCGCTGATGGCGCGCTTGATGGTTTCAAGGGCCGCTTCCTGGAGTTTGCCAGGTTCGACCACGGCATCCACGGCACCGACCTTCAGCGCGTCTTCAGCACGGTTTTCCTTGCCGGCGGCAATCCACTCGATGGCGTTGTCGGCACCGATCAGGCGCGGCAGGCGCACGGTGCCGCCGAAGCCTGGGTAGATACCCAGCTTGACTTCCGGCAGGCCGATCTTGGCCGTGATGGACATGACGCGGTAATCCGCTGCCAGGCACATCTCCAGGCCGCCACCCAGGGCGATGCCGTTGATGGCCACGACGGTCGGTACGTTGAGGTCTTCGAAATCGCTGAAAATACGGTTGGCTTCGAGGTTGCCAGCGATCAGTTCGGCATCGGGCAGCTTGAAGTTGTCGACGAATTCGGTGATGTCGGCGCCGACGATGAACACGTCCTTGCCGCTGCTGACGATCACACCCTTGATCGAAGCATCTGCCTTGATAGTGTCCACGGCCTGACGCAATTCATTCAGGGTTAGACGGTTGAACTTGTTGACGGACTCACCCTTGAGGTCGAATTTCAATTCGACGATGCCACTTTCAAGAGCCTTAACCGTGATGGCTTTACCTTCGTAAATCATCAACTGATCTCCACGATATGGAAGCTGAACAGTACACGTTGAACGCTGACCACTGGTTCGGCATTGACGTTTACCGTCGATGCTACGCCAATCCGCCAGGCACACCCGTCAACGCGATAGTCGGGGTCTGTAGGAGCATTCTGAAAATACAAACGCTCAATTCATACGCCCGTTTGATTTGGGTACGTCACCTTCACGGAATTTCCGACAATTGTCAATCGCCCTAAACACGGGCGTGAACGCGACTTCACGGTCATTTCCGTACCATACGGATCCGCAACACGGCGCCGCATGCATAGCTATTCATAGGATCAATAATTAGAAAAATCGCCCTAATTCCAGACAGACTGGATCCAGCCGTCTACGCTGTCGGGACGCGATTGAAGATTGGGAACAAAGGACGTTACGAACGCACGCCCTGACATGAGATTGATTACCGGCCTGCCTGGCCAACCCGCCCGATGAGACTGTCGGGCTTTTTTATGCCTCAGGCCAGCGCCTTGAGTACCGCGCAAATATCCTGCAAAACAGTCGCTTCGCCCTTCTCGCCCCAGTACAAGGCAATCATTTGCCGATCGGCTTCAACCTTGTAGACGTTGGCCGGCAATTTTTCGAAATGATTGAGCAGGGACTCATCCTGGCAGACTTCTCGCCACTGGTTGACCCAGACGCCTGGCGCAGTCTGCCAATAGCTCCAGACAGCCGGTTCCTTGCCGCGCCGAGGCCGGTGGTATTGGGCACAGGGGTTTGGCGGCTGCTGGCCAAGCCAGTGCGGCCACTCCTGCGGCGCCAGCTGCATGGCCAGGCCCAGGCGTCGCGCTTCCATGCGCAGGGCCATGCGACCGCTCTGGACACGGGACGGTCGCAACCATGCCAGCGGACTTAACACCACCAACAGGATTGACACCACTATCCAGACCGTCATATTCGTACTCCCGAATTCTGATGAGCCCATTGAGCCACGTCGCCGTCAATGCGCTTGAAACCAGCCATACTTACCGTATCGCAATTCTCTGGAGTGCCTTCCATGTACTACAACCACGTTCTGGTCGCCGTTGACCTCACTGAAGAATGCGATCCCGTCGTCAAACGCGCTCGCGCCCTGTGCGACGGCAGAGACACCAAGCTGTCGCTGGTGCATATCGTCGAGCCGATGGCCATGGCCTTTGGTGGTGATGTGCCGATGGACCTTTCCCAGTTGCAGCAACAGCAATTCGATCAAGCCAAGGAACGCCTTGAGCGACTGATCGTGAAGTACCCTGACCTGAAAAAGGAAAACTGCCACCTGACCTACGGCCAGCCGCGCCAGGAGATCCATCACCTGGCCAAGGAGCAGGGTTGCGACCTGATCGTCGTCGGCAGCCATGGCCGCCATGGCCTGGCATTGCTGCTGGGCTCGACCGCCAACGACGTGCTGCATGGCGCGCCTTGCGACGTGCTGGCGGTGCACCTGGTCAAGCGCAGCTGATTCACCCAAGGAACTCACTGAACCTGTGGCGAGGGAGCTTGCTCCCGCTTGAGTGCGAAGCACTCACCGCCAGGGGCCGCTTCGCAGCCCCGCGGGAGCAAGCTCCCTCGCCACAGTCATTGAGCGTGCGGGTTCAAGCGTCCAGCTCGGCCCAGCGCTCGACCAATGCATCCAGCTCAGCCTGCAGTTGCTCCAGGTGCGCAATCACCTTGGCGGTTTCGGCAGCAGGTCGCTGGTAGAACCCGGCGTCAGCCATTTCGGCTTCTACCGCTGCGATCTGCTGCTCCTTCGCGTCGATCTCACCCGGCAAGGCTTCCAGTTCACGCTGCAGCTTGTAGCTGAGCTTTTTCTTCGCTGGGGCCGCGGCGGCGACCGGAGCAGGCTCGGCCTTGACCACCGCCGAATTCAGGTCGGCCTTGCCGGACTTGCTCTCGGTGACCCCCAGCAGACGCGGCGAGCCGCCCTGGCGCAGCCAATCCTGATAACCACCGACGTATTCGCGCACCAGGCCTTCGCCTTCGAACACCAGCGTGCTGGTGACCACGTTGTCGAGGAATGCCCGGTCGTGACTGACCATCAGGACGGTGCCATTGAAGGTCAACAACACCTCCTCCAGCAATTCCAGGGTTTCCACGTCCAGGTCGTTGGTCGGCTCGTCGAGCACCAGCAGGTTCGCCGGCTTGCTGAACAACTTGGCCAGCAACAAACGGGCGCGCTCACCGCCCGACAGCGCCTTGACCGGCGTGCGGGCACGCTGGGGGCTGAACAGGAAATCGCCGAGGTAGCTCAATACGTGACGGCTCTGGCCATCGATATCGATGAAATCGCGGCCCTCGGCCACGTTGTCGATCACGGTCTTTTCCAGGTCCAGTTGATGGCGCAACTGGTCGAAGTAGGCGACGTCGATCTTCGTGCCCTCTTCCACCTTGCCGTTGGTCGGCACCAGGCCGCCGAGCATCAGCTTGAGCAAAGTGGTCTTGCCGGTACCGTTGGCACCCAGCAGGCCAATGCGATCACCCCGCTGCAGTACCATGGAGAAGTCCTTGATCAGGAACGGACCGCCAGGGTGGGCGAAACTCACGTTCTCCAGCACCATGACCTGCTTGCCGGACTTGTCAGCGGTATCCAACTGAATGTTGGCCTTGCCGGTGCGCTCGCGACGCTCGCTGCGCTCCATGCGCAAGGCCTTGAGCGCCCGCACGCGGCCTTCGTTGCGGGTGCGCCGCGCCTTGATGCCCTGGCGGATCCAGACTTCTTCCTGGGCCAGCTTCTTGTCGAACAGCGCGTTGGCGGTTTCTTCCGCTGCCAGCGCCGCTTCCTTGTGTACCAGGAAGCTGGCGTAGTCGCCGTTCCAGTCGATCAGGCCGCCGCGGTCCAGTTCGAGGATGCGGGTTGCCAGGTTTTGCAGGAAGGAACGGTCGTGGGTGATGAACAGCACCGCCCCCTGGAAGTCCTTCAAGGCTTCTTCAAGCCAGGCGATGGCGCCGATGTCCAGGTGGTTGGTCGGTTCGTCGAGCAGCAGCAGGTCCGGCTCGGACACCAGGGCCTGAGCCAGCAGGACGCGACGACGCCAGCCGCCGGACAGCTCGGCGAGGGTCTTGTCGGCCGGCAGTTGCAAGCGACTCAGGGTGCTGTCGACCAATTGCTGCAACCGCCAGCCATCACGGGCTTCGAGGTCGTGCTGCACGTGCATCAACTTGTCCAGGTCAGCATCGGTGACGATGTTCTGGCTCAGGTGGTGATACTCGGCCAGCAGCGCGCCGACACCGTCCAGGCCTTCGGCGACCACGTCGAATACGGTCCGCTCGTCGGCCACCGGCAGTTCCTGGGGCAATTCGCCGATTTTCAGGCCTGGCGCGCGCCAGACCGAGCCGTCATCGGGCTTCTGATCGCCCTTGACCAGCTTCATCATGCTGGACTTGCCAGTGCCGTTGCGGCCGATGATGCACACCCGCTCACCACGGGCGATCTGCCAGGACACCTTGTCCAACAACGGCATAGCGCCGAAAGCAAGGGACACATCGCTGAATTTGAGCAGGGTCATGAGCTTCTCCAAAAACCGGGCGCGCATTCTACCTGAGATGAGGCCTCAGGGGTCCGCCAATTTCGCCACCGAAGCACTCTGCATGACAAATGTTGCGAACTTGCACCGGCGGCCCTGCAAAGCTTTCGCCGGCTGCTGGCAAAAGGCTAAGCTACAGACAGTTACCCTGGGTTACCCCTTGGGCTTGTCATGTTTTCTATGCCCGGACGTCTCATGCGCAGTCGCCTTTTCAGTGTTTTATCGTGTCTTTTTGTATGTGCCACTGCCGTTCAATCCGCGCAGGCGGTGGATATCTCCACTCAACGCCAATATTACGACGAGGCCAAGCGTGCCTTGGCCAAGGGTGATTCCGGCCCTTACTTTCGCTACAGCCAGGCCCTGCGCGATTATCCGCTGGAACCCTACCTGGCCTACGACGAATTGACCGCTCGCCTCAAGAGCGCCAGCAACGCCGAAATCGAGAAGTTCCTCGCCGAACACGGTGATCTGCCCCAGGCCAACTGGATGAAGTTGCGCTGGCTGCGTTGGCTGACCGAGCGCGGTGACTGGGAGACCTTCGTCAAGTATTACGACCCCAAGCTCAATTTCACCGAACTGGACTGCCTTAACGCCCAGTACCAGCTCAGCCATGGCTTGAAGGCCGAAGGCTATGCCAATACCGAAAAGCTGTGGCTCTCCGGCAAATCCCAACCCCAGGCGTGCGATGCCTTGTTCGGCCTATGGGCCTCCCAGGGCCAGTTGACCGAACAGAAACGCTGGGAACGCACAAAACTGGCGGCCCAGGCCCGCAACTATCCGCTGGCCAACAGCCTGGTCAGCGGTCTGACCACCCTCGCCCCCCGCGGCAAGCTGCTGGTGGACGTGGCGCAAAAACCCGAGTTGCTCAACCAGCCCTCGCGCTTCACCCCGGCCGATGAACCGATGTCCGACATCGTCAGCCTCGGCCTGCGGCGCCTGGCCCGCCAGGATCCGGAAAAGGCCATGGCGCTGCTGGACGGCTACGCCAGCACCATGCATTTTTCCCGTGATGAAAAAGTTGCGATTGCCCGGGAAATCGGCCTGACCCTGGCCAAGCGCTTCGACAGCCGGGCCTTGGACGTGATGACGAAATACGACCCGGAACTGCGCGATGACACCGTTTCGGAATGGCGCTTGCGCCTGCTGCTGCGCCTGGCCCGCTGGGACGATGCCTACCAACTGACCCGTCGCCTGCCCGAGTCGCTGTCGAGCACCAATCGCTGGCGGTACTGGCAAGCCCGTACGCTGGAACTGGCGCAGCCGCAGAATCCCGAGGCGCTGGCGCTCTACAAGCACCTGGCCCGTGAACGAGATTTCTATGGCTTCCTGGCCGCCGACCGCTCCCAGTCACCGTACTCGCTCGTCAACAAGCCGCTGGTGATGAGCCAGGCGCTGATCAACAAAGTGCGCAACACCCCTGGCGTGCGTCGGGCGCTGGAATTTCATGCCCGTGGAGACATCGTCGATGGGCGCCGCGAGTGGTATCACGTCAGCCGGCATTTCAGTCGGGACGAAATGGTCGCCCAGGCGAAACTGGCCTATGACCTGAAGTGGTATTTCCCGGCCATTCGCACCATCAGCCAGGCCAAGTACTGGGACGACCTGGACATCCGCTTCCCGATGGCCCATCGCGACACCCTGGTGCGCGAAGCCAAGGTCCGCGGATTGCATCCAAGCTGGGCGTTCGCCATTACCCGCCAGGAAAGTGCGTTCATGGACGATGCTCGCTCCAGCGTCGGTGCCGCCGGCCTGATGCAACTGATGCCCGGCACTGCCAAGGAAACCGCGCGTAAGTTCAGCATTCCCCTGGCCTCGCCGCAGCAAGTGTTGAACCCAGACAAGAACATCCAGCTCGGCGCGGCCTACCTGAGCCAGGTCCACAGCCAGTTCAACGGCAACCGTGTCCTGGCCTCGGCGGCCTACAACGCCGGCCCCGGTCGCGTGCGCCAGTGGCTGCGCGGCGCCGACCACTTGAGCTTCGACGTCTGGGTCGAAAGCATTCCTTTCGACGAAACCCGCCAATACGTGCAGAACGTGTTGTCGTACTCGGTGATCTACGGCCAGAAGCTCAACTCGCCGCAACCGCTGGTGGACTGGCATGAGCGGTATTTCGATGATCAGTGAGGGTTAGCGGCAAGCATTGAGCTTCAAGCGGCAAGCTGTTCCTCAAAAGATCGAGTAGGAGGCGGATTTGCATCCGCCGTCCTCTCACACCACCGTACGTACGGTTCCGTATACGGCGGTTCAGGTTATGCAGATAAGCCGTTGATCGTGTCCAGTATCGAGACCAGTCCGAGTTGGTTCCACAGTTTCTTCGGCAGCGCCTGATTCATATGCGACGCCCCCGAGTTCCACCATGGGCCGCGGCCATTCGACGTTGACTTGCAGGCACGAGCTTCGCCAAGCCCCAAGCGCATTAAGTTGCGCGCCCTCGTCGAGGGCTGCTTCCATTGGCGCCAGATGGCACACCGAAGCTTACGTCGCACCCATCCGTCCAACTCCTCAAGTGGCTTCTTGCTCTGACT
>NZ_FOTH01000064.1:0-14373 GCF_900114515.1 Pseudomonas sp. NFACC46-3
GGACGGATGGGTGCGACGTAAGCTTCGGTGTGCCATCTGGCGCCAATGGAAGCAGCCCTCGACGAGGGCGCGCAACTTAATGCGCTTGGGGCTTGGCGAAGCTCGTGCCTGCAAGTCAACGTCGAATGGCCGCGGCCCATGGTGGAACTCGGGGGCGTCGCATATGAATCAGGCGCTGCCGAAGAAACTGTGGAACCAACTCGGACTGGTCTCGATACTGGACACGATCAACGGCTTATCTGCATAACCTGAACCGCCGTATACGGAACCGTACGTACGGTGGTGTGAGAGGACGGCGGATGCAAATCCGCCTCCTACTCGATCCTCCGGGTCTCGTCCATAAGCCACTCACTTGTGGGAACGAGCTTGCTCGCGATAGCGGTGGGTCATCATGCCAGGATGTTAAATGTGCCGGCCTCTTCGCGAGCAAGCCCGCTCCCGCATGGAATGTTGGGTGTTAGTTGGTTTGGAGATAACACTTATTCGAAACCAATCTGTCGCGTTGTGGCATTTCTAACGGTTATCGAGCGTCCTATCTGGTGAACCGGCCTGTTCAGAACTAGATTTTCTTGAGCGCCGTCAGGCCCCGGCTTCATCCGGAAAAGAAGGAATTGGCTATGAACATGTTTCTACGCATGATGTTTTTGCTGAAGGTTTTGGTGATGCTGTCCCTGGGGTCTACCGCGGCATGGGCTGAATGTGATGAGCATGAGCAGCACGCGTCGAGTGGCTCGGTAGTTCAGGGTGAGTTGATGCTTGCCGCGACCGATGCGGACGCCGGTGATCCGGACGATGGTGAGGATGATGATGGTTCGCCCGTCGATCCGCCGGACGGTGATGAGGATGAAGAGGGTGAAGAGAGCGATAGCCAGACGTAGATCTCTGACCTGAAGAAAACCCCTCCAGCCCCAACTGAGACTCAGTTTGGGCTGGAGGGGTTTTTCATGCAGGGCGCATAATCCAAAGCGAAGACTTACCCCTGTGGCGAGGGAGCTTGCTCCCGCTGGACTGCGCAGCAGGCCCAAAAAAGAGGGTCCGCTTCGCGGCCCAGCGGGAGCAAGCTCCCTCGCCACAAGTGCTCTATTTGCCTTTTGCCTTTTGCCTTACGCCGCGCCGTCGAGGAACCGCTCGGCGTAGTGACACGCCACCAGGCGGTTATCGAGTGGCCGCAACGCCGGTTCTTCGGTCTTGCAGCGCTCGGTGGCGTACGGGCAGCGCTTGTGGAAGGCGCAGCCGGACGGTGGGTTGAGCGGGTTGGGCAGTTCGCCGACGATCTTGATCTTCGGCTTGTTCGGGTCCGGGTGGATGGTCGGGGTGGCCGACAGCAGCGCCTGGGTGTATGGGTGCAGCGGGCGGCTGTAGATGGACTCGTTGGGGCCCATTTCCACCGGACGACCGAGGTACATCACCATCACGTCGTCGGCCACGTGCTGTACCACCGCCAGGTTGTGGGAAATGAACACGTAGGCGGTGTTGAACTCCTGCTGCAAATCCATGAACAGGTTGAGCACCTGGGCCTGGATCGACACGTCCAACGCCGACGTCGGTTCGTCCGCCACCAGCACCTTGGGTTGCAGCATCATGGCGCGGGCCAGGGCGATGCGCTGGCGCTGGCCGCCGGAGAACATGTGCGGGTAGCGCTGGTAATGCTCAGGACGCAAGCCCACCTGCTTCATCATCGCCTGGACTTTTTCGCGCCGCTCAGTCGCTGACAGCTTGGTATTGATCAACAACGGCTCGGCCAGTTGATCACCGATCTTCTGCCGTGGGTTGAGCGAGGCGTAAGGGCTCTGGAATACCATCTGTACATCTTTGCGCAGTTGCTTGCGTTCGGCCTTGTTGGCGCCGGCGACTTCCTGGCCGGCGATTTTCAGGGAGCCGGCGGACGGTTCCTCGATCAGCGTCAGGGCCCGGGCCAGGGTGGATTTGCCGCAACCGGATTCACCCACCACGGCCAGGGTCTTGCCGGCCTCCAATTCGAACGACACGCCATTGAGGGCGCGAACGGTCGCATGGCCCTTGAACATGCCGCGGGACACTTCGTAATGACGGGTCAGGTCACGGGCGGTAAGTACGACGGCCATCACGCCACCTCCTGGTTCAACGGGTAGAAGCAGCGGGCGAGGCTGGCGGTTTTCGGGTCAAGGGCGGGGCGTTGTACGCGGCAGTTGTCCTGCACGTACGGGCAGCGCGGCGACAGCAGACAACCCTGCGGACGGTCGTAGCGACCGGGCACGATGCCCGGCAGCGTCGCCAGGCGCTCGGCGCCCATGCTGTGCTCCGGAATCGCCGCCAGCAGTGCTTCGCTGTACGGGTGGGCCGGAATGTCGAACAGCTCGGGCACCTTGCCCACTTCCACGGCCTGGCCGGCGTACATCACGCACACGCGCTGGGCGGTTTCGGCGACCACGGCCAGGTCATGGGTGATCAGCACCAGGCCCATGTCCTGTTCTTTTTGCAGGGCCAGCAGCAGGTCCATGATCTGCGCCTGGATGGTCACGTCCAGGGCAGTGGTCGGTTCGTCGGCGATCAACAGTTTCGGCTCGCCGGCAATCGCCATGGCAATCGCCACGCGCTGGCTCATGCCGCCGGACAGTTGGTGCGGGTAGGCGTCCATGCGGCTGGCAGCGCCGGGGATCTCGACTTTTTCCAGCAGTTCGATGGCGCGCTTGCGGGCGGCCTTGCCGGACATCTTCAGGTGCAGGCGCAGCACTTCTTCGATCTGGAAGCCCACGGTGTAGCTGGGGTTGAGCGCGGTCATCGGGTCCTGGAAGACCATCGCCAAGTCCTTGCCGACGATCTGCCGGCGCTGGCGGTTGCTCAGCTTGAGCATGTTCTTGCCGTCGAAGTTCAGCGCGTCGGCGGTGACGATGCCGGGGTGCTCGATCAGGCCCATCAGCGCCATCATGGTCACGGATTTACCCGAGCCCGATTCGCCGACGATGGCCAGCACTTCGCCTTTTTCCACGGTCAGGTCGAGGCCGTCGACCACCGGGACGGCGGTGGCGTCGCCGAAGCGAACGTTGAGATTCTTGATTTCTAGCAGTGACATGGGAATCTCCTCAGGCGGCATTCTTGAGTTTCGGGTCCAGCGCATCGCGCAAACCGTCGCCCATCAGGTTGATTGCCAGCACGCTGAGCAAAATGGTCAAGCCAGGCAGGCTCACCACCCACCAGGCGCGTTCGATGTAGTCGCGGGCCGAGGCCAGCATGGTGCCCCACTCAGGGGTCGGCGGCTGCACGCCCAGGCCGAGGAAACCCAGGGCGGCGGCGTCGAGGATCGCCGAGGAAAAGCTCAGGGTCGCCTGGACGATCAGCGGTGCCATGCAGTTGGGCAGCACGGTGATGAACATCAGGCGCGGCAGGCCGGCACCGGCCAGGCGGGCGGCGGTCACGTAGTCACGGTTCAGCTCACCCATCACCGCGGCGCGGGTCAGGCGCACGTAGGACGGCAGCGAGACGATGGCGATGGCGATCACGGTGTTGATCAGGCCAGGGCCGAGGATGGCGACAATCGCCACGGCCAGCAGCAGCGAAGGCAGGGCCAGCATGATGTCCATCAGGCGCATGATGGTCGGGCCGAGGATGCGCGGGAAGAACCCGGCGAACAGCCCCAGCAGGATGCCCGGGATCAGCGACATCACCACCGACGACAAGCCGATCAGCAGCGACAGGCGCGAACCCTGGATCAGCCGTGACAGCAAATCGCGGCCCAGTTCGTCGGTGCCCAGCAGGAACTGGATCTGCCCGCCTTCAAGCCAGGCCGGCGGCGTCAGCAGAAAGTCGCGGTACTGCTCGCTCGGGTCGTGAGGCGCGACCCACGGCGCGAAGAGCGCGCAGAACACGATCAGGATCATGAACAGCAACCCGGCCACGGCGCCCTTGTTGCGGGAAAACGCGTGCCAGAATTCTTTGTACGGGGATGGGTACAGCAGGCTTTGATCGACTGCTACCGCGGTAGTTGGAGTACTCATGGTTTTGATCTCAGCGCTGGTGACGGATGCGTGGGTTGGCAAAGCCGTAGAGGATGTCCACGACGAAGTTGACCAGAATCACCAGGCAGGCGATTAACAGGATGCCGTTCTGCACCACGGGATAGTCCCGGGCGCCGATGGCTTCGATCAGCCACTTGCCGATGCCCGGCCAGGAGAAGATCGTTTCGGTCAGGACCGCACCGGCCAGCAGCGTGCCGACCTGCAGGCCGACCACGGTCAGCACCGGGATCAGCGCATTGCGCAGGCCATGCACGAACACCACGCGCGACGGCGACAGGCCTTTGGCCTTGGCGGTGCGGATGTAGTCTTCGCGCAGCACTTCGAGCATCGAGGAGCGGGTCATGCGGGCGATCACCGCCAGCGGAATGGTGCCCAGCACGATGGCCGGCAGGATCAGGTGGTGCAGGGCATCGAGGAACGCGCCTGGCTCGTCGGCCAACAGCGTGTCGATCAGCATGAAGCCGGTTTTCGGCTCGATGTCGTAGAGCAGGTCGATCCGCCCGGACACCGGGGTCCAGCCCAGGGACACCGAGAAGAACATGATCAGGATCAGGCCCCACCAGAAGATTGGCATCGAGTAACCCGCCAGGGAGACGCCCATTACCCCATGGTCGAACAGGGATCCTCGCTTGAGTGCCGCGATCACCCCGGCCAGCAGGCCCAGGATACCGGCGAACAACAGGGCGGCCATGGACAGTTCCAGGGTCGCGGGAAACAGGGAGCTGAACTCGGTCCATACGCTTTCACGGGTACGCAGCGATTCGCCGAGATCGCCCTGGGCCAGTTTGCCGATGTAGTCCAGGTACTGGGCATACAGCGGTTTATTGAGGCCAAGGCGTTCCATTGCCTGAGCATGCATTTCGGGATCGACCCGACGTTCGCCCATCATCACTTCCACGGGGTCGCCGGGGATCATGCGAATCAACGCGAAGGTCAGCAAGGTGATGCCGAAGAACGTGGGGATCAACAATCCCAGTCGGCGGGCAATAAAACTAAACATCTTCAGGTGTACCTCATCAGCCGGTTAGGCGTGCCCGGCATCCCTCGATAAAGGATGCCGGGCGTTTTCTTATCTACTTCACCTGGGTGGTGGCGAAGTTGTTGGTGGTGAGCGGGCTAATCACATAACCCTCTACGTTGTTGCGCATTGCCGTGAACATGCGGGTGTGGGCCATGCTGATCCACGGTTGGTCCTGGTTGAAAATCACCTGGGCCTGTTCATAGAGCTTCGCGCGCTCCTCGGGGTTCACGGTGGCGCGGGCCTGGTCGATCAGCGCCTGGAATTTCTCGTTGCACCAGCGCGCGTAGTTTTCGCCGTTCTTGGCGGCCTCGCAACTGAGCATAGGCGTCAGGAAGTTATCCGGGTCGCCGTTGTCGCCCGCCCATCCGGCGGACACCATGTCGTGCTCGCCGTTTTTCGCGCGCTTGAGCATTTCGCCCCATTCCATCACGCGGATGTCGACCTTGATCCCGACCTTGGCCAGGTCGGCCTGCATCATCTGCGCGCCGAGCATCGGGTTGGGGTTGGTCGGGCCGCCGCCGTTGCGGGTGAACAGGGTGAACACGGTGCCTTCCGGCACGCCGGCTTCCTTGAGCAACTGGCGGGCTTTGTCCAGATCGCGGGTCGGATTCTTCAGATTGTGGTTGAAGCCCAGCAGTGTCGGTGGGTACGGGTTGACCGCCACGGTGGCGTTGCCCTTGCCGAACAGCGCGTTGACGTAGGCTTCCTTGTCGAAGGCCAGGTCGATGGCTTTGCGCACCCGCACGTCGCTCATGTATTTGTGGCTGGTGTTCAGGGCCGTGTAGGAAACGGTCATCGCGTCCAGCTCGGTGACCTTCAGGTTCGGGTCTTTCTTGATGCTGGGGATGTCGTCGGGCTTGGGGTACAGCGCGATCTGGCACTCGTTGGTCTTGAGTTTCTGCATGCGCACGTTGTTGTCGGTGGCGATGGCCAATACCAGCGCATCGGCTGGCGGCTTGCCACGGAAGTAGTCCGGGTTGGCCTTGAAGCGAACCTGGGCGTCCTTGTTGTAGCGCTGGAAGACGAACGGGCCGGTGCCGACTGGCTTGCTGTTGAGATCGCCGGCCTTGCCGGCCTTGAGCAACTGGTCGGCGTATTCGGCCGGGTAGATCGAGGAGAAGGCCATGGCGATGTCGGCCAGGAACGGCGCTTCGCGGCGGGTCAGGCTGAACTTGACCGTGTGTTCGTCGACTTTCTCCACGCTTTTGAGCAGTTCCTTGAAGCCCATGCTCTCAAAGTAAGGGAAGCCCACGCTCGACAGTTTGTGCCACGGGTGATTCGGGTCCAGCTGGCGCTGGAAGCTCCAGACCACATCGTCGGCGTTCATGTCGCGGGTCGGCTTGAAGTATTCGGTGGTGTGGAACTTGACGCCCTTGCGCAGGTGGAAGGTGTACGTCAGGCCATCGTCACTGATGTCCCAGGATTCGGCCAGGGCCGGAATCACTTCGGTGGTGCCGGGCTTGAAATCGGCCAGGCGATTGAAAATGGTTTCCGCCACGGCGTCGGCGGTGACTGCAGTCGTGTATTGGACCATGTCGAAGCCTTCCGGGCTGGCTTCTGTGCAAACCACCAGGGGTTTGGCCGTGGCGCCAACGGCGACGCTCAGCAATGCGGCGGCGATGGCGGCGCGTAGGGGGTTCATGTTCATCGTCAATCCTCTGCAATCGGGTCAATGGCAAAAGACCGGGCGGTCAACCTTGTGAGTCGACCGCCCGGTGGCAGTTTAGAGAATGTTGAACGGGATGGTGGTGACCAGACGGAACTCGTTGATGCTGCCGTCGAGCTGGTTGCGGCTGGAGCGGTGCTCAGTGTAGGTCGCACGAATCGCCGTGGCCTTCAAAGGACCGCTCTGTACCGCGTAGGAAGCGCCCACGCCGGTTTCGTAGTGATTCTCATCGTCCAGGCCGCGAACGTCATAGGCGGTACCCGTGTAATGGGTGCCGTCGATGCCCCAACCGCGAGCACGGTAAATGTTGAACTTCAGCCCCGGTACGCCGTATTCCGCCATGTTGATGCCGTAGGCGATCTGGAAGGATTTTTCGTTCGGGCCGTTGAAGTCAGACAGCAGGGAGTTGGCCAGGTAGATGCCGTTGGTCTCGTGCAGGTAGTCGAAGTATTCGTTACCGTTCACGGCCTGGTAGGAGAAGGTCAGGCTATGGGCCTGATGGGTCAGGCCCAGCGACAGGGAGAAGGTGTCGTTGTCGATCTCACCCATCTCTTTTTTGCCTTCGTCCACGGTCTTGTAATAGTTCAAGCCGGTGGTCAACGCTAACACTGAAGCGTCTCCCAGTTCGTGGGTGGCGCCGAAATAGTACTGGTTCCAGAAGTCTTCGACCTTAGAGGCGTACAGGCTGGTCTTCAGGCTCTCGAGCGGCTGATAGTTCAGGCCGACGACGCTGACCTTGTCGGTTTCGGCCTTGTTGTCGGTGTACTCGGAGCGGAATTTCGACAGGCTCTGTTCGGTACGCGGCGATACGCGATCAAACACGCCGGCATCGAACGACAGATTGCTGAACTCTTCGCTATGCAGGCTCACACCTTCGAAGCTTGAGGGCAGTGCGCGGTTGCCGATGACATCGACAATTGGCGTGCTGAAGTTTTGGCGTCCGGCGGTCAGGGTGGTGTTGGATACACGAGCCTTGATGTTGGCCAGGCCCAGTTTGCTCCACTGATCCACGGCATCACCGTTGTTCTCCGCCAGCGTACGGTTGCCGCCGTTGGCAATGTCTTTGCGGCTACGGTCCAGTACCACCGCGTTGTAAGCCGCGACTTCGGTGCTGAAACCTACGGTGCCCTGAGTGAACCCCGAGGTGTAGTTGACAATAGTGCCTTGCACCCAGTTGATGCGGCGATCGGTGGGGCGTGTCTCACCGTGCTTCTGATAGCTGAAGTTACCTCGCTTGAGGAGTTCATTGGCGTACCAGTTGCGCGTGGTGCCCCCCAGGCTTTGGCCATCGAGAAAACCCTTGGCTTCGGATTGGGCGCTGGTGCTTGCCAGTTCGGTCGGTACGAAAGCCTGGCTTTGTTGCTCTGCATACGCCGTCGCGGTAACGCTGCTGATGGCCAAGGCCAGTATCGCGGTGCTGCTCAATTTCATCCGTAACGCTCCTTTTCTTGCTTTTTTATGCCGGTCTTTTTGGGTGATCCGGCTATCGGTTTACAACTCATTCACAGCTTGCAAACGTTTGCTTGGCGCCTGATCGGCAAATTGCGGCAAGACGTCGGCACGGGGCTTCCAAAGGAAGCCCGCGCTGTGTGGCTAACGGTTATGGGTTCAGGCTGACGCCCGAAAAGACATTGCGACCGAAGGGGCTGACTTTGAACCCTTCGACTTTGGCACTCAGCGGCTGGTTGACCGTCGAATGGGCAACAGGGGTGATCGGCACTTGCTGCTTGAGCAACTGCTGGGCCTGTTTGTAGAGCACGGTGCGCTGGTCGCGGTCGGTGACGACCTTGGCCTGCTTGATCAGCTTGTCGTAATCCTGGTCGCACCACATGGAGTAGTTGTTGCCGCCAATGGCATCGCAGCTGTACAGCGTGCCCAGCCAGTTGTCCGGATCACCGTTGTCGCCGGTCCAACCGATCAGGCTGACGTCATGCTCGCCGTTCTTGGTGCGCTTGATGTACTCGCCCCATTCGTAGCTGACGATCTTCACCTTCAGGCCGATCTTGGCCCAGTCGGCCTGGAGCATCTCGGCCATCAACTTGGCGTTGGGGTTGTACGGGCGCTGCACGGGCATGGCCCAGAGGGTGATTTCGGTGCCTTCCTTGACCCCGGCGGCCTTGAGCAATTCCTTGGCTTTTTCCGGGTTGTAGGGAGCGTCCTTGATGGTGTCATCGTAGGACCATTGGGTCGGCGGCATAGCGTTCTGCGCCAGTTGCCCCGCGCCCTGGTACACGGCGTTGAGAATGCCTTGCTTGTTTACCGCCATGTCCAGTGCCTGGCGCACTTCGACCTGGTCGAACGGCTTGTGGCGGGTGTTATAGGCGATGTAGCCGAGGTTGAAACCGGGCTTCTCGATCAGTTGCAACTTGGGGTCGTTCTTCAAGGCTGGTACGTCGGCCGGACGCGGATGCAGGGTGACCTGGCATTCGTTGGCCTTGAGCTTCTGCACCCGCACCGAGGCGTCGGTGTTGATGGAGAAGATCAGGTTGTTCAGCTTGACCCGCTCCGGCGCCCAGTACTGCTGGTTGGCGACGTAGCGGATGTTGGAGTCTTTCTGGTAGCTCTTGAACTCGAACGGCCCGGTGCCGATCGGCTTCTGGTTGATGTCGCTCGGCTTGCCGTTCTTGAGCAGTTGGTCGGCGTATTCGGCCGAGAGGATCGCGGCAAAACTCATGGCGATGTTCTGGATGAACGCGGCGTCCACGCTGTTGAGGGTCATGACCACGGTCAACGGCCCGGTCGCTTCCACCTTGGCGATGTTCTTGTTCAGGCTCATGCCGTTGAAGTACGGGAACTCGGTGGGGTAGGCCTTGCGGAACGGATGCTGCGGATCGAGCATGCGGTTGAAGGTGAACAGGACGTCGTCGGCGTTGAACTCCCGGGTCGGCGTGAAGTAGTCGG
This sequence comes from Pseudomonas sp. NFACC46-3, assembly GCF_900114515.1. NCBI lineage: Bacteria > Pseudomonadati > Pseudomonadota > Gammaproteobacteria > Pseudomonadales > Pseudomonadaceae > Pseudomonas > Pseudomonas sp. NFACC46-3. The sequence continues at coordinate 9,584 of NZ_FOTH01000064.1, forward strand.
TGGTGTGAAATTTCACCCCTTCGCGCAGGTGGAAGGTGTACTTCAAGCCGTCTTCGGAAATGTCCCAGCTGGTTGCCAGGCCGGGGACGACATTGGTCGCGCCTTTTTCAAACTCGGCCAGGCGGTTGTACAGCGGTTCGGCGGCATCGTTGTCGGTGGCCGTGGTGTATTGCGCGGTGTCGAAACCGGCAGGGCTGCCTTCGGAACAGAATACCAGGCTGCCGCCAGCGGCCTGGGCAGCGGATGTGGCGGCCAACAGGCCGGTGCCCAGCAATGCGGATAAAACCAAGGTATGGCGCATGACGCTCCCTCTCTCGTTCGGGGTGTTTTAACAGTGAACCGCTGTCCTTCCGGGGACCCGGAACACTGAGCTCATTCCATTGCGTCGCGATGTCGCAGGATCAGCAAGCCGTCCAGGCCCCGACGGTAGGAGTCGTGGGCCAGGCGGTAAATGCGTAATGCCTGAAAGACTTGTGGGAAAAGGCGATACGTCCTAAACCAACTGCTGTGGTATGCAGTGCTTTTGGATGTAGGCGATTTCCTGAGTCTTGGCTTAAAGCAACGGCATGCCGTGGGAGCGAGTCCTGCTCGCGATGGCGTTGTGGGTACATTGCCATCGCGCTTGCAAAAGGGGCTGCTACGCAGCCCAGCGGGAGCAAGCTCCCTCGCCACGGGTCACCTTATTTGCTGACGCTGACGCCGTAGAAGGAGTTCAAGCCAAATGGGCTGATCTTGAAGTCCTGCACGTTGGCGCGCATGGGTTGATACACCGTCGAGTGAGCGATAGGTGTCATGGGCACGGCATCCTTGAGGACGTGTTGTGCCTGTTTGTACAGTTCGGTGCGCTTGGCCTGGTCGGTGGTGCGCTTGGCTTCCTTGACCAGACCGTCGAATTTCTTGTCGCACCATTTGGAGAAGTTGTTGCCGGCCAGCGAGTCGCAGCCGAACAGCACGTTGAGCCAGTTGTCCGGGTCACCGTTGTCACCGCTCCAGCCGATGATCATCGCCTGGTTCTCGCCGCCCTTGGAGCGCTTGATGTACTCGCCCCATTCGTAGCTGACGATGTTGACGTTCAGGCCGATTTTCTTCCAGTCGGACTGCAGCATCTCGGCCATCAGCTTGGCGTTCGGGTTGTACGGACGCTGGACCGGCATCGCCCACAGGGTGATGTTGGTGCCTTCCTTGACGCCGGCCTCCTTGAGCAGCTCCTTGGCTTTCTCAGGGTCGTACTTGGCGTCCTTGATGGTGGTGTCGTAGGACCATTGGGTCGGCGGCATGGCGTTGACCGCCAGCTGGCCGGCGCCCTGGTAGACGGAGTCAATGATCTGTGACTTGTTGACCGCCATGTCCAGCGCCTGGCGGACTTTCAGGTTGGCCAGCACGTTCGGCTCGTTGCTGCCCTTGATCTTGTCCATCACGTTATAGGCGATGTAGCCCAGGTTGAAGCCAGCCTGGTCAGGCATCTTCAGTGCCTTGTCTTCCTTCAGCGCCTTGAGGTCGGCCGGACGTGGGAAGAGGGTGATCTGACACTCGTTCTTCTTCAGCTTCTGCATGCGCACCGACGGGTCGGTGGTGATGGCGAAGATCAGGTTGTCGATCTTCACGTCGTCAGGCTTCCAGTAGTCCTTGTTCCCGGTGTAGCGGATGTTGGAGTCTTTCTGGTAGCTCTTGAACACGAACGGGCCAGTGCCGACCGGCTTCTGGTTGATGTCGGGGGCCTTGCCTTCCTTGAGCAACTGGGCGGCGTATTCGGCGGACTGGATCGAGGCGAAGCTCATGGCCATGTTCTGGATGAACGCGGCGTCGACATCCTTGAGGGTGAACTTGACGGTGTGGTCGTCGACTTTATCGATCTGGGTGATGTTGGTGTCCATCCCCATGTCGGTGAAGTACGGGAATTCGGTCGGGTACGCCTTACGGAACGGATCGTCCTTGTTGATCATGCGATTGAAGGTGAACAGCACGTCGTCGGCGTTGAATTCGCGGGTCGGCTTGAAGTACGGGGTGGTGTGGAACTTGACGCCTTCACGCAGGTGGAAGGTGTAGGTCAGGCCGTCGTCGGAAATATCCCACTTGGTCGCCAGGCCAGGAATCACAGCGGTGCCGCCGCGTTCGAACTGGGTCAGGCGGTTGAACATGGTCTCTGCGGAGGCGTCGAAGTCGGTTCCGGTGGTGTACTGACCCGGGTCAAAACCGGCCGGGCTCCCTTCGGAGCAGAACACCAGGTTAGTCGCGGCTTGGGCGAAAGGTGCGCTGGCTAATAAGCTCGCGCCGACTAAAAACGGAATGACCGCTTGTTTAAGCATGTTGGCCTCATGATTTGTTGTCATTTTTGGATTTGAGGGCGACCTCGTGAGTCGTCCTGCGGATACTTATGCAGGCCCCATACCCAATGCAAGATCCAGAGCGGTTGCAAGTCTGAAACAGTGGCACGAACGTACCTTAATGTCGCATTCGTGTAACTTCTGACGCAGTTGACCGTTTGCGGGTGTTTTTTTGGCGCCAAAATCGCCCTTTGTCGGTGCGTCGCGCAGCCGCGGCGCACCGGTTTGGCTCGGGTGTTACTTCGTCAAACCCACGCCGTAGAAGGGTGTCAGGCCGAATGGGCTGAGTTTGAAATCCACCACTTTCCTGTTTACTGGCTGGAAGACCGTGGAGTTAGCGATGGGCGTGATCGGCACCTGTTGCTTGAGGATTTTCTGCGCTTGCCGGTATAAATCGATCCGTTGCTGGCGGTCGGTCGAGACTTTGGCCTGCTGGATCAGTTGGTCATACGCCGGGTCGCACCACTTGGCGTAGTTACTGCCCTTGACCGCCGCGCAGCTGTACAGCACACCCAGCCAGTTGTCCGGGTCGCCGTTGTCGCCGGTCCAGCCGTAAATCATTGCGTCATGTTCGCCATTTTTTGCGCGCTTGATGTATTCGCCCCATTCATAGCTGACGATGTTGGCTTTGATGCCAATCTTGGCCCAGTCCTGCTGGATCATCTGCGCAGACATTCGCGCATTGGGGTTGGAGGCGCGCTGCACCGTCATCGCCCATAAATCGATGGTTGTACCGGGCGCAACTCCGGACTCCTTGAGTAGCGCCTTGGCCTTGGTCACGTCATGGGGCGCGTCCTTGATATTGGGATCGAACGACCATTGGGCCGGTGGCAAGGCGTTTTTCGCCAGTTGCCCGGCACTTTGGTAAACGGCCTTGATGATCGCCGGCTTGTCGATGGCCATGTCCAGCGCCTGGCGGACCTTGAGCTGATCCAGGGGCGGGTGCGTGACGTTGTAGGCCAGGAAACCCAGGTTGAACCCCGGTTGCTTGAGCACTTGCAGGTTCGGGTCTTGCTCCATCACTTCGATGTCGGCCGGGCGCGGGTAACCACTGACCTGGCATTCGCCGCGCTTGAGCTTTTGCAGGCGCACGGCGGCGTCCGGGGTGATGGAAAAAATCAGGTTGTCGAGTTTCACGTCCTCGGGTTTCCAGTACGCCGTGTTGCCGGCGTAGCGGATCTGCGAGTCCTTCTGGTAGCGCTTGAACACGAACGGCCCGGTGCCGATGGGTTTCTGGTTGAGGTCGCCGGCCTTGCCTTCCTTCAACAACTGCGCCGCGTATTCGGCGGACTGCACGGAGGCAAAACTCATCGCCAGGTTCTGCACGAAGGCCGCGTCGACATTGTTCAGGTTGAAGCGCACGGTGTGCTCGTCGATTTTCTCGACGCTTTTGATCGTGGTGTTCAGGCCCATGTCGGTGAAGTACGGCGACTCGGTGGGGTAGGCCTGGCGGAACGGGTGCTGTGGGTCGAGCAGGCGCTGGAAGGTGAACAGCACGTCGTCGGCGTCGAAGTCGCGGCTGGGGGTGAAGTAGTCGGTGGTGTGGAATTTTACGCCTTCGCGCAGGTGGAAGGTGTAGACCAGGCCGTCGGGCGACACGTCCCAACTGGTGGCCAACCCGGGTTCGACTTCGGTGCCGCCGCGCTTGAATTGGGTGAGACGGTTGAAGACGGTTTCGGCCGAGGCGTCGAAGTCGGTGCCGCTGGTGTATTGGCTGGGGTCGAACCCGGCGGGGCTGGCTTCGGAGCAGTAGACCAGGGTGGTGGCTGCTTGGGCGATTGAGGGGCTGCTGATCAGGGCTAGGGTGAGCAGGAGGGGCTTGAAGGTGGTTCTGTCCATGAAATCCCTTGGGGGTGGTGAGGTTTTCAGGAGAGTAGCGTTGCGGGTGGGGGTGTTGGAAATATCGAAAAGTGAGGGGGGCTGTTGGGTTCGGGTATAGCGCTTTTGGACGAGGCGGCCTGACAGCCGGCCTGGATTTTGTTGACCGGGTACATATCCATTCCTGCGGTAACGGCTACTTAGGGTTCCGCCCTGACGGCGGGTCACTTTCGAAAATCCGGAAGCCGGCCCAGGCGAAAGTAACCAAAGCGCTTTAGCCCCACCACTCGGTGCCTCGCCTAGGCTCGGCATGCCCTCACTCCGGCATTGCTCCGTGGGCCCGCTGCGAAGGGCCATCCATGGCCCAGCGCAGCTATCCCGGCATCCATGCCGGGATGCCCACTCCACAATGCCTGCGTTCGGCCAGCGTGGTTAACGGGGCGCCGAGATCAACGTCCACCGCGAGGCGGCCTGATAGCCGGCCTGGTTCCCACGGTCGTACTCCGATCCAATTTGTGGGAGCGGTCTCGCCCGCGAAGGCGGCTTGAAAGCCCAAGTGTGAAATCTGAGCATTTCATACCTAAGGAAAATATTTTGACTTTTCAAGGTGGTCGAATTTGTCGCTGTCCACATTCCATAAAACGTGGA
>NZ_FOTH01000034.1:0-53179 GCF_900114515.1 Pseudomonas sp. NFACC46-3
GGTTATTTTCAGAAGTTTTCAAAGTTTCGCTTCGGAAACATCAACAACTTCAACCACTTGCGCTTCCGATCTCTCGTTAGCGGGAGGCGAATTCTACAGCGTTACTCGCTGCTGTCAACACCTCTTTTTCACCGCTTTCGACCGAGAAGATCGAACCGCCGATAGAGCCAAACAACACCGCTCCACCTGCTCCTTCCGGGCTTCGATGAACTGAAGCCCCGCACCTTCGAAACCTACTTAACTCATTGAATCTCAAGGAGTTTTCCGTTTCGACTGCGCCGGAAGTGGGGCGAATTATAGACTTCCAGAATCTGCCGTCAACACCTATTTTCACAATTCTGTCACATCAGTCAAAAAGCCCCGCAAACACAGAGGCCGGCGCCCTAGGGCGCCGGCCTCTTCACTTACCGGTTACAAGCTGGGGAACGCAAACTGCGAAGCCTCATGGCTGGCACGCTGCGGCCAACGCTGGGTAATCGCTTTGCGACGGGTATAGAAACGCACGCCGTCCGGGCCGTAGGCGTGCAGGTCACCGAACAGCGAGCGCTTCCAGCCGCCAAAGCTGTGATAGGCAACCGGCACCGGCAATGGAACGTTGACGCCCACCATGCCGACTTCAATCTCATCGCAGAACAACCGCGCCGCTTCGCCATCGCGGGTAAAGATGCAGGTGCCGTTGCCATACTCATGATCGTTGATCAACTGCATCGCCTCTTCCAGGCTGTTGACCCGGACGATGCACAGCACCGGCCCAAAGATCTCTTCCTTATAGATGCGCATCTCGGGGGTCACACGATCGAACAGGCAGCCACCGAGGAAGAAGCCCTCCTCATGACCCGTCACACTCAAGCCGCGACCATCGACAATCAGCGAGGCACCCGCCGCCACACCCTCTTCTATATAGCCACTGACCTTGTCCCGGTGCTGACCGGTCACCAACGGCCCCATGTCCAGCCCGCAAGACGTGCCAGCGCCGATTTTCAACGCCTTGATCTGCGGCACCAGCTTGGACACCAGTGCATCCGCCACCTGGTCGCCGACACACACCGCCACCGAAATCGCCATGCAGCGTTCACCGCACGAACCGTACGCCGCGCCCATCAGTGCGCTGACGGCATTGTCCAGGTCGGCATCCGGCATCAGCACCGCATGGTTCTTCGCCCCGCCCAGTGCCTGGACGCGTTTGCCACGCCGCGTGCCCTCGGCATAGATGTATTCGGCAATCGGTGTCGAACCGACAAAACTCAATGCCTTCACTTCCGGCGCTTCGATCAGTGCGTCCACGGCGGCCTTGTCGCCATGCACAACGCTCAACACACCTTTGGGCAAACCGGCTTCCAACAGCAACTGGGCGATCAGCAATGTCGAACTTGGGTCACGCTCGGATGGTTTGAGGATGAAGCAGTTACCGCAAACGATCGCCAGCGGATACATCCACAGCGGCACCATCGCCGGAAAGTTGAACGGCGTGATGCCCGCCACCACGCCCAGAGGCTGGAAGTCTGACCAGGCGTCGATGTTCGGTCCTACGTTACGGCTGTATTCGCCCTTCAGGACTTCCGGCGCTGCGCAGGCGAATTCGACATTCTCGATGCCACGCTTGAGCTCACCGGCCGCGTCTTCCAGTGTCTTGCCGTGTTCTTCACTGATCAACTGGGCGATACGCGACTCGTTTTGCTCCAGCAATTGCTTGAAACGAAACATCACCTGTGCACGCTTGGCCGCAGGTGTATTGCGCCAGGCCGGGAAAGCTGCCTTCGCGGCGTCGATGGCCTGCTGGATGGTCGCGCGATCAGCCAACGGTACTTTATGGATGGCCTGGCCAGTGGAAGGGTTGAACACATCGGCGGTGCGAGCGCTGTCGCTCAGCAATTCGCCATTGATCAAATGCGGGATGAGGCTCATGGGGACTCCAGAATTATCCACAGGCGCCCGTGAACGGACGCCTGTTATTGAAAGCTATATGGAAGAACGGATCAGTCGAGCTTGTTCAGCACTTCACCGACCGCGTCGAACAGGCGATCCAGGTCCTGCGGCTTGCTGTTGAACGTCGGCCCGAACTGCAGGGTGTCGCCGCCGAACCGCACATAGAACCCGGCTTTCCACAACGCCATGCCGGCCTCGAATGGACGCACGATGGCATCGCCGTCGCGCCCGGCGATCTGGATCGCGCCGGCCAGGCCATAGTTACGAATGTCGATGACGTTCTTCGCGCCCTTCAAACCGTGCAACGCGTTCTCGAAATGCGGGGCAATTTCGGCCACGCTCTGTACCAGGTTTTCCTTCTGCAGCAGGTCCAGCGCCGCCAGGCCCGCCGCGCAGGCCACCGGGTGAGCCGAGTAGGTGTAGCCGTGGGGAAACTCCACCGCGTACTCAGGCGTCGGCTGGTTCATGAACGTCTGGTAGATCTCGGAGCTGGCAATCACTGCGCCCATGGGGATCGCGCCATTGGTGACTTGCTTGGCGATGCACATCAGGTCGGGGGTCACACCAAAGCTGTCGGCACCGAACATCGAACCGGTGCGGCCGAAACCGGTGATCACTTCGTCGAACACCAGCAGGATGCTGTGCTGGTCGCAGATTTCCCGCAGACGCTTGAGATAACCCTCTGGCGGAACCAGCACGCCGGCCGAACCAGCCATCGGTTCGACGAACACCGCCGCGATGTTGGAAGCATCGTGCAGCTCGATCAGCTTCAACAGCTCATCGGCCAAGGCGATGCCGCCCTCTTTTGGCATGCCACGGGAATAGGCATTGCTGGCCAGCAAGGTGTGCGGCAAGTGGTCGACGTCCATCATGGCCTGGCCGAACAGTTTGCGGTTGCCGTTGACACCGCCGAGGCTGGTGCCCGCGATGTTCACGCCGTGATAGCCACGAGCACGACCAATCATCTTGGTCTTGGTCGCCTGCCCCTTGAGACGCCAGTAGGCGCGGACCATCTTCACCGCGGTATCGGCGCACTCGGAGCCGGAGTCGGTAAAGAACACATGATTGAGATTGCCCGGGGTCAGGCTGGTGATTTTTTCCGCCAGTTGGAACGACAGCGGATGGCCGTACTGAAACCCCGGCGAGTAATCAAGGGTGCCCAGCTGCTTGGCGACCGCTTCCTGGATTTCCTTGCGGGTGTGCCCGGCGCCGCATGTCCACAGGCCCGACAACGAGTCGTACACCTTGCGCCCCTTGTCATCCACTAGCCAACTGCCTTCGGCAGCGACGATCAGGCGCGGATCGCGCTGGAAATTGCGGTTGGCGGTGTAAGGCATCCAGTGGGCATCCAGCTTGAGCTGGCTGGCCAGGGAACCGGCAGCGTGTTCGGGCATGTTCATCGACAAAACCTCGCAGGTCATAAGCGACAGGGGATCGAAAGCGTTCTTGCAGCTAAGTTGCCACGACGATAAAGTCGGTGAAATCCAACTTTTGTAACCTTCAGTCGGCGGATCACTAAACTATGAGCGCTCGTCGTCCCGATCCACTGGCCCAGGTCAGCGACTTTGATATTCGCCTGCTGCGCATTTTCCGCAGCGTGGTGGAATGTGGTGGTTTCTCCGCAGCGGAAACCGTGCTTGGCATCGGCCGGTCGGCCATCAGCCAGCAGATGAGCGACCTCGAACAACGTCTCGGCCTGCGCCTGTGCCAACGCGGGCGCGCGGGGTTTTCCCTGACCGAGGAAGGTCGCGAGGTGTATCAATCGGCGTTGCAGCTCTTGAGCGCACTGGAAAGCTTTCGCACCGAGGTTAACGGCTTGCACCAGCATCTGCGCGGTGAACTGACCATCGGCCTGACCGACAACCTGGTCACCCTGCCCCACATGCGCATCACCCACGCTTTGGCGCAATTGAAGGAACGCGGGCCCGACGTGCAGATCCAGATTCGCATGATCGCCCCCAACGAAGTCGAGCAAGGCGTGCTCGACGGGCGTTTGCATGTCGGCGTAGTTCCCCAGGCCAGTGCCCTGTCCGGGCTGGAATATCAACCGCTGTACAGTGAACGATCGCTGCTGTACTGCGCGGTCGGGCATCCGCTGTTTTATGTCGATGACCAGCAACTTGAGGACGCTCGCCTCAACAGCCAGGACGCCATCGCGCCGACCTTCCGCCTGCCAGCCGACATACAGGCCCATTACCAGGCGCTCAATTGCACCGCGAGCGCATCGGACCGCGAAGGCATGGCGTTCCTGATCCTCACCGGACGCTACATCGGTTACTTGCCCGATCACTACGCCAGCCTCTGGGTCCAGCAAGGTCGGCTGCGGGCCTTGAAGCCCTCGGCACGTTTCTATGACCTGAGCCTGGCGTCGGTCACCCGCAAGGGGCGTCGGCCTCATCTGGTGCTGGAGAGTTTTCTCGAAAGCCTGGCGGCCACCCGTTAACCCTTTTGCTCTTTGTGGGAGCGAGCTTGCTCGCAATAGCGGTTATTCAGTCAATAAAGATGTGACGGATCCACTGCTATCGCGAGCAAGCTCGCTCCCACAGGTGTTTAGTCGGGCTTTTAGTGTGATGGCACTTGTCGGATTGATGCCGGTGCGCTATCAACGCATTTGCTTGCCCACAGACCCAGCTCGGAAACGCCCATGACCTTTGAAGTCCCTGCCCACGGTGGCAAGCCCACCAGTCGCATTCGTCAAAAGAACGAAGAGACGATCCTCAAGGCTGCCGAAGATGAATTCGCCCGTCACGGGTTCAAAGGCACCAGCATGAATGCCATCGCCCTTAAGGCCGGGCTGCCCAAGGCGAACCTGCATTATTACTTCACCAATAAACTCGGGTTGTACGTGGCGGTGCTGAGCAACATCATCGAATTGTGGGACAGCACCTTCAACACCCTCACCGCCGAGGATGATCCGGCCGAAGCCTTGACCCGCTATATCCGCGCCAAGATGGAGTTCTCTCGTCGCCAACCCCAGGCGTCGCGGTTGTTTGCCATGGAAGTGATCAGCGGTGGCGAATGCCTGAGCGAGTATTTCAACCAGGATTATCGCACCTGGTTCAATGGTCGGGCGGCCGTATTCCAAGCCTGGATCGATGCCGGCAAGATGGACCCGATCGACCCGGTTCACCTCATTTTCCTGTTGTGGGGCAGTACCCAGCATTACGCCGACTTCGCCACCCAGATCTGTCGCGTGACCGGTCGCAGCAAGTTGACCAAGCAGGACATGGTCGAGGCTGGCGATAACCTGATCCGCATCATTCTCAAGGGCTGCGGCCTGACACCTGCCCTCTAAGATCGCCATGCCCTTTACCCTTGCCGGCTTTTGCGAATACCGCGAAGAAATTCGCAAAAGCCGCTTCATCACGTTCGCCGCGCCCATCAGCAGCCCCGCCGACGCCCAGGCCTTTATCGACCAGCACAGCGACCTGAATGCCTCGCACAATTGCTGGGCCTGGAAACTCGGCGACCAATACCGCAGCAACGACGATGGCGAGCCGGGAGGCACCGCCGGGCGGCCGATCCTGGCCGCGATCGAAGCACAAGCCTGCGATCAGGTCGCGGTGCTGGTGATCCGCTGGTACGGCGGGATTCAACTGGGCACAGGCGGGCTGGCCCGGGCTTATGGCGGCGGCGCGAACAAATGCCTGCAAAACGCCGAGAAAATCGAATTGATCAGTCGCGTAGCGTTGCGCTGTTCCTGCGGCTTCGCCGAACTGGCCCTGGTGAAACTGCGCGTCGCCGAATGCGACGGGTTGGTCAATGAAGAACGCTTTACGGCCAATGGCGTCGACCTTCAACTGGCCGTGGGTGAAGCGCAGATCGAAACATTACAAACGCACCTGGCCGACCTGAGTCGCGGCCGGATTCTGCTGGCACGTTGAGATCATCCTGCGACCTTTCAGGGCGCCCGCAATCGTTCAACTTGCCCACATCCACTGTGGGCCCGACTGTGGATAACCTGAGCAAATCCCTCTGTAACCCTTCTGTCATGCGGGTTTCAGAGAGTTGCTCATTTTTCAGCCAAAGTCCCGTCGAATCGACAAATCCATCCATAAAACAAACGCTTGCGGCGGTTTATCACCTTTAGAAGAAAGCCCCGCAGTGCTTATGCCCGAGTTTCCGGCTTGCACACAATAACTGTGGAGCAACCTGTGGATAACCCGTTCATGGCTCCTGCTACCCCAAGGAGGGCATGGCTCGCAGCCGCTTGCTCAATTTTTAACCACCCATTTCAGGGCAAACCGATGCCTGCGCAAAACTTGCGCGCTCCAAACCGGTGCAGAATTTTCCTATGGCAGATGCCCAGGCTACCTGCAAAGAGCCTTGGCGGCGCGGGCCGAGGCGATTTCCTGACCTGATGGCCAGGAAATTGCTTTATCCACAGGCATTCCTGTCCATCGGCCCGAGCCTGTCATGTCCAACCCCGACTCCATCGCGCGCCTGCAATTGCGCAACATCAGCAAACGCTACCCCGGTTGCCTGGCCAACGACGCCATCGACCTGAGCATCCAACCCGGGGAGATCCACGCCCTGCTCGGGGAAAATGGTGCGGGTAAAAGCACCCTGATGAAGATTATCTACGGCGTCACCCCTGCCGATTCGGGCGAGGTGATCTGGCAAGGCCAGCGCGTCAACCTGCGCAACCCGGCCCAGGCCCGCAGCCTGGGAATCGGCATGGTGTTCCAGCATTTCTCGCTGTTCGAAACGCTCACCGTTGCGCAAAACATTGCCCTGGCAATGGGCGCGGCAGCCGGTACGCCGGCGCAGCTGGAACCCCGGATCCGCGAGGTTTCCCGACGCTACGGCATGGCGCTGGAGCCGCAGCGGCTGGTCCACAGCCTGTCGATTGGCGAGCGGCAACGGGTGGAAATCATTCGCTGCCTGATGCAGGACATTCGCCTGCTGATTCTCGACGAACCGACCTCGGTGCTCACGCCCGTTGAAGCCGAAGAGCTGTTCGTGACCCTGCGCCGCCTGGCGAGCGAGGGCTGCAGCATCTTGTTTATCAGCCACAAGCTTGGGGAAGTGCGAGCGTTGTGCCACAGCGCCACGGTGCTGCGCGCAGGACGGGTATCGGGGCATTGCACCCCGGCGCATTGCTCGGACCGGGAGTTGGCGCAACTGATGGTCGGCGAAGCGGCCGGGCTGATCACGGATTATCCCAAGGTCAGCGCCGACAAAGCCTTTCTGCAGATCGACAAGCTGTCCTGGCACAACCCGGACCCGTTCGGCTGCTCGTTGCGGGAGATCGACCTGGAGGTGCGCAGCGGCGAAATCGTCGGCATCGCCGGGGTGGCGGGCAATGGTCAGGACGAATGGCTGGCGTTGCTCAGCGGAGAGACTCCGCTTGCCCGCCCGCAAGGCGAAACGATCCGATTCGACGGGCAACCCGTGGCTCATCTACGCCCCGACGCCCGTCGCCGGCTCGGGCTGGCATTTGTCCCCGCCGAGCGCCTGGGCCATGGCGCCGTGCCGCAATTGAGCCTGGCGGATAACGCCTTGCTCAGCGCTTTCCAACAGGGCCTGGTCAGCCACGGACTGATTCGCCGCAGCAAGGTCGAACACCTGGCCGAGGAGATCATCCGTCGCTTTGGCGTGAAGACACGCGACACCAAAACCCCGGCGCGCAGCCTTTCGGGGGGCAACCTGCAGAAATTCATTCTCGGTCGGGAAATCCTGCAACAGCCGAAGCTGCTGGTGGCCGCTCACCCGACCTGGGGCGTGGACGTCGGCGCGGCGGCGACCATCCATCGCGCCCTGATCGCCCTGCGCGATGCGGGCGCGGCGATTCTGGTGATCTCCGAAGACCTCGACGAACTGTTCCAGATCAGCGATCGCCTCGGCGCCTTGTGCGGCGGGCGTCTGTCGGCCTTGAGACCCACCGTCGAGACCCGTCTCAGTGACGTCGGCGGCTGGATGGCCGGCCAGTTCGACGCCCCTCAATCCCCTGCCCCCGCACCGGTTTAAACGGAGTTCTACATGCTGCTCTCTCTCGAACCTCGCGGCCAACAATCGCGCCTGATGCTCTGGTGCTCGCCGCTACTGGCCGCCGTGTTGACCCTGGCCTGTGGCTCGCTGCTGTTTATCGCCCTGGGGCATGACCCGCTGCAAACGCTGTACACCCTGTTGATCGCCCCGATCAGCGATCTGTACGGCGTGTCCGAGTGGCTGGTCAAGACCTTGCCGATCCTGCTGTGCGCCCTCGGCCTGGCAGTGGCCTATCAGGCGCGAATCTGGAACATCGGCGCTGAAGGCCAGCTGTTGCTGGGCGCCTTGGCCGGCAGTGCCTTGGCGGTGAACATCATCGACGTGCAAAGCCGCTGGGCACTGGTGCTGATCCTGCTGACCGGCACCCTGGCCGGTGCCGCCTGGGCCGGGCTCACGGCGTGGCTGCGCACGCGCTTCAATGCCAACGAAATCCTCACCAGCATCATGCTCAATTACATCGCCCTGAACCTGCTGTTGTTTTGCGTTCACGGACCGTTGAAAGACCCAGCGGGTTTCAATTTCCCGGAGTCGGCGATGTTCGGCGAGGCCAGTCGCCTGCCGTTGCTGCTGGAAGATGGTCGGGTCCATGCCGGGCTATATTTCGCCCTGCTGGCGCTGGTGGCGGTGTGGGTGTTGCTGCAGAAAAGCTTCGTCGGCTTTCAAATCAAGGTGCTGGGCCTCGATGCCCGCGCCGCCGGTTTCGCCGGTTTTCGCCAGAAGCCGCTGGTGTGGCTGGCGCTGTTGATCAGCGGGGCGCTGGCCGGGCTGGCCGGCGTCTGCGAAGTGACCGGGCCGATCGGCCAACTGGTGCCGCAGGTGTCGCCGGGCTACGGCTATGCGGCAATTACCGTGGCGTTCCTGGGACGGCTCAATCCCATCGGCATTCTGTTTTCCAGCCTGTTGATGGCGTTGCTGTATATCGGCGGCGAGAGCGCGCAGATGTCGCTGAACCTTCCCCAGGCAATCACCCAACTGTTCCAGGGAATGATGCTGTTTTTCCTGTTGGCCTGCGACGTGCTGATCCTGTACCGGCCACGCCTCAACCTGCGCTGGGCCCGGCGCACCCGAACCACCGCCGTACAGGCAGGAGCGCTGTGATGGATATCGACCTGTTGAGCAATATTTTCTACGCCATGGTCCGCTGCGGTACGCCGTTACTGCTGGTGGCCTTGGGTGAATTGGTCTGCGAAAAAAGCGGCGTCCTCAACCTGGGCCAGGAAGGCATGATGCTGTTCGGTGCGGTGATCGGTTTTATCGTCGCCTTCAACAGCGGCAACCTCTGGCTCGGCGTGCTGCTAGCGATGGCTGCCGGCATGCTGTTGTCGGCGCTGTTCGCGTTGGTGGCGCTGGTATTCAACGCCAATCAGGTGGCCACCGGGCTGGCGTTGACGATTTTCGGCGTGGGCCTGTCGAGTTTTGTCGGGGCGGCCTGGGTCGGCAAGCCGCTGGCGGGGTTCGAGCCGCTGGCCATTCCTTACCTGAGTGACATTCCGTTGATCGGGCGGATGCTGTTTGCCCGGGATCTGCTGGTTTACCTGTCCTTCGCCCTGTTTGCCCTGGTGGCGTGGATGATTGTGAAAAGTCGCGTCGGGTTGATCATCCAGGCCGTCGGCGAGAACCCCGACGCCGCCAGTGCCATGGGCCTGCCGGTGTTAAGGGTGCGGACCCTGGCGGTGCTGTTCGGCGGCGCCATGGCCGGCCTGGCCGGCGCCTATCTATCGTTGGCCTACACGCCGATGTGGGCCGAGAACATGAGCGCCGGGCGCGGCTGGATCGCCCTGGCGCTGGTGGTGTTCGCCAGTTGGCGGGTGTGGCGCCTGCTGCTGGGCGCCTACCTGTTCGGCCTCGCCAGCATCCTGCACCTGGTGGCCCAGGGCTTGGGGCTGGCGATTCCATCGAGCTTGCTGGCGATGTTGCCGTATGCCGCGACCATTGTGGTGCTGGTGCTGCTGTCCCGGGACGCCGTGCGCACCCGACTGTATGCGCCGGTGTCCTTGGGGCAACCTTGGCAGGCGGGGCATTGAAGTACACCTGTGGCGAGGGAGCTTGCTCCCGCTGGGGCGCGCAGCGTCCCTCTTAGGAAGGCGACTGCTGCGCAGTCGAACGGGAGCAAGCTCCCTCGCCACGGACGGGCAGTGTCTGCACGACGCCCCACACTACCTCGAAAAACAGGAAAACCCACAACACCGCACTGGCCCCATGAAGCAGCGCATACAGCATCCAGGCGGCAAACAGAAACCGCCCCGTCGCGTCATAACGCCCATACAGCGGCTGCGGATCCCGAATCCGCAGCACCGCCCATACGCAGACAATCGAGCCCAGCAGATTCACCATCAGCACATGCGCCGGCGCAAACGGCGGCAGTTCTCCAGGCAGGTCGAATAGCTGAGCCAAGCTCATCAACACACCATGCAGCGCCGCAAAGCTCCACGGCGTGACTAGCGCGGCCGACACGATCAGGTCGTACCAGGCACTGCCGAGCACCACCCGGCGATATTGCATCGAAGTCCACATACACTTTGCTCCAGATAATTGGGGAGCGAAAAGGCTAAAGCCTGGGGTATGCTCCAAGGTCAAGCCCCTTCTGGAGTCGTCCATGCGTATCGGTGAATTAGCCCAAGCCTGCGATGTCAGTCGAGACACCCTGCGCTTCTACGAGCAGCGGGGCCTGATCGCGGCGACGCGCAGCGCTAACGGCTATCGCGACTACCCCGCCGACGTTGTCCAACTGGTGCTCTATATCAAGACCGCCCAGCGCCTGGGCTTTACCCTGGGCGAGATCGGCGCCAGCGTCGCCGCCCTGTGGAACGCCCCCGACCCGGACTGCGCCGTGACGCAATTGCTGCAAGACAAACTGAACCTGATCGAAACCCGTATGACCGAACTCGACGCGTTGCGTCACGAGCTGAAACAACGGCTCGGGCAACGCTGTCCATTAAATCCATGACCTTTTTCTTTCAAGGATGCCTCTCATGAATTCGGCAAGAAACGCATTGATCATCGGCGCCTCCCGGGGCCTGGGCCTTGGTCTGGTGAAGACCCTGCTCAGCGATGGCTGGAACGTGACCGCCACCGTGCGCAACCCGCAGAACGCAGAGGCTTTGAGGGCGCTGGGCCCGGTGCGGATCGAAAGACTCGACATGGACGACCAGCAAGCGGTCATCGCCCTGAGTCAACAACTCAAGGGCGAAACCTTCGACCTGCTGTTCGTCAACGCCGGCGTCAAGGGTCCGGACAACCAGAGCCCAGGCGGCGCGACGCTGGCCGAAGTCGGCCAGTTGTTCTTCACCAACGCCGTGGCCCCGATCAACCTGGCCCAGCGCTTTGTCGGCCAGATCCGCGACGGCAGCGGCGTGCTGGCGTTCATGAGCTCGGTGCTGGGCAGCGTGACCATGCCCGACGCCCCGGAACTGGCGCTGTACAAGGCCAGCAAGGCGGCGCTCAATTCGATGACCAACAGTTTTGTCAGCCAACTGGGCGAGCAGGCATTGACCGTACTGTCGCTGCACCCGGGCTGGGTCAAGACCGACATGGGCGGTGAAGGCGCGGACATCGATGTCGAGACCAGCACCCGCGGGTTGATCGACCAAGTGAATGCCTTCGTCGGCAAGGGCGGGCATCACTTCGTCAACTACAGGGGCGAAACGATTCCCTGGTAACCCCATCTTTCCTCTGTGGGAGCGAGCTTGCTCGCGATGGCGGCCTTACATCCAAGATTGATGTCGCTGATCTACCGCTATCGCGAGCAAGCTCGCTCCCACAGGGGTCTCGACCTGACACTGGATCTGCGCCCGACAACCTGAGTAAACTCCGCACCTCGCCCAGTCCAACGGGCGACCCTGGATCAGCAGACAGGGCATCACTGAGCTGGCTAACCTGAACCCACTTTCAGAGGAGCCGGCCACCATGCCTGCGACCCGTACCTGGTTAAAAAATCCCCTCGCCATTTTCACCGCCAACGACCTCGATGCCCGTGGCGGCCTCGTCCTGCAGGACGGTGTGATCGTCGAACTGCTGAGCGCCGGCCAACAACCCACCCAGCCCTGTGACGACATCTTCGATGCGCGCGAGCATGTGATCCTGCCGGGGTTGATCAACACCCACCATCACTTCTACCAAACCCTGACCCGCGCCTGGGCGCCGGTGGTGAACCAGCCGTTGTTTCCCTGGCTCAAGACCCTCTACCCAGTGTGGGCGCGGCTGACCCCGGAAAAACTTGCCCTGGCCAGCAAAGTGGCCTTGGCGGAGTTGCTGCTGTCAGGCTGCACCACGGCGGCCGACCACCACTACCTGTTCCCCGAAGGCCTGGAAAATGCCATCGATGTGCAGGTGCAGAGTGTTCGTGAACTGGGCATGCGCGCGATGCTGACCCGCGGTTCCATGAGCCTGGGCGAGGCCGACGGTGGCTTGCCGCCGCAGCAGACCGTGCAGCAGGGCCAGGTGATTCTCGACGACAGCCAGCGCTTGATCAGCCAGTACCATGAGCGCGGTGACGGCGCCCGGATCCAGATTGCCCTGGCGCCCTGCTCACCGTTTTCGGTCACGCCCGAGATCATGCAGGCCAGCGCCGAGCTGGCGGAAAAACTCGACGTACGCCTGCACACGCACCTGGCCGAGACCCTCGATGAAGAGGACTTTTGCCTGCAACGCTTCGGCCTGCGCACCGTCGATTACCTGGACAGCGTCGGCTGGCTCGGACCGCGCACCTGGCTGGCCCATGGGATTCATTTCAACCCGGATGAAATCGTCCGCCTCGGCACCGCCGGCACCGGCATCTGTCACTGCCCAAGTTCGAACATGCGCCTGGCCTCGGGCATTTGCCCGACCCTGGACCTGACCGCCGCCGGCGCTCCCGTGGGCCTGGGGGTAGACGGTTCGGCATCCAACGATGCCTCGAACATGATCCTCGAAACCCGCCAGGCGCTGTACATCCAGCGCCTGCGCTATGGCGCGCAAGCGATCACACCGGAACGCGTACTGGGCTGGGCAACCCGGGGCTCGGCGCAACTGCTCGGGCGCGGCGATATCGGTGAATTGGCGGTGGGCAAGCAGGCCGACCTGGCGCTGTTCAAGCTTGATGAGCTGCGCTTTTCCGGCAGCCACGACCCGGTCTCGGCGCTGCTGCTGTGCGGTGCGGATCGGGCGGATCGGATGATGATCGGCGGGCACTGGCGAGTGATCGATGGGCAGGTCGAGGGCTTGGATTTGAAGGGGCTGATTGCCGATCACAGCCAGGCGGCGCGGGAACTGATCGCCGGAGCCTGATCCAGCCAAAATCCCCGGTGGGAGCCAATGCGGTTCATTTAAGAAAAATGATGGACCTGTGGCGAGGGAGCTTGCTCCCGCACGGCTGCGAAGCAGTCGTAAACCGGTGTGTCCGATGCTCCGCATTTGGCAGGTTTTGGGGCCGCTCCGCGGCCCAGCGGGAGCAAGCTCCCTCGCCACGGGTTTGTCGATTGCCCTAAGTGAACAGCAAGCCCGCTCCCACAGTTTGGCTTTGTGCAGAGTCTAGAGTCCCAGCAACGACAACATGATAAACGTCGCGAACAACACAAAGTGGGTCATGCCTTCAATGGCATTGGTTTCGCCATCGTTGAGGTTGATGGCGCTGACGATCAGGGTGATGAAGATCATCACGGTCTGCACTGGCGTCATGGCCATTTGGAAAGGCTGGCCGGTATAAAGGGCCATGGCCTCCATCACGGGCACGGTGAGAATCACCGTGGACAGCGAAGCGCCCAATGCAATGTTCACCACCGACTGCATGCGGTTCGCCAGGGCCGCGCGCAGGGCGGTGAGGATTTCCGGTGCGGCGGAGATGGCGGCCACCAGGATCGCCGTGACCACCGGCGGCGCACCCGAGCCTTCCAACCCCAGGTCGAGGGCCTTGGACATGACTTCGGCCAGGGCGCCGATAATCACCACGCCAACCACCAGCGCACCGATGGAAAGCGCCAGGCTGATGGGTTCCGGTTCGTTTTCCACCGGCTCTTTCTTGCGGCGTTTTTCCGGGTAGCTGTAGCTGAAGAAGTAACTGTGAGGCCCGACCTGCATGCGCAGGAACAAGGTGTACAGCACGATCATCGCGCCAATGGTAAAGGCCGAATACATTTTCCAGCTCTCGCGGGGAATGAACTCCGGCACCACCATCGATACCCCCATGGCGGTAAGAATCATCACGCTGTAGGTGCGCGCCGAATCGTCGTTGTAGGCCTGCTCGCCATGCTTGATCCCGCCCATCAGCGCCGCGAGCCCGAGGATGCCGTTGATGTCGAGCATCACCGCCGAGTAGATCGTGTCCCGCACCAGTGTCGATGACGCTTCGTTGCTCATCATGATCGCCAGGATCACCACCTCCACCAGCACCGCCGACAAGGTCAGGATCATCGTGCCGTAGGGATCACCGACCTTTTCCGCCAGCAGTTCGGCGTGATGGGCCACACGCATCGAGGCGGCGACGATGAAGCCGATCAGCACCAGGCCGCTGATCAACGCGACCAGTTGCCCGTTGCCCAATAGCCAATGTTCCAGCGGATAGGCGATACACGCGGCGATCAGCGCCAGCAACAGCAGTTTTTCTTGCTTGAGCAAAGTGAGCATCGCAGGCCTGTCAGCGTGGGCGGGTCATGAATTACTGACTATAGGAGGCGGTGAACGTTTCGTTCGGTGTGATGCACCAGGGGGTGGCGAGTGGCGGGCGGCGCGCACCTTTATCGCCCGGACGATCTTACTGTGGCGAGGGAGCTTGCTCCCGCTGGGGCGCGCAGCAGCCCCCGGCTTTTACAGCCGCTGCGCGACCGAGCGGGAGCAAGCGCCCTCGCCACAATTGGACCGTGTCGATTAGTTGTCTTGTTGGTCAGCATTTTGCATTGGTGCCGTACAGCCAACCTCACAACAAAATGGAGTTCGAGTTCATGCACAAACGCCCCTTGAAGAAGTTGCTTTGCGCCGTTGTCGCCGCCGTCGGCCTGGGCGCCGGCCTGAATGCCAGTGCCGCCGACCCGCTGAAGGTCGGCTTCGTCTACATCGGCCCGATCGGCGATCACGGCTGGACCTATCAGCATGAACAAGGGCGCAAGGAGCTGGCGGCGAAATTCGGCGAGCAGATCACCACCAACTACGTGGAAAACGTGCCGGAGGGTGCCGATGCCGAGCGGGTGATCCGCAACATGGCCAAGGACAAATACGACCTGATCTTCACCACCTCCTTCGGCTACATGAACCCGACACTGAAAGTCGCCAAGCAGTTTCCCAAGGTGATCTTCGAACACGCCACCGGCTACAAGCAAGACAAGAACCTGGGCACGTACCTGGCTCGCACCTATGAGGGCCGCTACGTCGGTGGTTTTCTCGCGGCCAAGATGACCAAGACCAAGAAGATCGGCTACGTCGCCTCCTTCCCGATCCCGGAAGTCATCCGCGACATCAACGCCATCCAACTGGCCCTGAACAAGTACAACCCCGGCAGCGAGATCAAAGTGGTGTGGGTCAACTCCTGGTTCGACCCGGGCAAGGAAGCCGACGCCGCCAACGCGCTGATCGATCAGGGCGTGGACGTAGTGTTCCAGCATACCGACAGCCCGGCGCCGATCCAGGCCGCCGAGCGACGCGGCGTCTATGCGGTGGGCTACGCTTCGGACATGGCTCACTTCGGTCCCAAGGCGGTGCTGACGTCCATCGTCAATGACTGGGGCCCGCACTACATCCAAGCGACCCAAAGCGTGCTCGACCACAACTGGAAATCCCAGGACTACTGGGGTGGCCTGAAAGAAGGCACGGTGAAACTGCCGATCAGCGACCTGGTGCCAGCAGCGGTCAAGGGCGAAGCCGAACAGATCATCGCTGACATCGAGAGCGGGACCTTCCATCCGTTCACCGGCCCGATCAAGGACCAGGCCGGCGTCGAGAAAATCCCGGCGGGCGTGAGCGCCACCAACGCGGAACTCGCGTCGATGAATTATTACGTCGAAGGCATGAAGGCTGAGATTCCCAAATAGTCCCCAAAACCAACCCAAAACCTATTGTGGGAGAGAGCTTGCTCGCTCCCACATGGGGCTCCTATTCCAAGCCAGGAAAGCCGCATGAACAGCCTGCCCATCATCGACATCAGCCCGCTCTACGGCGACGAGCCCAGCGCCTGGCAAACCGTCGCCGAGCAGATCGACCAAGCCTGCCGCCAATGGGGCTTTTTCTACATCAAGGGTCATCCCATCAGCCCGGCGCGTATCGCCGAGGTGCTGGGCAGTGCCCAACGCTTCTTCGCCCTGCCCGTCGAAGAAAAACTCAAGATCGACATCACCCAGACCCGCCACCACCGTGGCTACGGCGCCGTCGCCACCGAACAACTGGACCCGACCAAGCCCAGCGACCTGAAGGAAACCTTCGACATGGGCCTGCACTTGCCGGCCGATCATCCCGACGTGCTGGCGGAAAAACCCCTGCGTGGCCCCAACCGCCACCCGGACCTGATTGGCTGGGAAAGCTTGATGGAGCAGCATTACCGCGACATGCAGGCACTTGCACAAACACTGCTGCGGGCCATGACCCTGGCCCTGGGTATCGAGCGAGACTTTTTCGACACGCGCTTCAACGAGCCGGTCAGTGTACTGCGCCTGATCCACTACCCGCCCCGCCGCACTGCCAGTAGCGCCGAACAGCAAGGAGCCGGCGCCCATACCGATTATGGCTGCATCACCTTGCTCTATCAGGACGCCGCCGGCGGCCTGCAAGTGCGCAACGTCGACGGCCAATGGATCGACGCGCCGCCCATCGACGGCACCTTCGTGGTCAACCTCGGCGACATGATGGCGCGCTGGAGCAACGACCGTTACCTGTCGACGCCGCATCGAGTGATCAGCCCGCTGGGGGTGGACCGGTACTCGATGCCGTTCTTTGCCGAGCCGCACCCCGACACGCTGATCCAATGCCTGCCCGGTTGCCAGGATGACGCCCACCCGCCAAAGTACCCAACGACGACCTGCGCCGAATTCCTGCTGTCGCGCTTCGCCGACACCTATGCTTATCGGCGTGAGTCGCTCGCCGTGTAGTGGATCAGCCGGTCAGGTTTTACCCGACAGGGCGGCCAGCGCCTGTAGAATGCCCGCCATCGATTCGCTGATGAGAAAAGACCATGTACGACTGGCTGAACGCCCTGCCCAAGGCTGAACTGCACCTGCACCTGGAAGGCTCGCTGGAGCCCGAACTGCTGTTCGCCCTGGCCGAACGCAACAAGATCGCCCTGCCGTGGAGCGACGTCGATACCCTGCGCAAGGCCTATGCCTTCAACAACCTGCAGGAATTCCTCGACCTGTATTACCAGGGCGCCGATGTGCTGCGCACCTCCCAGGATTTCTATGACCTGACCTGGGCCTACCTGTTGCGTTGCAAGGCGCAGAACGTGATCCACACCGAACCGTTCTTCGACCCGCAGACCCACACCGACCGTGGTATCGCGTTCGAAGTGGTGCTCAACGGCATCGCCGCCGCCCTCAAGGACGGTGAGCAGCAACTGGGCATCACCAGCGGCCTGATCCTGAGTTTCCTGCGCCACCTGAGCGAAGAACAAGCCGAGAAGACCCTCGACCAGGCGCTGCCGTTCCGCGAGGCCTTCGTGGCCGTGGGCCTGGACAGCTCGGAAATGGGCCATCCACCGAGCAAGTTCCAGCGCGTATTCGACCGCGCACGCAACGAAGGCTTCCTGACTGTCGCCCACGCCGGCGAAGAAGGTCCGCCCGAGTACATCTGGGAAGCCCTGGACCTGCTGAAGATCCAGCGCATCGACCATGGCGTGCGAGCCATTGAAGACGAGCGACTGATGCAGCGGATCATCGACGAGCAGATTCCGCTGACCGTGTGCCCGCTGTCCAACACCAAGCTGTGCGTGTTCGACGACATGTCGCAGCACAACATCCTCGACATGCTCGAACGCGGTGTGAAGGTGACGGTGAACTCCGATGACCCGGCGTACTTCGGCGGCTACGTCACCGAAAACTTCCACGCGCTGTATACCCATCTGGGCATGACCCAGGACCAGGCCAAGCGCCTGGCGCAGAACAGCCTGGACGCGCGGCTGGTAAAACCTTAGCGTTGTGGAAATGAGCTGCCCTTACCACAGGGAACAAAGAACAACCTGTGGCGAGGGAGCTTGCTCCCGCTCGAGCGCGAAGCGGTCGCAACCGATGGGTTTCGTTCATGTGACGAGAGGACTGCTACGCAGCCCAGCGGGAGCAAGCTCCCTCGCCACGGGAATGCCTATCACCTTATCGCCTCGCTCAACTCCTCCAACGTCTTGCCCCGGGTCTCCATCCCGAACAACCAGACCACCCCCGCCGCCACGGCGAAGCACAACGCGCCCAGGGCGAACACGCCACCCTGGCCGGTGATGGGAAAGACCAGGCCGGTCACCAGCGGGCCGAGCAGCGAACCGATGCGTCCCACCGCCGAAGCAAAGCCTGAGCCCGTGGCCCGGGCCGAGGTGGGGTACAGCTCCGGCGTGTAGGTGTAGAGCACCGCCCACATGCCGAACAGGAAAAACTGCATCAGCAACCCGGTGCCGATCAACAGGCCGACGTTGCCGCCAAACACCGCGCTCTGCCCGTACAGAAACGCCATCACCCCACCGCCCAACAGCGTGATGACGCACACCGGTTTGCGCCCCCAGCGCTCCACCAGCCAGGCTGCCATCAAGAAACCGGGAATCCCGCCCAGGGAAATCAGCACCGTGTAATACACCGATTGGGTCACCGCGAACCCCGACTGCTGCAACAACGCGCTGAGCCAGGACGTCAGGCCGTAGAAACCGAGCAAGGCAAAGAACCAGACGCTCCAGATCATCATCGTGCGCTGGCGATACAGCGGTGACCAGATCTGCGCCAGGGCCGAAAAGAAATTGCCTGGCGTGCTCTCAACCCTTGGCAAACGGATCGGCTCCGGCAGGGTCTGATGCCCCAGCGAGGTCCGGACCTTATCTTCGATTCGCTTGAGCACCGCGTCCGCTTCATCGCCCCGACCGGCTTGCTCCAGCCAGCGTGGCGACTCGGGAATGAAGAAACGAATCGCCAGGACAAACACCGCTGGCACCGCCAGCACCAGAAAGATGTCGCGCCAGCCGACCACCGGCAGCAGGAAATACGACAGCACCCCCGCCGCCACGAAACCCAGCGGCCAGAAGCCGTCCATCAAGGCGATGTAGCGGCCCCGACGCTTGGCCGGGATCAGCTCCGAAAGCATCGACTGGGCAATCGGAAATTCCATGCCCATGCCGATGCCCAGCAGGATGCGAAACAGCGTCAAGGTCTCGATGTCCTGGGCCGTGGAGCACAAGTAACTGGCAATGCCCCACAGCACGATGCTCCACTGGAACACCGGCTTGCGCCCGAAACGATCGGCCAGCATGCCCGACAGCGACGCCCCCACCACCATGCCGAAGAAGCTGGAGCTGGCGAGCAAACCGGCCTGGGCGGTACTCAGGCCGAACTCGGCTTTGATCGATCCCAACAGGAACGTCATCATCGCCAGGTCCATGGAGTCAAAGAAAAACGCCAGGGCGATGATGATGAAGATGACCCGGTGGTAACCGCTGATGGGTAACCGTTCCAATCGTTCCGCCGCACTGTAGCCGTGAGTGTCCATGCTGCCTCCCCCAATCCGATAATTCCCCGGACCGAGTGTGCGCGAACCTCGCAGGTGGCTATTGCTGAATACGACCTGCCGACAGCCCTGAGCGACGCATCGAGCGTTCTCTAGATTGCCATCTCCACCGTGTCCTGCCGGGCGAACCGCTGGATTTCCTGCTGGCCGAGCGTCGTCACCTGCAGGGCTCGCGAATCGTTCGGCAAGCTCAGCCAACCCGACTGCATGAACAGTTGCAGCAGGGCCGCCCCCAGCGCGCCCCCCAGGTGTGGACGACGCTCGCTCCAGTCCGGGCAGGCACAAGCAATGCGGGCGTTGCGATGGGCCAGGGCCTGGATGAACAGGCCACGTTCGGCCAACTGATTGGCGCCTTTGTGGGTGACGATCACCCGCTGCTCGAACTGCTCGATCCACCCGGCATCCAGCAGTTGCTGATACAGGTCCGCCGCCAGGGTGCCCCCCAGGTGATCGTCGCAAAGTCTGGCCCGCATCAACGACGTGGGAGCCGACGGCGCTTTGGTCGGCATGACCCGGCGCTTGAAGATGTCCGGGATCTGGCGCGGCGTACTGACCAGCGTCGCGCTGGCCAGCGCTTCGACGGCAGCACCGATTTCAGGGGCTGCCAGGCGGAAAAACCGCTTGCGGCCCCGGGCTTCGACTTTCAACAGGCCTCCAGCGGACAGGCGTCCCAGATGCGCGCTGGCCGAGGACGGCGACAACCCGGCGAGCAATGCCAACTCCTCGGCCTGGCGGGCCGTGCCGTCCATCAAGGCCCACATCATTGCGCTGCGCTTGGGGTCAGCCAGCAGCGTGGCGATCTGGCTGATGCAAGGTGCATGTTCCATGTATTCACTCCCTGTTGAATCATTCGTCTACTGCTCTGGCGCAGGCGGCCGATAGTATAAGCGGGGCGGTCGAGCTTTCCTGTCCTCCGGAAACCTTTGGAGGCGATTGTTCCTGAGGGAAAATTCTCTATTTGCCCGCGACTAATGGCCGGCCCCCGTCAAGACTGGAAAACGAGCCGTCAACTCACCGCAGCGGGCCTGGAGCATGTCCCGTAAAAGGTTGATGGGCTTGCTTAATTGCGCCCGGTGGGCACACAGCAGATTGAGGGGCGCGCGTTCGCATTGCAGGTGCGGCAATAGGATTTTCAAGCGTCCGGCCAGCACGTCCGTGGACACATCCAGCCACGATTTATAGGCAATCCCGGCACCCGCCACCGCCCAGCGTCGCACCACATCGGCGTCGTCACTGAAACGGTCGCCACTGACGGTGAGGCTCACTTCCCGTTTGCCGTCATGAAAACCCCACCGGTCATGGACCCGACTGCCCAGCATGTACAACAGGCAGTTGTGCTGGGCCAGTTGTTCCAACTGATGGGGTGCACCGTGGCGAGCCAGATAGTCCGGCGATGCGCACAGCACCCGGCGGTTATCCGGGGCAATGGGCAGGGCGACCAGGCTCGAATCTTCCGGATCGCCATAACGCAAGGCGATGTCCACCGGCTGCTTGAACAGATCGGCTATGCGATCGCCCAGCAACAGCCGCACCGTCAGCCCGGGGTACTCGCGCTGGAACGCATCCAGCCAGGGCAGCAGCAGGTTGCGTCCCAGGTCCGACGGTGCGGACAACTGCAACACCCCACTGACCTGGTCCTGGCCACTGGTCAACAACCGCCGGCCCTCGTCAAGGCTGCTCAATGCAGCCCGGGCATATTCGAGAAAGCCCTCGCCTTCGGCCGTCAGGCGCAGGCTACGGGTGGAACGGGCCAACAGCCGCGCGCCGAGGTGCTGCTCGATCCGTTTCAACGCGGCACTGGCCACCGCCGCCGACAGGTCCATGACCCTGGCCGCAGCCGAAAGACTGCCCAGGTCCGCCGCCCGGACAAACAACTGCAAGTCATCGAAGCGAAGCATGACGACTCCATTATCAAAAAATCATTGAAAGAGCCTGTTCTTTTAGCCGGTTTTATCTCGACGATAAATAGCTAAACATGGCTTCCATCGAATTCATCTCACGGAGCCGCTTCATGAAAGCCATCGCCTACTACCACTCGTTGCCTATCACTGACCCGCAATCGCTCCAGGACATCGAGCTGCCAGAACCGGTCGCCGGTCCCAGGGACCTGCTGGTGGAGGTCAAGGCTATTTCGGTCAACCCGGTGGACACCAAGGTCCGCCAGAACGTCCAGCCCGAAGACGGCGCAGCCAAGGTGCTGGGCTGGGACGTGGCCGGAGTGGTCAAGGCGGTGGGCAGCGAGGTTACGCTGTTCAAGGCCGGGGACCAGGTGTTCTATGCCGGCTCCATCGCCCGGGCCGGCGGCAACAGCGAGCTGCACGTGGTGGATGAGCGCATCGTCGGCCACATGCCCAAGACCCTCGGTTTCGCCGAAGCGGCGGCGCTGCCGCTGACGGCCATTACCGCCTGGGAGTTGTTGTTCGAGCGCCTGCAAATCCAGGAAGGCCAAAGCGACCTGGGCCAGAGCCTGTTGATCGTCGGCGCGGCGGGAGGCGTGGGTTCGATCCTGACGCAACTGGCCAGCCAACTCACCGGGCTGAAGGTGATTGGCACCGCGTCCCGTGTGCAGACCCAGGATTGGGTGCGCAGCCTGGGGGCCGACCTGGTGATCGACCACAGCCAGCCATTGAGCGAAGTGTTGAAAGAAGCGGGCCAGCCCCAGGTGACTCACGTCGCCAGCCTGACCCAGACCGACCAGCATCTGGACCAGTTGGTCGAAGCCCTCGCGCCCCAGGGCAAACTGGCGCTGATCGACGATCCCAAGGCGCTGGACGTGACCAAGCTCAAGCGCAAGAGCCTGTCGTTGCATTGGGAATTCATGTACACCCGCTCGCTGTTCGAAACGGCCGACATGCTTGAACAGCACAAACTGCTCAACCGCGTGGCCGCCCTGATCGACGCAGGCACACTGAAGACTACGGTTGGCGAACATTTCGGCACCATCAACGCCGAGAACCTGCGCCGGGCGCATGCCTTGCTGGAAAGCGGCAAGTCCAAGGGCAAGATTGTGCTCGAGGGCTTCTGACGGCAGGTCGAAACACTTCACCTGTGGAGAGGGAGCTTGCTCCCTCTCCACAGGTGTTGCATTAACTTGGGAACGCACCGTCAGTCCGAGAATTGATCCTTGTCACAATTGCGATCGCATTCGGGTCTACACTCGAGGCCTTTGCAACGCAATCTTTTCGTGAGGAGGTCAGCAATGAAGATCCTGATAAAAGAAGTGGCAAAATCCCAGTGGCAAGTGCGCCTTGACCAGCACGTCGTCACCTTCCGTACCGAGGCCGAAGCCCAGGCCTTCGCCAGCACCCTGCAAGCGCGAATCCTCGCACCCCATCATTTCCCCGAACAACAGCAGCGCGCGGTCGGCTGAGTCAGCCCTCGCGACTGGCCTGGGCCAATGCCCGGGCATTTTGCAGGCGACGAGTCAGCATCGCTACGCCCACCACCAACAGCCCGCACAGGCTGATGACCAGCGCCATTGGTACGGCGGTGCCGTCATGCAGCGCCGCCACCAACGAGGCTGCCCCGGCGGCGACGGAAAACTGCAGGCATCCCAGCATCGCCGAAGCACTGCCGGCCCGGGCGCCCTGTCCATTCATGGCGCAGGCCGAGGCGTTGGGAAGGATGCACCCCAGGCTGGCGATGCAGATAAACAGCGGGAGCAGCAGCGGCCACAACTGCGCAGGTTGCAATGAACTGACGGCCAGCAGGCTCAGCCCGGCGCCCAGGTAGACCCATACCGCGCGGCTCAGCAGGAACGCCGGGCCGCGCTTGGACAGCAGCCGGGCGTTGACCTGCGCAACCAGGATGAAGCCCGCCGCGTTGGTGCCGAACAGCCAACCGAAATGTTCGGCCGGTACACCGTAGAGCTTGATAAAGACGAAAGGCGAACCAGCGATGTAGGCAAACATCCCAGCGATAGCGATACCCCCCGTCAGCGCATGGCCGAGGAAGACAGCGTCGGTCAATAACCGGCCATATTGGCGCAACGCCCCCGACAACGGTTGCCGAGGCACATAGTCCGGCAAACTTTCCGGCAGCCACAAGGCCACCGCCGTCGACGCCAATGCACTGAACAGGGTCAGGGCAATGAAAATTGACTGCCAGCCATGCAGGTTCACCAGCAACCCGCCCAGCATCGGCGCGAGAATCGGCGCCAGGCCCATCACCAGCATCAACTGCGAAAACACCTTGGCCGAGCCCACCGCATCGCATTTGTCGCTGACCACCGCCCGCGAGATCACCATCCCGGCGCATCCACCCAGGGCCTGGACGAAACGGGCGCCGATCAGCCATTCCAGGCTCGGCGCATAGGCGCAGGCCAGGGAGGCCAGAGTGAACAGGCCGACGCCAGTCAGCAGCGGAATGCGCCGCCCGAACCGGTCCGCCACCGGCCCATAGGCCAGTTGCCCGATGGACAAGCCGAGGAAATAGGCCGCCAGGGTCAACTGGATGTGTTTTTCATCGGTACCGAAGGCCGTGGCCATCGCTGGAAAGGCAGGCAGGTAGAAGTCGATCGCCAAGGGACCGAAAGCGCTCAAGGCGCCAAGAATCAGAATGGTACGGAGGTTCATCGGGCGTCCAGCTCAGGCGTCGTTCGACAGCCCGACAGTCTAGCCGTGCCGGACGCTCTTGAACATTCCGGTAGGTCGCTAACGATTAAAAAACTTCAAGCAGGGCTGGCCTCGTAGCCCTCCTCCTTGATGGCCGCGAGCACGACATCGGCCGGCAACGAACTCTGGACCTGGACAGTCTTGGCGCCCAGGTCGATTTGCACATCGGCCGCCGGGTCCTTGGACTTGAGCGCCTGGGTGATGGCCTTGACACAGTGACCGCAGGACATGCCCTGGACATTGAAAGTTTGCATGAGATAACTCCTTGGGATTGAGGTTGCCAGCAGTCTCAAGCTTGCCATCATGGCAAGGTCAAGTTCTGACAAAAACTGCCGGGCTGGCAATCGGCATCGCGCTCAGCCAAGCTGCACACATCAAGGATTTAACACCGGAGGTTCAGCCATGCGCTGGTCAGCGTTCAGCCTGTTTTGCATGCTCGGTTTTTCAGCGGTGGCGCCCCAGGCATCGGCCGCCGGCGAAGACTACGGCGTGTTGATCATTTCTCGCGAGCGCCTGGAAGTGGCGACCAGTTGCGAAATCGGCATCTACATCCAGGATCAGCTCTCGGCCAGGCTGTTCCAGGAGCAAAGCACCTCGTTCAACCTGCCGCCGGGCCAGTTCTCCTTGCGCCTGAAGTTGCTGCCAGGCCAGGCACAGGGGTGCAACCCGGGCATGCTCGCGCCAGGGTCGCAGAACATCACCCTCAAGGCCGGTGACATCTTGAAGTT
Organism: Pseudomonas sp. NFACC46-3; assembly: GCF_900114515.1. Lineage (NCBI taxonomy): Bacteria > Pseudomonadati > Pseudomonadota > Gammaproteobacteria > Pseudomonadales > Pseudomonadaceae > Pseudomonas > Pseudomonas sp. NFACC46-3. The sequence continues at coordinate 24,908 of NZ_FOTH01000034.1, forward strand.
CCGCATCGCCATGACTGAACAAGGCATGTTCCTCAAGCAGGCGGGGCTCGGTTACTGACACGCCACTTGAACTTGTGGCTGCGAGCCCATGTGGGAGCGAGCTTGCTCGCGATGGCGATCTAACATCCACCATGGATGTCGACTGACCTGCAGCTATCGCGAGCAAGCTCGCTCCCACAGAGGATTGGCGCTTGACCTTGCCAACATGGCAAGGTTGATCCTGTAGTCATTCACTACAGGGAGCGTGACCGATGTCCGAATCCACCACATTCGATCTACCCATTGCCGGCATGACCTGCGCCAGCTGCGCCGGACGGGTCGAGCGGGCCTTGAGCAAAGTCACCGGTGCCAGCGCCGTCAGCGTCAACCTGGCGACGGAACTGGCGCGTGTCCAGGCCCCCGAAGGTAGCCTGCCGGCCTTGAAGCAGGCCGTCGAACAGGCAGGCTATAGCGTTCCGGTGCACACCCTGGAACTGAACATCGAAGGCATGACCTGCGCTTCCTGTGTCGGCCGGGTCGAACGCGCCTTGGGCAAGGTCGACGGTGTGAACAAGGTCAGCGTCAACCTGGCCAATGAGCGGGCCCACCTCGAACTGCTCGGCCAGGTGGATCCACAAGACCTGATCGATGCGATCAAGCGCGCCGGCTATGACGCCACTGTCTGGCAGGCCGAACAGCCCGCCGACACGCAGGCCAACCGTCTGAACCGTGAGCGCCTGATATTGGCGCTGGCGATTGCGCTGTCCGTGCCGCTGGTACTGCCGATGCTGCTGCAGCCGTTCGGCGTGCATTGGATGCTCCCGGCCTGGGTGCAGTTCGCCCTGGCGACGCCGGTGCAATTCATCTTCGGTGCGCGTTTCTATGTCGCCGCCTTCAAGGCCGTGCGTGCCGGTGCCGGGAACATGGACCTGCTGGTGGCCCTGGGCACCAGCGCCGGCTACGGCTTGAGCCTTTATGAATGGGTGATCGCCCGCCCTGGCGGCATGCCGCACCTGTACTTCGAAGCCTCGGCCGTAGTGATTGCCCTGGTACTGCTCGGCAAATATCTGGAAAGCCGCGCCAAGCGACAAACCGCCAGCGCCATCCGCGCCCTCGAAGCCTTGCGTCCGGAACGGGCGATCCAGGTGATCGATGGCCAGGAGCGGGATGTTGCCATCAGTGCCCTGCGCTTGAATGACCTGGTGCTGGTCAAGCCCGGCGAACGCTTCCCGGTGGACGGCGAAGTACTGGAAGGCCAGAGCCACGCCGACGAAGCGCTGATCAGCGGTGAAAGCCTGCCGGTGCCCAAGCAGCCCGGCGACAAAGTCACCGGCGGCGCCATCAACGGCGAAGGTCGGCTGCTGGTACGCACGCTGGCCCTGGGTACCGAAACCGTCCTGGCGCGCATCATCCGCCTGGTAGAAGACGCCCAGGCCGCCAAGGCCCCGATCCAGAAACTGGTGGATAAAGTCAGCCAGGTGTTCGTACCGGTGGTGCTGGCGCTGGCCCTGGCGACGCTCATCGGTTGGTGGCTGTACGGTGCGCCACTGGAAACCGCGCTGATCAACGCCGTCGCCGTGCTAGTGATCGCCTGCCCCTGCGCCTTGGGCCTGGCAACGCCCACGGCGATCATGGCCGGCACCGGCGTGGCCGCGCGTCACGGGATTCTGATCAAGGACGCCGAGGCGCTGGAGCGTGCCCATGAAGTCAACACCGTGGTGTTCGACAAGACCGGCACCCTGACCTCCGGCACACCGCGCATCGCCCACTTGACGGCCCTGGAAGGTGATGAAGACGCGCTGCTGAAAATGGCCGGCGCCCTGCAACGCGGCAGCGAACACCCGCTCGCCAAAGCCGTACTGGATGCCTGCGCCGAGCGCGGCCTGGATGCGCCGGATGTCAGCGACAGCCAGTCCCTGGCTGGACGCGGTATCGCCGGCAGCCTCGACGGACGCCGCCTGGCCCTGGGCAATCGACGCCTGCTGGACGAACTGGGCCTGGCCCCCGGCTCGCTGGCCGAGTCGGCACAGGCCTGGGAGACCGAAGGCCGCACGTTGTCCTGGCTGATCGAACAAGGCGCGACGCCTCGGGTGCTGGGCCTGTTCGCCTTCGGTGATACCCTCAAGCCCGGCGCCCTCGCTGCCGTACAGGCCCTCAATGAGCGCCACATCGCCAGTCACTTGCTCACGGGCGATAACCGGGGTAGCGCCCGGGTGGTGGCCGAGGCGCTGGGGATCACCCAGGTCCATGCCGAAGTGCTGCCGGCGGATAAGTCCGCCATCGTCCAGCAGTTGAAAACACACTCGGTAGTGGCGATGGTCGGCGACGGCATCAACGACGCCCCGGCCCTGGCCGCCGCCGATATCGGCATTGCCATGGGCGGCGGCACCGACGTGGCGATGCATGCCGCGGGCATCACCCTCATGCGCGGCGATCCGCGACTGGTGCCGGCGGCGCTGGATATCAGCCGCAAGACCTACGCCAAGATCCGCCAGAACCTGTTCTGGGCGTTCGTCTATAACTTGATCGGCATCCCCCTGGCGGCGTTCGGTTTTCTCAACCCGGTGCTGGCCGGCGCGGCCATGGCGTTGTCGAGCGTCAGCGTGGTCAGCAATGCGTTACTGTTGAAGTTCTGGACACCCAAGCAGTTGGAGGACAAGCGATGAACATCGGCCAAGCGGCCCGCCAGAGTGGCCTGAGCGCGAAGATGATCCGTTACTACGAGTCCATCGGCCTGCTCAAAACCGCCCATCGCACCGACAACGGCTACCGGATCTACGGCGCCGATGACCTGCACACCCTGGCGTTCATCAAGCGCTCCCGCGACTTGGGGTTTTCCCTGGAAGAGGTCGGCAAATTGCTGACCCTCTGGCAAGACCGCCAACGCGCCAGCGCCGACGTCAAGGCCCTGGCCCGGCAACACATCGACGAGCTGAACCAGAAAATCCGCGAACTGGCCGAACTGCGCGACACCCTCCAGGACCTGGTGGAACACTGTCACGGCGACCACCGTCCGGATTGCCCGATCCTCAAGGAACTGGCGTCGGGGTGCTGCCAGGAAAACGCCCCCCTCTGACATTCCCAGTGGGAGCGCGGTGGGTCTAGGATTTTGCAGTGCCTACAAAAAACCCGGCCTTGGCCTAATGCTATTCATTCAAGAAAATGAGGAACCTGTGGCGAGGGAGCTTGCTCCCGCTCGGCTGCGAAGCAGTCGTAAACCGACGGGAGCGGTGTGTCTGACGCTGCGCATTTGGCAGGTTTAGGGGGCTGCTTCGCGGCCCAGCGGGAGCAAGCTCCCTCGCCACGGGTTTGTCGATGGCCTCAAGTGAACAGCATTACGGCCTTGGCCGGGTTTCTGGTCAACCGATCATTGCATCCAAGGCGGAGGCGGCTCTTCAGCTTTGCCCGGTGGGGCATCATCGGCGGCGCGGACGGCCTGGCGACGTTCCTCGTCCAGGCGCGCGGCCTCGATCTCGCGCATGATCCCGCCGACATCCGCCAGCTCTTCCGGCTCGTCGAACTCGCCGGTTAACACACTGGCCGGATGCAAGGTGCCGGCTTCATACAGCGCCCACATTTCCTTGGCGTACTTGGTGCGCTTGAGCTCCGGAGCGAACCGGCCGAAGTAGGACGCCATGTTGCCCACGTCCCGCTCCAACATGCTGAAAGCATGGTTGTTACCCGCCGCATCCACGGCCTGAGGCAGGTCGATGATCACCGGCCCGGTCGGCGTGAGCAGGACGTTGAACTCCGACAGGTCGCCGTGCACCAGACCGGTACACAGCATCAGCACAATCTGGGAAATCAGATAGGCGTGATATTCACGGGCCTGGTCCGGCTCCAGCACCACGTCGTTCAGACGCGGCGCTGCATCGCCGTACTCGTCGGCCACCAGTTCCATCAGCAGCACGCCTTCAAGGAAGTCGTACGGCTTGGGCACGCGCACACCCGCGCTGGCCAAGCGGAACAGTGCCGCCACTTCGGCATTCTGCCAGGCGTCCTCGGTTTCCTTGCGCCCGAACTTCGAGCCCTTGGCCATGGCCCGGGCCTGACGGCTGTTGCGGACCTTGCGGCCCTCCTGATATTCGGCCGCCTGACGAAAACTTCGCTTGTTCGCCTCCTTGTAGACCTTCGCGCAACGTAGCTCGTTGCCGCAGCGCACCACATAAACAGCTGCTTCTTTACCACTCATGAGTGGGCGCAGCACCTCGTCGACCAGACCGTCCTCGATCAGGGGTTCAATGCGTTTTGGAGTCTTCATCAGCTTTTATTGTGGGTCCTTTATTACCAAACACGCGAATGACAGTCGTTATACGGCAATCCTTCCTCCACGGGGAGGGGTTGCCGACCTATGAACTTGCGATGCACACAATGTGCCTGATTAATCGACCGAGCCGAATCATAGCCGAGACCGGACTTGGCGTTGGCAACTGAATGCGAAGGCATTTGCGACAAGAGCTGACAGCCGTGCCTACCGTCGGTTGTAAGCGATGCGACGACTCAATGCTTGAACAGTTCCCCCGGCGTAAAGCCGAACATCCCCTTGAACGCGGCAATGAACGCGGACGTTGAATCATAGCCACAGGACAACGCAGCGCTGGTGACGCTGTCGCCCTGCTCCAGCGACCCCAGGGACGACAACAGGCGCATGCGCTGGCGCCAGGCGCGAAAGCTCAGGCCGGTCTCGCGCTGAAACAGGCGCATCAGGGTTTTTTCCGACGTACCCAGACGCTCAGCCCAGGCGTGCAAGGTGACGTTCTGCTCAGGCTGTTCGATCAACTCGTTACACAGCCCCAGCAGACGGGCATGTCGCGGCAGCGGCAGGGAGAATCCCACTTCCGGCAGGGCCGCCAGCTGGTCCAGCAACACCTGCACCAACCGTTGTTCCTGGGTATCGCCTTGCGGGTAATCGACCGGAAGCTGACAGAACACCTTGATCAACTCACGGGCCAGTGGCGTGACTTCCAGCACCCGACAACGTTCATCGGCCCAGGGGCAGGCGTGACGATGAACATACAAGCTGCGCATTTCCGCTCGAGTGGAAGTCACCACCTGATGTTCCAGGTCGGCCGGGATCCAGATGCCCCGTTGTGGCGGGGCAAAGAAGCTACCCGCGGCGGTGTGTACGCCGAGAACGCCGCTGATGGCGTAGGAAAACTGCACCCAGTCATGACGATGGGCTTGCGTCCAGGAGCCGGCGCTCAAGCTTTCGACGCGGGCGTACAGCGGCCTGGGCAATTGCACCAGGTCGGGGATGTGGCGTTCGAGCTGTCGGTGTCCGTTAGGCGGCATTGATTGGCCTTATGTCGCAAGACGACTAGTGAGGACGACGTTAGGCTAAGTCGACTTTTCTTACAACTTGCGGTGCCCTATGCATATCCTCAGACACCTCAAACGCATGGTGACCGACTGGTTCCTGTGCGGCATGGTGCTCGCCACGCTGCTGGCGTACTTCTTTCCCACCTTTGGCGCCACGGGCGGTGCCATGCATGCCGAATGGGTGGTCAACATCGGCATCTTCGTGGTGTTCTTCCTGCACGGGGTCAACCTGTCCGGCGAACAGATCCGCCACGGTTTGAAGAACATCCGCCTGCATGTGATGGTGCAGGGTTTCACCTTTGGCGTGTTTCCATTGATCTGGCTGATCAGCCACTGGCTAGTCGGCAGCCATGTGCCTGCGCTGTTGATGCTGGGGTTCTTCTACCTGTGCGCCCTGCCCTCGACGATTTCTTCCTCGGTGGCCCTGACTGGCAGTGCAAAAGGTAACGTGCCGGCGGCGATTCTCAACGCGAGCCTGTCCAGCGTACTGGGGATTTTCCTGACACCGCTGCTGGTCAGTTTCGTGGTCGGCAGCGGCGCCGGAGGTATCGACCTGGGGTCAACCTTGCTCGACCTGTGCCTGATGTTGCTGCTGCCACTGGTGCTGGGGCAGTTCCTGCGGCGTTGGCTGGCCGGCTTTTTCGGTCGGTATAAACGCTACACCAGCATCATCGACAAGCTGGTGATCCTGCTGCTGGTCTACGCGGCGTTCTGCAACTCGATGGTATCCGGCATCTGGCAACAGCAAGGCCACGGTGTGCTCTTGAGCGCAGTGCTTGGCAGTGCCGTACTGTTGGCGATCATCTTGTGGGCGACCACCCGCACCGCCCGCGCCCTGCACTTCAGCAGCGCCGATGAGGTTGCCGCGGTGTTCTGTGCCAGCAAGAAATCCCTCGCCGCCGGAGTGCCCATGGCGGCGTTGATTTTCGGCAACCATCCCGGCCTGGGGCTGATCCTGCTGCCGATCATGATCTATCACCCGCTGCAGTTGATCGTCTGCTCGATCCTCGCCGAACGCTACGCCAGCCATCACCGGGAACTGGCGTCCCGCCAGGACGGCGCCGTCCTCAACGCTCGATAATCGCCGTCACCCCCTGGCCTGCGGCGGCGCAGATGGAGATCAAGCCGCGACCTCGCCCGGCGGCATCAAGCAACTTGGCGAGGTTGGCGACAATGCGCCCGCCCGTGGCGGCAAACGGGTGCCCGGCGGCCAGGGAACTGCCCTTGACGTTCAACCGGCTGCGGTCGATGGACCCGAGTGGCGCGTCGAGGCCCAGGCGCGTCTTGCAGTAGTCCGGGTCTTCCCAGGCCTTCAGCGTGCATAACACTTGGGCGGCGAACGCTTCATGGATCTCGTAGTAGTCAAAGTCCTGCAAGGTCAAGCCGTTGCGCGCCAGCAACCGCGGCACGGCGTAGACCGGGGCCATCAACAGTCCTTCGGCGCCATTGACGAAATCCACCGCCGCCGTTTCGCCGTCGCGCAGGTACGCCAGGATCGGCAGGCCTCGGGCCTTGGCCCACTCTTCGCTGCCCAGCAGCACCAACGAAGCGCCATCGGTCAGTGGCGTGGAATTACCCGCAGTCATCGTGCCCTTCGCGCTTTTTTCGAAGGCCGGCTTGAGGGAGGCGAGTTTTTCCGGGGTCAGGTCCGGGCGCAGGTTGTTGTCCCGGGTCAGGCCAAGAAACGGTGTCATCAAGTCGTTCTGCCAACCTTCGGCATAGGACGCGGCCATTTTCTGATGGCTTTCCAGGGCCAACTGGTCTTGCGCCTCCCGGGGGATCTGCCAGGTCTGGGCCATCAATTCGCAATGCTCCCCCATGTTCAGGCCGGTGCGCGGTTCGTTGATGCGCGGCAGGTCGGGGACGAGGTGCTTGGGACGCAGCTGCAGGAAGGTCTTGATCTTGTCGGCGGTGGTCTTGGCGCGATTGGCTTGCAGCAGGATCCTGCGCAGGCCTTCATTGACCGCGATCGGCGCATCCGAGGTGGTGTCGACGCCGCCGGCAATACCGCTGTCGATCTGCCCCAGGGCGATCTTGTTGGCCACCAGCAGCACCGTTTCCAGCCCGGTGCCACAGGCCTGCTGTACGTCATAGGCCGGCGTCATCGGTGACAGCCGCGAGCCGAGCACGCATTCGCGGGTCATGTTCATATCCCGGGAGTGCTTGAGCACCGCACCGGCAGCCACTTCGCCGATGTGCAAGCCATGCAGGTTGTAGCGTTCGATCAGCCCCTCGAGGGCAGCCGTCAACATCGCCTGGTTGCTGGCGGTGGCATAGGCCCCGTTGGAGCGGGCGAACGGAATGCGGTTACCACCGATGATCGCGACGCGGCGTAGTTGTGTCATGAAGAACTCCCCTGTGTAGGTCTAGTGCCCTATGAAGACTCAACCGAACCCTGTGGGAGCAAACTTTGCTCCCACAGGAATTCGGTGCCCTGGAAAAAAGCGCTCCCGCTCAAGCTTAGGCTTTATCTCGCCAATCGAACGACTGATTGCCAATCATGGTCCACACTTGGAACCTCATCAGCCGGAGTGTGTTCCATGTCTGACCGTTATATCGACTTCGCCAATTCGCCCATTGGCCGGCGCATGGTCGGGTCCCTCGGCCTGCCATCGCCGGTGCGCCTGGAACGCTGGCAGGCCGGGCGCCTGCGGCCGATCGAAGGCGCATTGCTACTGGGCGGCGGACCGTTGACCGAACAGATCGGCACGTTTGCCAAGCGCCTGACCGACACCATCTTCATCTACGGCGGCGAGCCGACCCTGGCCACCGAGTGGATCCCCGGCCATGGCCCGAAAATCAGGGCGGTGGTGTACGACGCCAGCCATTTGCTGCAGGTCGACCAGCTCAAGCAGTTGCGGGAATTCTTCCAGCCGCTGATGAAAAACCTCGACCACAGCGCCCATGTCGTCATCCTCGGTCGCGCGCCGGAAAGTCTTGCCGACCCATTCGCCGCCAGTGCCCAGCGGGCGTTGGAGGGTTTCAGCCGTTCCCTGGCCAAAGAGCTGCGCCACGGTGGGACGCTGCAACTGCTGTACGTCGGCGACGGCGCCGAAGCCCAGCTGGAAGGCGCACTGCGGTTTTTCCTGTCGCCCAAGAGCGCCTTCATCTCCGGGCAGGTCATTCGCCTCAACGCCTGTGACACCCAGGTCCAGGACTGGACCCGACCACTGACTGGGCTCAAGGCACTGGTCACCGGTGCAGCCCGCGGGATCGGCGCTTCCATCGCCGAAACCCTGGCCCGTGATGGCGCCGACGTGATCCTGCTGGACGTGCCGCAGGCCAAGACCGACCTCGACGCCCTGGCGGCTCGCTTGAGCGGGCGCAGCGTCACGCTGGACATCTGCGCCCAAGATGCCGCGGCACAGCTGATCGAGCACCTGCCCGACGGCGTCGATATCCTGGTGCACAACGCCGGCATCACCCGGGACAAGACCCTCGCCAACATGACCCCGGAATTCTGGGACGCGGTGCTGGCCGTGAACCTCAATGCCCCGCAAGTATTGACCAAGGCCCTGCTCGACAGCGGCACCCTGCACGACAATGGCCGCGTCGTGCTGCTGGCCTCCATCAGCGGCATTGCCGGCAACCGTGGGCAGACCAACTATGCGGCGAGCAAGGCCGGGCTGATCGGCTTGGCCCAGGCCTGGGCACCGTTGTTGCAACCACGGGGCATCAGCATCAACGCCGTGGCGCCGGGTTTCATTGAAACGCGCATGACCGCCGAGGTTCCCTTCGCGCTACGCGAAGCCGGGCGGCGCATGAGTTCCCTGGGCCAGGGCGGCCTGCCCCAGGATGTCGCCGAAGCCGTTGCATGGCTGGCGCAACCGGGCACGGGTGCCGTGACCGGCCAGGCCCTGCGGGTATGCGGGCAAAGCCTTCTGGGAGCGTGACCATGACGATCCAATGGCATGAAGTCAGCAGCCCGCCCTCCATGTCCGGGCTTTATTCGAAAGCGGCGACACGGCGCAAGGTCACCGGAACGACCCTGCCCGAGGAAGGGCTGCGTCAAATGCTTCAGGTCGACCCGCAACGCCTGGCGGCCTATCGCAAAGTCTGCGGGTTCGTCGATAACGGACTGCTGCCGCCGACCTATCCCCACGTCTTGGCGTTTGCCCTGCAAATGCAATTGCTCACCGCGCGGAATTTTCCATTTCCACTGCTGGGGCTGATCCACTTGAGCAACCGCATTCGTCTATTGCGGCCCATGGGCGGGGTTGGCCAAGTGCGTGCCAGCGTCAATGTCGAGAATCTTCAAGCCCACCCCAAGGGCGCGGTATTCGACCTGGTGACCCGCCTCGATGACCAGTTGGGGCCGCTATGGGAGGCCCAGAGCCAGATGCTTTGCAAAGGCGTCCAGCTCGACGGGGCACTTGTGGAGGACTCACCGCAGGCCAGCCTGCCCTTGATTGAAGTCGCGCACTGGACCGCACCGGCAGACATCGGGCGGCAATATGCCAAAGTGTCTGGCGACTACAACCCGATTCACCTGAGCGGTATCAGCGCCAGGCTGTTCGGCTTCCCCACCGCCATCGCCCACGGCTTGTGGAACAAGGCCAGGACCCTCGCGGCGCTGGATGACCACCTGCCCGAGGCCAACATCGAGATCGAGGTGACCTTCAAGAAACCGGTACGCCTGCCCAGCGAAGTGACCCTGCTGTCCAGCGCGGCGGGATCCAGTGGACAACTGCAACTGGTGGGGACCGGGGCGCTGGAGCATATGGTGGGAGAGTGGCGGCCGGTGACCTGAGCCCCCCAATGTTGGAGCGAGCTTGCTCGCGATGGCAGTGGCTCAGCCTCCCCCCATTTTGAATTCGCCGTGCTCAGCGCGGCGGGTAGTTAGACAGGATCCGCCCAACCGTCTCGCGCACGGCGGTGTTGCGGTCAGCCGGGTTGGGGGAGTTGCTGAGCAGTTGTTCGTCACTGCCACGCCACACCAGCTTGCCGTCCTTGCCATCGAGCAGGTCGATCTGCACGGTGGCGACCTTGTAGCTGATGTTGCGGGTTTCGTTGTACATCGGCCCGCCCCAATAGCCATTCCAAGGGCCGCCCCAGCCGCCGCCGTAGTGGGTGGTGACCTGCTGCTGGCGGTCCTCGACGATCAAATAGGCCTGGACCAGCACATCGCCATGCCCGCCAGCCGCCGGACGCAAGCCGCGCTGGTCGAGTTGATCGGCAACCGCCTGGCGGATCCGCTGTTCGGTCAGGTCGCTCTTGATGCGAGGGTCATCGGGGCGATATTGCAGCGCCGGGTCTTTCCAGCTCCAACTGCGATACGCCGCGAAATCGCGGCTGGTGTCGAAATCATGGTTGACCTGATTAGAGGCACAAGCGCCCAACAATAGGGTGAAGGCCAGTAGAGCAAGACGGCGAAACATGGTTTTACTCCGTTGCGTAATCAACTTGGAGGATACGCCGACATGGCTTTTTCCACTGCAGCACGAATGGCATCGGTGCGCTCGCTTTGACTGCCCCGCTGGCCGCTCTCGGCGCTGGCGCTCCATACCGGTTGCCCCGTGCGGGCATCGAACAGATCCACCCGCACCACCACGACCTGCTCCTGATACGTGCGCACCATCGGCACCGGATGGTACATCCCATAACCCGGGCCATAGCGGTCATAACGGTTATAGCCGCCGTAGTAACCGGCATCATAGTCGTCGCGGACCTGGCGCACGCGGGTTTCCAGACGCAGGTCGGCGCTGACGAACAGGTCGGCGGGCCGGTTGTCATGCAGCGGGCGCAGGCCACGCTGGTCCAGGGCATTGCTCACCGCTTCGGCCACTTGGGCCGAATCCGCCCAGGCGGAACCCGACGGCAGGCGCCCGTCACGCCAGGCCCAACTGCGATAGCGCCCATAGTCACGGGGCGGCGCAGGGTAAGCGCTGCGGTCGAACACCGTGGCGGCCTCGGCCGGTGCCGGCGGCAGTGGATTGGACGTGGCGACATAGGGGTTGCTGCCCTGGCAGGCCGCCAGTCCCAGGCACAGCATCAACAACCCTGAACGACCTTTCATTTCGCTCTCCGGTCACACTGGACGGCAGATCCAGTGCAGATAACGTCCCAACCCGGCAAACGCCGGATGGCGACGGTGGGCCAGTTCCATTTCCAGCAACTGCGCAAGCTCCACGCGGCCCTGGAACTCTACCGGCATATAGTCATGGAAAACCCGCACACCACTCTGGTTTTCGACCTGCCACAGGCCTTCAAGTTGCGCCGCCAACTCTCGTGGATCAAGAGGTTGTTGCGGCGTCAGGCTCTGTTTTTCGCCGGCCATGTCATTTTTGCGCAACTTGCGAAAATGCCCCTTGAGCAGGTTGCGATAGACCAGCGCGTCGCGGTTGTAGAATGCCAGGGACAGCCAGCCGCCAGGGACCGTGAGTTGATGCAGCACTGGCAGGATCGCGTGAGGTTCGGCCAGCCATTCCAGCACCGCGTGACACAACACCAGGTCGTAAGGTTCAGTGAGCTGGCCGAGCAGGTCCTGCCACGGCGCCTGGATGAACGTGGCGCTCTGGCCCGCCTCGGCAAAGCGCTGGCGGGCGCCTTCGAGCATGGGCTCGGCCGGCTCGGCCAGGGTCACCTGGTGACCGCGTTCGGCCAGCCACAACGACATGTGGCCCAGGCCGGCGCCGATGTCCAGCACGCGCAATGGACGCTGTGGCAAGGCTTCCAGCAGATCGGCCTGAAGCACCGCCAGGCGGATCGCGCCCTTGGCCCCACCGTAGATTTTTTCGGCAAAACGCGTGGCGAGCTGATCGAAATGACGGTCGCTCATTGGCCGAACCGCCGTTCGCTGTCAGCCAGTTTGCTGCGCACCACGGCGTCCATGTCCAGGCCCAGTTCGCTGCAAAGCAGCAACAGGTACAACACGATGTCACCGACCTCCTGCCCGGCGTGGGCCAGTTTGTCCGCCGGCAACTGGCGCGACTGGTCCTCGGTCAGCCACTGGAAAATCTCCACCAGTTCGGCCATTTCCACACTGGCGGCCATGGCGAGGTTTTTCGGGCTGTGGAATTGCCGCCAGTCGTTACGGTCACGAATGGCATGCAGGCGTTCGGTCAGTTCAACAAGGTTCATCGGGTTCTCCTGAATGCGCATAGCTTCAGGGGGATGACCTGGGAAGGCAAGAGTCTCGGTACGAAGCGACAGTTTGCCCCATAATCGAACCAACTCGGCCGCTACAGCTCCTACAATCAGGAGCCAACGGCTCAGCTCAGATCCCCTCCCATCAGGATGCACACATGCAGGCAGAAAGCTTTTTCGAATGGCTCGGCCAGGCGCTCGGTTCGGTGATCCGTTTCATCGTCGACCTGCTCAGCGGTCTCTTCAACACCCTGGCCAATGCCGGCGGCAATTTTGTCGATGGGCTGTCACGTACCCTGGGCATGGACACCTCGATCATCAGCATCATCGCGCTGATCCTCGGGCTGATGTTGCTTTACTCGGCGATCCGCGCGTTCATGCGGGCCTCGATCGTCATGGGCATCATCTGGCTGGTGCTGGGGTTGTGGTTGTTGAGCTGGATTATCCACTAGCACTCGGATCGCTCCCCACCAAAGAGCCCGCGCCGGACACAGCACCTGTGGCGAGGGAGCTTGCTCCCGCTGGGTGGCGAAGCCGCCCCAAATGGGCTGACGCAATCTTTCAGACACATCGCGCCAGCCGGCTTTACGACTGCTTCGCAGCCGAGCGGGAGCAAGCTCCCTCGCCACAATGAGTCCGAAGTCACTTTGGAGAATTGCGTGTTCCCCTCCGCACCGGGCACGATCAATTCAGGAACCCGCTACAATCGCGCTCCATCAAGGAGCCCGCATGTCCAACCTGACCACCGACTGGCGCGACCGCCTTACCCATCGCCGGGTCTGGGCGCTGGCTGCGCCAATGATTCTCTCGAACATTTCCGTACCGCTGGTGGCCTTGGTGGACAGTACCGTCATCGGCCATTTGCCCCATGCCCATCAGTTGGGCGCGGTGGCGGTCGGGGCGAGTTTGTATACGGTGTTGGCGTGGGCCATGGGTTTCCTGCGCATGGGCACCACCGGGTTCGCCGCCCAGGCTGCCGGGCGCGGTGATGGGGCGACGTTGCGACAAGTGCTGCTGCAAGGGCTGCTGTTGGCGATAGGGTTGGCGGTACTGCTCGCTGCCGTCGGCGTGCCATTGAGCGACGTAGCGTTGCACTTCATGCAGCCGTCCGCCGAGCTCAACCAGTTGACCCAGGATTTCTTTCACACCCGGCTGTTCGGCCTGCCGGCGGCGCTGGCCAGTTATGCGCTGGTGGGCTGGTTCCTCGGAGCCCAGAATGCCCGGGCACCGTTGGCGATCCTGTTGGTAACCAACCTGATCAACATCGCCCTGAACCTGTGGTTCGTGATCGGCCTGGACTGGGGCGTGACCGGTTCGGCCCGGGCGTCGGTGATCGCCGAGTGGACCGGTGCGCTGGTCGGCCTGGCCCTGGCTCGTCACACACTCCGCGCCTGGCCTGGACAGATTGCCTGGGCCGCCCTGGGGGTGTGGCAGAGCTGGCGTCCGCTACTGGCGGTGAACCGGGACATTTTCATCCGCAGCCTGGTGCTGCAAGCGGTGTTTTTCCTGATTACCGTGCAAGGCGCACGCCTGGGGGATGCGACCGTGGCGGCCAATGCCCTGCTGCTCAACGGCCTGTTGCTGACAGCCCATGCCCTGGACGGCCTGGCCCATGCCGTCGAAGCGCTGTGCGGCCATGCCATTGGCGCGCGCGACCGCCTGGCGCTGCGTCGCTCGCTGGTGGTGGCGTGCGGCTGGTCGTTGATCGCAAGCCTGGGCTTTGCACTGCTGTTCCTGCTCGCCGGCCACCTGTTCATCGACATGCAGACCGATATTCCTGACGTGCGCGCCACCGCTTATCACTACCTGCCCTACCTGGCCGCCTTGCCGCTGATTGCGGTCTGGAGTTACTTGCTCGACGGGCTGTTCATTGGCGCCACCCGTGCCCGGGAAATGCGCAACGGCATGCTGCTGACCCTGCTGCTGGTGCTGCCCATCGCCTGGGCGCTGCAAGGGCTGGGCAACCATGGGCTATGGATAACCTTCCTGCTGTTCATGGCCCTGCGCAGCCTGACCCTCGGCGCTTTCGCCTGGCACTTGCAGCGGCACGATCGCTGGCTCGGCGCATCAGCCCACTAACGCTCAATCCTGGCTGCCCTGCCAGCGCCGGCGCAGATGCTCGAACCGCTCGCGCTGCGAACCACCCACCAGGCCAGGCACTGGCCGGGCATCGGGGTATTGCAGGCGTAGCCACAGCCAGTCATCGAGCACCGCCCGCTCGGTAAACCCCAGCGACAGGCCCTGCTGCAAATCCCCCCAGAGCCGCTGGTAATTACATCCGGTGGAGCGGCACCATTGCCAGGCGTGACGCTCCAGCAGGCACCGTTGCAACTGGTCCTGCTGCCGGTCGCTGAGCCCATGCTCTTTCTCCAGCGCCGCCACCGGCAGCCCAGGGTTGGACAGTTGTTGCCAACCCTGGCTGCCGATCGCCCGGTCGGCCCAGGTGCCACCAAACCAGCGCAACAAACTGATCGGGCCCAGCCAGCAACTGAGTTCTTGAGGGTCGCAACCGTCGAAGAAATAGCTGGCGATGTACGGGTTGTAGTAGCTCAACAAAGCTTTGTGGTGCAGACCCAGGGTCACCGTCAGCATGCGCCGCAGATGCGCCAGCAATTGCGCAGCGGGCGATGGGCTGACCAACAACAGCCCCGGCCAGGAACCTGGGTCCAGGTGACAAAGGCTGGCCAGCGCAGGCGAATGGCGCAGATCCACCAACAGCGGACCGTGCTCTCGCAGCCCATGCAGCTCGGTGTTTTCAAACAAGGCAAAGCACCGGGCCTTGGCGAACTGCGCGCGCACCAGCCGCGCAGCGCCAGGCGCACTCGGTACGTCGAGCAGCAGCCATTGCGGCGGTGATCCAGACAGGGGCGCGGCGTTCATCGAGCGACACTCGCGCCACGCCGCATGAGCATACGGCAGGTGCACAGTGGCTGGGAGCAGGGGCTGAAAGGCCCGCCTTCGGGCAACAAGCACAACAAGACCAGCGGCTCGGCATCCCGGATTGCAGACAACAGAAACGGATCGGCAACCGATGGCCCACGCGTTTCGCCTGTGGATGACTCATCCACAATCTCTACTGAGGCAGGCGCATCCAGAAATGCACTGATCATTGGCCGATCCGGATCGCCTTCGATAAAGCTCACCAGCACCTCGGTGCCGTCACTCAAGGCGCCCGCCACGCCCGGGACCAGTTCGGGCGCCAAAGGCAGCCAGCAATGACTGGGGCTCGCGCCTTCGCCCTGGTAGAGCCAGTCAAACTGCACCGCCACGCGCCCCGCTCCCAGCTCCGACGGCTCGTCCACCGCCACGACCCAGCCACGTTGCCGGCTCACCATGCGCGGTTTTACCGGGACCTCCTCCGGCACGAACAGCACGCCCCGGGGAATGGCCCTGAAATGATTGCCGTACACCCCCGCCTGTGCGCGGTGCTCGACCTTCGTCAGCAGCCAGCGCCGGTTCCAGTCGGCAAACGGATGGCCCGTCAGCTTCAGCACCTGACCACCGTGCAGGCTCATCAAGTCGCTGCGCCCCTGGGCGACCTGCTCCTCCGACACATCGGTTTGCACGCTGAACGAGCGCACCGCGGCAATCGGGTCGTCGTCCGCGTAGACCGCCTTACCGGCAGGGGGAAAACTGTGTGGATTATCAGCGAACACCAGGCAATGCCCGTCCCGGGTGTGTTCGAAATGAAAGTGGATACCCGCCTGGGCGCATACGCGCTGCAGGAACTGCAGGTCCGACTCTCGATACTGGGTACAGAAATCCTGCGGTGGATAATCGCCACTCAAATCCAGGCACAGGCTGCGGCCAATGATGTCATGGGCCTTGAGCACCTGGCGAATGATCTGCGGCACCGAGCGGGCGCTGAAAACCCGCTGGCTGAATCGCTGCGCCAGACAGGCCAGCTTCGGCCCGATACGCACCTGGCAGCCGGCGCCATGACTGTGTTGGACCAACTCATGAAGCTGCCCATGAACACCTCGGCCCGGGGCCCCGAAACTCAACCAGACGCTGCGGTACAACAGGCCCGCCAGGTCCAGGTTCGCGTCGCGCAACGACAGCTGCGCTTCATAGACGAAGGGTTCGCTGATCGCTTCGCTACCCGTGAAGGCCACGACGTCAACAGGCTCGGGCAGACCGGCTATCTCCAGACGAAAGGCTGGCTCGCTGGCTGGATCGGACATCGGCGTTTCTCTACAGGAGGGGCGGTCGGGGATTCTCGCCGAGAGCCATGGCCGAGTAGAGGGGCCAAGTACAAGTTAGGAAAGGGACTACACGAAATAAGGACATCGCCGGTTAAACGCACCGATGTGCTGAAACAGCGGCGGCACACATAAAAATGCCCTTCAGGACTGTCCGAAAAAACCCGCAGCATGCGGTGTATTTTCTGACAGCCCTGGAGGGCATTGCCGATCAGTAAAAAAGGTGAGCCTCGCTGCAATCTTGTGGCGAGGGGATTTATCCCCGCTGGGCTGCGCAGCAGCCCCTAAGCAGCCAACTCAATCTGCCTGACACACCGGTTGTCGGCATTTAGGGCCGCTTCGCGACCCAGCGGGGATAAATCCCCTCGCCACAAAGGGAGTTCTTTGCTCAGCGAATACTCATGACTCATCAGGAAGACAGGTAGGAGGAACGCGTCAGCCCCAGGCGCAAGGCATCGAGGAACTGGGTACGTTCGGCGGCGCTGATACGGGCGCTGGCGCACTTGTCGCGGTAGTGAGTCATCAACTCCTCCGGCGACAGGTGCACGTAGCGCAGCATGTCCTCGATGGTGTCGTGGGTTTCGATACCGGCGTGGTACACGCTGCCATCGGCGTTCTGGTAGATGTTCACCGAGTCGGTGTCACCGAACAGGTTGTGCATGTCACCAAGGATTTCCTGGTAGGCACCCACCAGGAAGATGCCCAGCAGATAGTCTTCATCCGGCTTGAGAGCGTGAACCGGCAGGCTGGTCTCGATGCTCTGCTCGTCGACGTACTGCTTGATCTTGCCGTCCGAGTCGCAGGTCAGGTCTTGCAGCACGGCGCGGCGCAGCGGCTCTTCGTCCAGACGATGCAGCGGCAGGATCGGCAACACCTGGCCGATGGCCCAGGTGTCCGGCAGGCTCTGGAACACCGAGAAGTTGCAGATGTATTTGTCGGCCAACTTGTCGTTGAGCTCATCCAGCACCTGGCGGTGCGAGCGCTGGCGCGCCTTCAACGAGTTGTGCAGGCGACGGCACACCGCGAAATAGCATTGCTCGGCCAAGGCTTTTTCGGCCAGGGTCAGCTTGCCGTCGGCATATTGGGTCGCCACGTCGCTCATGTAGTGGGTGGCGCGCCAGTAAGTCTCGGTGACCATCTCGATATCGGTCGGGCCCAGCAGGTCAACCAGCCATTGCACGGTTTCCGGCAGTTCCTGCTTGTTGTCGATCACCGGCACGTCGTCGTTGTGTTTCTCGACGTCGGTCACTTGCACCACCAGCATGGCGTGGTGAGCGGTCAGCGAGCGGCCGCTTTCGGAGAAGATGTTCGGATGCGGCAGGCTCTGGGCATCGCAGAACTCCTTGAGCATGCCGACCACGACACCGGCGTAATCGTCCATGTCGTAGTTGATCGAGCTGGCATTGCGCGAGTGCGTGCCGTCGTAGTCCACGCCCAGGCCACCGCCGACGTCGATGTGATCCACCGGCAGGCCGAGGTTGCGCAGCTCACCGTAGTAACGGATCGCTTCCTTGAAGCCATGCTGGTAGTCCGCCAGGTTGGCGATCTGCGAACCCATGTGGAAGTGCAGCAGGCGAATGCCCTGGTCCAGGCCGGCAGCACGGAAACGCTCGACCACCGACAGCAGTTGCGCGGCCGACAAGCCGAACTTGGACTTCTCGCCACCGGTATCGGCCCACTTGCTCGACGCCAGGGATGACAGGCGCACGCGCAAGCCGACCTGCGGCTTGACCTTGAGCGTCGCGGCCTCTTCGATCACCAGGCCGACTTCAGACTCTTTCTCGATGACGATGAAGACGTTGTGACCGAGCTTCTGGCCCATCAGCGCCAGACGGATGAATTCGCGGTCCTTGTAGCCGTTGCAGACGATGGTCCCGCCCTTCGGCGCCAGGGCCAGGACCGCCAGCAGCTCCGGCTTGGAACCGGCTTCCAGGCCGATGGAGACGTTCTGGGTGGCGATGATGTTCTCGATCACCGCTTCCTGCTGGTTGACCTTGATCGGATAGAGCGCGGTGTACTTGCTCTGGTATTCCAGGCGCGCGATGTTGCTGTCGAAGGCGCCGGTGAGCTGGCGCACACGGTCTTGCAGGATGTCGGGGAAGCGCACCAGCAAGGGCAGCGACAGGCCGCTCTGGCGCAACTGATCGACTTGCTCGAACAGGTCGATGGGCGAGCTGTCGGGACCGTTCGGACGGACTTCGACGCGACCGGCTTCATTGATCGCGAAATACCCGGCCCCCCAATGACGAATCCCGTAAACACTGCGGCTGTCCGCAACTGTCCATTGGCTGCCATCGTCTTTGCGTGTGCGTCGTACGGACATCGAAGTCCCCTATAAAGAAGTCAAAATGCACCATCCGGTCGGAGGCTGGGGCAGTCTAGAGAGTGAAAATGACGAATTGCCTGTTAGCAAGGTAGACCCTGCTCCCAGCGATGAGTTTAGAAACCCGTTCAGAACAGGCTCTGTGAAAACCATGCGGGCGACCTCGAACGTTGGATTCGGGTCAAGCCGAGGGTGGTTTTCACAGAGGCTGCTAGCCGCCGGATTTCTTTGCCTTGAAGCCGTGCTTGACCAGTTCCGCCAGCAGCAGCTCGACGTGATCGCCCTGGATCTCGATGATGCCGTCTTTCAACGCACCGCCGGTGCCACAGCGTTTCTTCAACGTGGTGGCCAGCTCCTTGAGCGCGTCTTCGGCCAACGGCACGCCAGTGATCGTGGTCACCGTCTTGCCGCCGCGACCTTTGCTTTCACGGCGCACGCGCGCTATGCCGTCACCGGCAGGGATGGCGGTCTGTTTGCAGATGCAGGCATCCACCGGCTGACGGCAATCAGGGCAATGACGACCGGCGTCGGTAGAAAATACCAGGCCGCCCAGGGCGGCGAAGGATGCGGCTTTTTTGGCCACCGGCAATCCTCTCGGGAGGACAAAGACTGGTCGAGGGGGAATGTGCCTCGACCGCGAAACCCCACTCAGGCAGGGGCAGCGCTACTGGACCGCAGACACGGTTCAGCTTGAAAAGTCGCGCAGTGTAACGGCAAAAAGCCGACTTGCTAAGGGCCAATCAGCGCCAATTTATAGCTTCTTTGCGACGCTGCCGCCATGGACCCGCAAATAGCGTTCAAGCGCCGCCAGAGAGTCCGGGCAGTAAGGCTTGCGCTGGATTTCATCAAGCACCTGCTCGAGGGGCAGGAAACGCGCTTCGAGGACTTCTTCGGGCTGCAGGACCAACGGGCCGTCCCATACCGCCGAGAACGCCGAGCACCACAGACGACTGCCAGGGTCTTCGAAATAAAAATGGTCGTGTGCGGTCAGTTCCACGCCGCTCACGCCCAGCTCTTCCGCCAGTTCACGGGCAGCCGATTCGGCGTAGGTCTCGTCGGCCTGGACCATGCCGCCCGCCGCCACGTCCCAGAAACCCGGGTAGATGGCCTTGCTCAGGGTGCGCCGATGAACACACAGCTCACCGGACGAATTGAACAGCATGATGTAGGTGCCGCGTCCGATCAGGCCACGCTCGCGCAGCTCTGAACGCACCAGGCTGCCGAGCAGGTTGTCCTGCTCATCGACCCACGCAATCAGCTCGGCATCCGAGGCCACTCGATGGGCGACCTCCCGGGGGCTTTCGCTCATGAATCAACCCTGGTTCAGCAGTTGCCGCAAGTCGATGACCGCTGCGTTGGCTCGGGAAATGTAGTTGGCCATGACCAGCGAGTGGTTCGCCAATACACCGAAGCCGCTGCCGTTGAGGATCATCGGGCTCCAGACCGGTTCCTGGGACGCTTCCAGTTCACGGATGATCTGCCGCACGCTGACCGTGGCGTTCTTTTTCGCCAGGACATCGGCGAAGTCCACTTCGATGGCGCGCAGCAGGTGCGACAACGCCCATGCCTGGCCACGGGCCTCATAGAACACGTTATCGATTTGCAGCCACGGGGTCTCGACCACTTCTTCATCCACCTGTGGCACCTGGCCCGGGGCCGGGACTTCGGTTTTCAGCGAGGTGTTGAGCTTGACCCGGCCAACGCTGGCCGACAGACGCTGGGACAACGACCCCAGGCGAGTGCCGACATCCCCGAGCCAGTTGTTCAGGTTGTCGGCGCGGGCGTAGAACAGTGCGCTTTTCTGGCTTGGGTCGGACAGACGCGCCTGATAGCGGCTCAGGGAATTGATGCCTTCCTGGTATTCAGATTCGCTGGAGGGCAGTACCCAACTGCGGTTGTCGAAGTTGAAGCGCGGTTCGGCCTTGGCCAGGTCGGCGTCCTCGGCGGACTGGGACTGGGAACGGGCGAAGTCCTTGCGCAGGGCACGGCTCAGGTCGCGGACCTGCACCAGCACGCCGTATTCCCAGCTCGGCATGTTGTCCATCCACAGGCCAGGTGGGAAGCGGTCGTTGGAGATGTAGCCACCCGGCTTGCTCAGCAGGGTCCCGGCCACCGTCTTGAGCGTCTCGACCGTGGTGTAGCCCACCACCATCTGCCGGCCATCTTTCTCGGCTGCGGCCTGGGCGTTCTGCTGCACAGGGAACAGCGCGGGCTCCTGGCTCCAATACCAGCCGACGGCAATGGTCACCAGCAGGTAAAGGCCGATCAGCGTCGCCAGTGCGCGGCTGAAAAAAAGCCCACCCAGGTAGCTGCGGGTGTCCGATTTCGGCTCGGCGGCACGTTCAGGCGCGCTGCCCGCGCGGTTTTTCCAGTCCAGCATGGTGATATCCCTTCAATCACTTGAGTTCTCGGTTCGACCACAACCCTACGCCATCGTGCCTGATTTGAAACGCGATAATGCGGCGCCCATCATGCCGGGCGCGACAGGGCAATCGAACAGCACTATAAAGGAAGCGTTGCCATCGGCCTACGAGACTGGTCAGTCACAAACTGAATTTCGCGACTGGACAGAATATTGACGTATGACACTCATGCAGAGGAAAAGAGGTGCTAGCATAGAGCCACCAGTCGATCTCAGCATGCACCCTAACTAGTAGTCAGGATATGACCGAGCCAGAAGACCCCAGCCGTGAGCGCCTCAAGCACCACTTTGCCCAGCGGGTAATTCATCAGGCTCGTCAGATCCTGGAGATTTGGCAGCGCCTGCAACGCAGTGAGTGGTCAAGCACCGACCTGTCGGAGCTCAGCGAAGCCAACCTGCGCCTGCTGCGCTTTGCCGAGCGCTTCGAACAGCCCGAGCACGCCCAGTTGGCCCAAGGCATCAGCCAGTCACTGCAAGCGGTGGACGCCAATCGTGGGCGCCTGAGCAGCCACCTGATCACCGAAATCAACCGCTTGATGCAGCGCTTGTCGCGTACCGGCCTGCGTCATGGCGACCAACTCGAACAAACCTTCCTGCCGCCGCTGCGCAAACCCATCTACGTGTTGCTGCAAGATCATGACCGCGCCGAGCGCCTGGCCAAGCAGTTGGAGTTCTTCGGCCTCGGCGCCCAGGCGCTGGACAGCGTCGCGGGGTTCCGCGCCTCCATGGTCGAACGCCTGCCGGCGGCGATTGTCATGGATGTGGATTTCAGCGGACCCGGCGCTGGCCTGAAACTGGCCGCCGAAGCCCAGGAAGGCCTGGAGCAGCCGCTGCCGCTGTTGTTCTTCAGTTTGTTGGAAACCGACACGCCGACACGCCTGGCCGCGGTGCGTGCCGGTGGGCAGGAGTTTCTCACCGGCACCCTCGAAGCCTCGAGCCTGCTGGAAAAGATCGAAGTGCTGACCTGCGTTGCCCAGTACGATCCGTACAAAGTGCTGATCATCGATGACTCCCGTGCCCAGGCCATGCATACCGAACGCTTGCTCAATAGCGCCGGCATCATCACCCGCACGCTGATCGAGCCGATCCAGGCCATGGCCGAACTCGCGGACTTCCAACCCGACCTGATCATTCTCGACATGTACATGCCGGCCTGCACCGGCACGGAACTGGCCAAGGTGATACGTCACAACGACCGCTACGTCAGCGTGCCGATCATCTACCTGTCCGCCGAAGACGACCTGGACAAGCAACTCGATGCCATGAGCGAAGGTGGCGACGACTTCCTGACCAAACCGATCAAGCCCCGGCACCTGATCACCACGGTGCGCAACCGTGCCGCCCGGGCACGCAACCTCAAGGCGCGGATGGTGCGCGACAGCCTCACCGGCCTGTACAACCACACCCATATCCTGCAACTGCTCGAGGATTGCAGCTTTCGCGCTCGTCGCGAAGGCAAGCCCCTGAGCTTTGCCATGCTCGATATCGACCATTTCAAACGGGTCAATGACAGCCACGGCCACCCCATGGGCGACCGGGTGATCAAGAGCCTGGCGCTGTTTCTCAAGCAACGCCTGCGCAAGACCGACTTCATCGGCCGTTACGGCGGCGAAGAGTTCGCCATCGTCATGCCCGACACCGACATCGACGCCGCCTGCAAAGTGCTGGATGAAATTCGCCAGCGCTTTGCCGAAATCCACTATCCAGCCCAGCCCCATGATTTGTGGTGCACCTTCAGCGCCGGCGTGGTGGAGATGAGCGATGACTCCGACAGCCTGATGATGGCCAGCCAGGCGGATGAAGCGCTGTATCGCGCCAAGCATGCCGGGCGCAACCGGATACAGAGCGCCCGCCAATCAAAGCAAAGTGCCACCTTTTCATCGGAATCGACCGATTCGGTCATAAACCTGTAACGCAAACGCAATAACTTCAAGCGCTTACGATTCTGCCCCTGGTAGACACTTGATGCGCCTGAAGCTGCTGACCAATCTCAATACCCTTCTTTTAGTTGCCGTGTGCCTCGGCCTCGGCGCCACGCTGTGGTGGTCGCAGATTGCCCTGGAGCGACCCTATCTGCTGATGGAGCGCTACCTGGGCCTGTCGCGACAATTCCAGGGCGAAGTGGCGCGCAACATCGAGGACTATCTGGCCAGCGGCGATGCCCTGCGCTTGAGCACCGCCACCCAGGCGCTGGAAACCCTGCAAAAAGACCTGGATCAATTTCCCCCGGAAATGGCCAAGACCCTGCGCCCGAGCCTGGCGAACCTCGACAGCTTCAGCAAGACCGATCTGCTGGCCGCCGGCAAACTGGCCGGTGATCCGCAGGCCTTGCTGCTACAGGCCGAACGAGAGTTGAGCGCCAGCCTCGATCAACTGGCCCAATACGCCAATGGCGCCCCGGCCTACTTGCCCGCGCTGTTTGCCGCGTCGCAGCACCTGGGCCGCCTATCCCTCACGCGGGACAAACTGGTCAGCAGTGGCCGCAGCGAATTGGCCGCCGACGTCGAGCGGGAACTGGCGAGCATCCGTGTGGAGGCCGAACGCCTCGACAACCTGCCACTGCTGGGCGTCACCGCCAGCAGCGAATCAGGCAGCGATGATTTCGCCGCGCTGATGGGTTTGCAAATCCAGGAAAAAACCGCCGCCGAAGATGCGGGCATCGCCCTCAAGCGCGAGCTAAACAGCCTGCTCGGTCGTTACCCGGCAGAATTGGCCCGCACCCGTGAACTGATCCAGAAACGCACCGAACTGAGCAGCGCCACGCACCTGAAAATCGCCGATGTACAACAGGCGATCGATGCCATGGAACCAGCGGTGCGCGCCCAGCATGGGCAGATCCAGGGAGAGGTTCGCTTGATCCAAGGGGTAATGATTGGCCTGATCCTGCTGATCGCCCTGCTCATCGACACCTTGCAGCGACGCCTGGCGCGGACCTTGACGCACCTGGCGCCGGCCCTGTCGACCTGGGCCGAGGGCGACTTCAGCCGTGATATCCGCGTGGGCGCCAGCAACCGCGAACTGCAAGACATCGAAGCGTCGCTCAATCGCCTGCGGGCTTATCTGGTGGATCTGGTGGGCACCATTCGGGTGAACGCCGAACAGGTCGCCGGCAGCAGCCGTACCCTGGCCGAGTTGAGTGGCGAGCTGCACAGCGGCGCCGAGGATCAGGCCAGCGACACGGCGCTGATCCGCGACTCCCTCAGCGAACTGGAAGCGACGATCCAGCAGGTGGCCGGCGATGCCAGCCAGGCCGCAGACGCCAGCCGCAGCGCCGGGCATGCCGTGGAACAAGGGCAGAAGGTCATTGGCCTGAGCCTCACCGGTCTGCATGCGCTGGTGGGCGAAGTGCAAGGCAACGCGCAGATGATCGAACAACTGGCCGAGGAGTCGGCCACCATCGGTGGCGTGCTGACGGTGATTCGCTCGATTGCCGACCAGACCAACCTGCTGGCCCTCAACGCCGCCATCGAAGCGGCCCGCGCCGGGGAAATGGGCCGGGGTTTCGCGGTGGTGGCCGAGGAAGTCCGCTCCCTGGCCCAACGCACGGCCGGTGCCACCGCCGAAATCCAGACACTGATCGCCCGTCTGCAACAGGCCGCACGCCAATCGGTGGACGGCATGCGCGCCCAGGTCGAACACGCCGAAGCCACCGCCAACCAGGCGCAAGCGGCCGACGGCGCGCTGGATGAGATCGTCGGCGCCATCCAGACCATCTCCGACACGGCAGTACGCATCGCCGACGTCACCGCCCAACAAAGCGGCGCCGTCAGCGAAATCCGCGATCACAGCGAGCGGATTCACCAACTGGGCGGCGACAACCTGCTGCGCATCGGACAGGGGCGGGAACAGGGTGACAATCTGCTGGTGCTGGGCGGACGTTTGCACACCGCCGTGCAGGCCTTTCGGGTTTAGCGCCACAGACGGCATGAAGCACTATGGGGGCTTGCTCGCGATAGCGGTGGGTCAGCTTGCTTCGATGCTGGATGTGCCGCCGCCATCGCGAGCAAGCTCGCTCACATTGATTCGAGGGGCCCCTGGAATTGATGCCCCCACGGGGTGCGGTTTGCAACCGTATGACCGGATCAGAGACCATGGTCACAAATTTCGCGCAAACATCGGTCATCGTGCTGGCTATTGCAGAGAACTGGACAGTCACAAAGGCTTTGCGGCATAGTCGCCAGGTTCTGATACCTGCTCACAGATAACAAGGAACAGCAGATGGCGACCCTATTGGTCCTGCACGGACCCAACCTGAACCTGCTGGGCACCCGTGAACCGGGCGTCTATGGCGCCGTGACACTGGCCCAGATCAACCAGGACCTGGAACAGCGGGCCCGCGCCGCCGGCCATCATTTGCTCTATCTGCAAAGCAACGCCGAATATGAATTGATCGACCGTATCCATGCCGCGCGTGGCGAAGGCGTGGACTTCATTTTGATCAATCCAGCAGCTTTTACACACACAAGCGTCGCATTACGTGACGCGCTGCTGGCGGTGAGCATCCCATTCATCGAAGTGCATTTGTCTAACGTGCACAAACGCGAACCTTTCCGCCATCACTCTTACTTCTCCGATGTAGCGGTGGGAGTGATCTGCGGCCTTGGCGCCAGCGGTTACCGACTGGCCCTGGAGGCCGCTCTAGAGCAGCTTGAAAGACAGGCGACAGCTTGAAAACAAGCGTTAAACGCCCCTGACCGACCCTTGGGAGTTGATGATTCATGGATATCCGTAAAGTTAAGAAATTGATCGAATTGCTGGAAGAGTCCGGCATCGACGAGCTTGAGATCAAGGAAGGCGAAGAGTCCGTACGCATCAGCCGCCACAGCAAGACCCCGGCCCAGCAGTTCTATGCACCGGCACCGATGCATGCTCCAGCCGCCGCGCCTGCTCCAGCAGCAGCGCCGGTTGCCGCAGCCGCGCCCGCCGCACCGGCTGCGCCAGCGCTCAACGGCACTGTTGCCCGTTCGCCAATGGTGGGCACGTTCTATCGCAAGTCTTCGCCATCCTCGCCGTCCTTCGTTGAAGTCGGCCAGACCGTGAAGAAAGGCGACACCCTGTGCATCGTCGAAGCCATGAAGATGATGAACCACATCGAAGCTGAAACCAGCGGTGTGATCGAGTCCATCCTCGTCGAAGACGGCCAGCCGGTTGAGTACGACCAACCGCTGTTCACCATCGTTTGAACCGCGGAGAGCCTTTGATGACTGCGAAGTTGGAAAAAGTTCTGATCGCTAACCGCGGTGAGATCGCCCTGCGGATTCTGCGTGCCTGCAAAGAGATGGGCATCAAGACCGTCGCCGTTTACTCCAAGGCCGACAAAGAACTGATGCACCTGGGCCTGGCGGACGAATCCGTCTGCATCGGTCCGGCGTCGGCTGCGCACTCCTACCTGCACATCCCGGCGATCATCGCCGCTGCCGAAGTGACCGGCGCCACCGCCATTCACCCGGGCTATGGTTTCCTGGCGGAAAACGCCGACTTCGCCGAACAGGTCGAAAACTCCGGTTTTGCCTTCATTGGTCCGAAAGCCGACACCATCCGCCTGATGGGCGACAAGGTCTCGGCCAAACACGCCATGATCGCTGCGGGCGTGCCAACCGTTCCGGGTTCCGACGGCCCGCTGCCTGAAGACGAAGAAACCGCTTTGCGCATCGGTCGCGAAGTTGGTTATCCGGTGATCATCAAGGCCGCTGGCGGCGGCGGTGGTCGTGGCATGCGCGTGGTACACAAGGAAGAAGACCTGATTTCCTCGGCGAAACTGACCCGCTCCGAAGCGGGCGCAGCGTTTGGCAACCCGATGGTCTACCTGGAAAAATTCCTGACCAACCCACGCCACGTCGAAGTCCAGGTGCTGTCCGACGGGCAGGGCCATGCGATCCATTTGGGCGACCGCGATTGCTCGCTGCAACGTCGTCACCAGAAAGTCCTCGAAGAAGCGCCGGCACCGGGCATCGACGAGCAGGCTCGCAAGGAAGTCCTGGCGCGTTGCGTCAAGGCCTGCATTGACATCGGCTATCGCGGCGCCGGCACCTTCGAGTTCCTGTACGAGAACGGTCGTTTCTATTTCATCGAAATGAACACCCGTGTTCAGGTGGAGCACCCGGTTTCGGAAATGGTCACGGGTATCGACATCGTCAAGGAGATGCTCAGCATCGCCGCCGGCAACAAGCTGTCATTTACCCAGGAAGACGTGGTCATCCGCGGTCACGCACTGGAATGCCGGATCAACGCCGAAGACCCGAAAACCTTCATGCCAAGCCCAGGCACGGTCAAGCATTTCCATGCCCCGGGCGGCAATGGCGTTCGCGTCGATTCGCACCTGTACAGCGGTTATGCCGTTCCGCCGAACTACGATTCGTTGATCGGCAAGCTGATCACCTACGGGGCGACCCGTGACGAAGCCATGGCGCGCATGCGCAATGCGCTGGACGAAATCGTGGTCGACGGGATCAAGACCAACATCCCGCTGCACCGCGACCTCGTACGCGACGAAGGCTTCTGCAAAGGCGGCGTCAACATCCATTACCTGGAACACAAGCTGGGCAACCAGCACTGATATTCCAAGTGATCTAAAAAGACCCCGGTCCATTGGCCGGGGTCTTTTTTTGGTGCGCCAGGCATGGCGCGTTGCGCGCAAGCGCAACCAGCTTGGCTGTGGTGGTCACGCTGGTGACTTGGAGGTGAAAGTCCTCTACACACCCGGCAAGGGGAAGTGTTAGCCAGAGGCAAGGGTGTCGCGGGTGACTGCGAATCTGAAGGAAGCCCGAGGCAAAATGCTGGCCTGACGAACAGGAAGCGGATTAGGCGGTGCAGCGGGGTAAGGTAGCCAAAATTGCCAAAGCCCAATACTTGCACGGAACGCTGTGACGTAGATCCGACAGGCATAAGCAGGAAGGTCGCGCGAATTACCTTGGGAGATCTGCCCGTTTGCCAGTGTGCTA